>CAZCVY010000060.1:28510-35486 GCA_964501985.1 uncultured Acidobacteriota bacterium | reverse complement strand
TTCATGCCGCCGAATTCAGTCTGCAGGATCCGCTGCATGTGCTCGTCGCTGATGCTCTCCTGCCAATGGTCGACCCACGCCGCCATGCCTTCGGCCACCGCCAGAGCCTGATCGTTTCCGCAGTGGACGTACATGTCCAGGAGGCCTGCCATAATTTTGTGATAGGTGTAAAAGGGTGCCCAGACTTGGCGCCCTTCGCGTAAACGGTCGAAGAATTCCTCCGGGAACGCGCTGAGGTAGCCGTTCTGGTGGGCCTTTTGGCAATCGGCGAGCTGCGCGACCAAGCCATCAGCTTTTTCCTTCAACTCGTGATCGCCGGCACTCGAGTACATCAGCGCACACACGGACAAGTAGTGGCCGCCGGCAAAATGCCCCCGGAGTTCGCAATCCGGCTTCTCCCAGCCTCCCAGAGGTTGGGCAGAAGAAGAGAGCCCGGCGTTCAAGCGAAAGGTGTGGAGGAGGCGGTCAGAGGGGAGCAAGTGCAGGTAGCGCTGGTCCGCTTCCAGAGCATCGAGGAATGGGCCTTTGCGCAGCCGAACCTGCCGCAGAGGGAACGGCTCAACCTTCCACTGGATTTTTTCCCGCGACACAGGCTGCGGGATCTTCGCCGCCGCGCTCGGGCCAGCATCCTGCGCTGGACCAGCGAACACAGCGGTGGGTAGAAGAGCGGTTCCCGCCGCCGCCGCTGCGGCAGAAACAAACTGCCTTCTCGTGGGTCGATGAAGTCTGGTCATAGGTCCCTCTCCAACACAAGGGCTCAATTGCAACCTAGAGCGCGGCCAGCCTATTTGGTAACGCCGACTTGGCTCAGCAGCCACGCATATTCGAAAGCGTGGTCCTTCAGTTGATCGTATCGCCCCGAGGCGCCGCCGTGACCGGCGGGATCCATCTTCATCTTCAGCAGAATCGGGTTATTGTCCGTCTTGAGCGTACGCGCTTTAGCAACGAACTTGGCCGCCTCCCAATATGCAACCTGGCTATCGTTCAGGCTTTCCGTTAGCAGCATCGGCGGATACGCCGCCGGGTGCAGATTATCGTAGGGACTGTATGAAAGAATGTAATCGTAAGCTGCTTTGTCGGCGGGGTTACCCCACTCGGGGTAATCGGTCGTCGTCAGCGGCAGCGACGGGTCCATCATGTCATTCATCACATCGAGGAACGGCACGGCCAGATGGACCGCGCGAAAGAGGTCCGGGCGCATATTAACTACGGCTCCCATCAAGAGTCCCCCGGCGCTGCCTCCTTCAATCAGCAGGCGATCTTTGGAGGTCCACTTCTGCTGGATGAGGTATTCGGCGCAATCGATGAAGTCATTGAACGTATTCTTCTTTTTCATGAGCCTGCCATCGTCGCGCCACTGCTCGCCCATATCGTTGCCGCCGCGAATGTGAGCGATGACGAACGCGACGCCGCGGTCGAGCAGGACGAGGCGCGAACTCGAGAATGTGGCCGGTACGCCAAACCCATAGGAACCGTAGGCGTAAAGAAGGAGGGGTTCTGTGCCGTCGCGCTTGAATCCTTTCTTATAGACTATCGAGAGCGGGACCTTGGCGCCGTCCCGCGCCGTTACCCACTGGCGCTCCGAATCGTACTGAGTTCGATCGAAGCCGCCGGGCACCTCCTGCTGCTTCCGGAGCACCGATTTGCCAGTTTGAGTATCGAAATCAAACACGCTTGAAGGAGTCAGCAGGCTCTGGTAACTGTAGCGATACGTCTTGGAAGCATAGTCCGGCGTGTCGCCGGGGAATGCCGCATACACGGGCTCTGGAAAGGAGATCGCGCTCCACTTCCCCGATTTGAAGTCGAAGATGCGCATGCGATTAAGCGCCTGCGACTTCTCAACCGACACGGCGAAATCGTGGAACAGATCGACGCCATCAATCAAAACGTCTTTGTCGTGGGGGATGAAGATTCTCCAGTTGCTGGGTCGGGGATCACCCTCGGGCGCGGTGAAAACCTGGTAATTCTTCGCCCCCTTGTCGCTGCGAATGTAGAAGAGATTCTCCCGATGATCGAGGTAATAACGGTGTTGCTTTTCTCGCGGAAGGAAAATGGTGAAGTTGGAGTTCGGTCGATCGGCCCGAAGGTAGCGGGACTCCGTCGTGTCAGTGCTTTCGCTCGACAGCAACAAGTATTTCTTGTCGCGAGTCTTGTCCATGCCGAGCCGGAAGATTTCGTCCTTTTCCTCGTAAATCGGTTCGAATTCCTTCCGGCCCAGCGTATGCCGCCACGCTTGGTTGGCGCGTTTTGTTACCGCGTCCTCAGTGGTCAAAAACAAGGTTCGATTGTCGGCGGCCCAAGCGACGCTGTCGACGCGCTCCAACGTATCGGGAAGCGTGGCGCCTGACCTCAGATCCTTGACCTCAAGACTGAACTGGCGGTAACCCACGTAATCAATCGTGTAGGCGAGCAGATTCTGATCGTCGCTGACGACGAAGGCTCCGAGCCCGACAAACTTCTTCCCCTTACCCAGCTCGTTCAGGTCAAGCAGGACTTCTTCCTGCGCATCCAGACTGCCTTTTTTGCGGCACTGGATGGGATACTGTTTGCCTTCCTCGGTGCGCGAGTAATAGAAGTAATCGCCTTGGAGGACGGGCACACTCAAATCGGTTTGCTTGATGTGACTCAACATTTCGTCATAGAGCGCGGTCTCAAACGGCTTTAGGTGCTTGGTCATGGCCTCGGTATAAGCGTTTTCCGCATCGAGGTACTTGATGACCTCCGGATTCGACTTCTCGCGGAGCCAGAAATAATTGTCGATCACCGTGGCTCCGTGGCGCGTTTCGCGGTGCTCAATGACCGGCGCGACGGGCGGCTGCGGCGTCTGGCCCGATAATCCAATGCCCGAGAATAATCCCATCAACATGAGTGGTTTGAAAAAGCGGCAAAACATCGCGATCCTTCCTCTCCCCTTTGTGCGCACATCTGCACGCCTCGAGGCGGCTGGTGGCAGCCTTCGAGCGGATCCGCTTTCCTCCTCGTAGAATCGGCCTTGAATTGATTGCTCAGGCCACAATTACAACATGAAGCACCCTAAGTGGAGCCCGCCTATTGTACAATGAACGGTAGGGCTTGGCACACGCAACTGAAGCCGCAATCAAAGCCGTGCGGATGGAGAGGAAGTGTAAAACATGGTCAAGACGGGAGCTCAAATCCTTTGGGAATGCCTGGAGCGGGAAGGCGTGAAGCACGTGTTCGGCTATCCGGGCGGGGCGATTCTTCCTGCCTATGACGCTCTGAAGCACAGTAGTATTCACCACGTGCTGGTACGGCACGAGCAGGGTGCAACCCACATGGCCGACGGTTACGCGCGCGCGAGCGGCCGCGTGGGAGTGGCCGTGGCAACTTCCGGCCCGGGCGCCACCAACATGGTCACCGGCATCGCTACGGCCATGATGGACTCTTCCCCAATCGTCTGCATTACCGGCCAAGTCGGCAGCAAATTGATCGGTTCCGACGCCTTTCAGGAAACGGACATCACTGGCGTAACTCTCCCTATCACCAAGCACAACTACCTGGTGACCCACGCGAGCGAGCTGGCGCAAACACTTCGCGAGGCCTTTTATGTGGCCGCGTCCGGGCGTCCCGGCCCAGTCCTTGTCGATATCACCAAGGACGCGCAGCAGTCGTCCTGCGAATTTGATTGGGACGCGGCGAAACCCCAATTGCCGGGCTACCGGCCCGATCTCTCGCCCACTTCCGAGGATTATTCCAAAGCCCTCAAGCTGATTCAGGAAGCGAAGCGGCCCGTGATTCTCGCCGGGCACGGCATTCTGCTTTCCGGCGCCATGGCCGAGGTCCGCGAGTTGGCGGATCGCACGGGAATTCCTATCACGCTGACTCTGCTCGGCCTCGGCGCTTTCCCCGCATCTCACCCGCTGAATCTCGGCATGATGGGCATGCACGGCGAGGCTTGGGTCAACCATACGATTCAGGATGCCGACCTGCTGATCGCACTGGGCATGCGTTTTGACGACCGGGTCACTGGCAGCCTGAAGACCTACGCCCCCAAGGCGAAGAAGATACAAGTCGAGATCGATCCCACGGAAATCAACAAGAACGTAAAAGTGGACGTCGCTCTCATCGGCGATCTGCGCGGCGTCCTCCGCGAGTTACTGCCCCGCCTCCAGCCCATCGATTGCAGTGAGTGGCGCAGCTACATTGACGGCCTGAAAGGCGACGCCGCGGTGCGCGATATCCAGAACCTGCCCGACAGCGGGCACCTTTACGCGGCGCACGTCATCAACGACTTATGGCAGGAAACGCGGGGAGCCGAGACGGTGGTGGTGACTGACGTCGGCCAGCATCAGATGTGGGAAGCGCAATACTTCAAACACGAAACTCCCCTCTCGCTGATCACTTCCGGCGGCCTGGGTACGATGGGATTCGCCCTGCCCGCCGCGATCGGAGTCAAGGTGGCGCGCCCCGAGGCGGAGGTGTGGGTGGTGGTCGGAGACGGCGGCTTCCAGATGACCATGGCCGAACTCGCCACCCTGGTTCAGGAGAACTTGAAGATTCACATCGCCATCATCAACAACGGCTATCTGGGAATGGTGCGGCAGTGGCAGGAGTTTTTCTACGACCGCAACTACGAATCCACTCCCCTGCTGAGCCCCAACTTTTCCAAATTGGCGGACGCATATGGAATCCGCAGCGCCGTCGTTACCAAGCGATCGCAGGTGGTGCCCGCCGTGCAATCGGCCAGGCAACAGGAGGGACCGATGCTCATCGATTTCCAGGTCGAGCAGGAAGATTCGGTCTATCCCATGGTCGCCGCCGGAGCCGCGCTGCACGAGATGATTCGCCGCCCCAACCCGCTGGTCGAAACCGCGGAGGACGAATAAGGTGTCAGGTGCCAGGTGTCAGGTGTTGGGTATCAGGGGTTAGGTGTCAGGGGTTAGGGGTTAGGTGTTAGGGATTGGGGGTCAGGTGTTAGGGGTCAGCGGTTAGGGTTGGGGTTTAGTTTTGAATGGTAGGTTCTGGATCTTCGATTTTAGATTTCAGATTTCGAATTTCAGATTGTAGATTGTTTCAGATCTTAGATTTCAAATTTCAGATTGTAGATTTTTCGGCTTCGCGATGTCGGATTTTAGATTGGAGTTTTTCGTTTCTCCTATTTTGAATCTTGAATTTTGAATTTTGAATTTTCGTCCTCGGACTCTTATGCTCAAAACATTTGTGGTGCACGTGGAAAACAAGCCCGGCGTCCTCACGCGGGTGGCGTCGCTCTTCCGCCGGCGCGCCTTCAACATTGACTCGCTCACGGTCGGCCGCACGGAAAAGCCGGAAGTCTCCCGCATGACCATTACCGTTGAAGCGGACCAGGACCAGGGGCGCCGGATTGAAGCCAGCCTCTACAAGTTGGTAAACGTCCTGCTGGTGGAAGACATCACGGATGAGCCGGCGATCACTCGTGACCTGGCCATGATCAAGGTGTCCGCCCAGCACGACCAGCGCTCCCACGTGCTCCAGTTGGTGGAGGTCTTCCGGGCGCGCGTGGTCGACGTTTCGCCGGAGTCCGTGACGATTGAAATCACTGGCGGCGAGGAGAAAATCGATCGCTTACTCGAGGTGCTGCGACCCTTCGGCGTCATCGAAATGGTGCGCACCGGCATCGTGGCCATGCGGCGCGGAAGCAAAACCGTCCCGATCGCACCGGACGATTTGGACGAAGTCCCAGCCGAAGCCGGGGATGACGAAGGGCAGTCGGTGTAAGTTGCGGGCTGGAACTAGTCGAGCTTGAGAGAAATCTTCTGGCCGTTCAGGATGTACTCCAGTTGGTGGCTGGCCTTCTTGTTGTCCTTGGAAAGCGAAAAATAGAGATATCCGGCAACAGGGGCCGACACCGTATCGTCAGGCAGGGCCTTCTCATTCAGTTCCATTTCCATGGCATATCGGTCCCGGTCCGTTGAACCCGGTCGCGGCGCCGGTTGCGTGTTACCGACCCCAACGCCCACGCCGCCGCCCGCTTCCACACCGTGAACCCGTTGTCCCGTGATGGGATCGGTGCCCGATTCGTATCCCCCGTGGACCTCCCCCACCGTCGTAACGCCCGTATTGGCGATTTCATTTCTATTCTTATCCTGCAACTGCGCCGCCAGCACCACGGCGCTGGAAGGTTTGGCGGCCGTATCGGTCCCGGCCAGACGGAGCACAAAATTATCAGGGGAAACGTCCACCGACTTACCGTTGGCGGGATAGAGTGCAACCTCCACCACTCGGCAGCAGCGGTTGAGATCGGTGGTAAAGACCTTGTGAACTTCTTTGGCACTAAGAAGCGAAGCGCCCAGGGCAGCGCCGTCGGCCTCCGCGTGGGCCGCGTATCTATCGGCTGCGGAACGGGGGACAGTACCCTTGGGAGCATCAGCTATCAACGGCAGTGTCAGCAAGGCCAGTAGGGTCAGAATGATGACGGGCTTCATGGATTCGCACCTCCGTTGACTGCACGTCAGTGTCGTCTGGAATGATCATCTGCCGATCTCGGGGTATTGTCAATCGATTGGGTCTGGAGCGCGGGCATCCTGCCCGCTGTCGGGGGAGCGTCCCGCTCCCGCCAGGGCGCAGCCAAGATGCTCACGCCACAGCGGAGGGGGGGACGCCCACGTTACAACCGCTTTCCGAAGGCGACAATTTGTAGCCTCTGGCACTGCAAGAATTTTCTTGACTTTTTAATATTTCATGGTACAATAACCGCGTGTTACTGTCGGATGAAGCCATGCCCGTGCGTCAGCCTTTTTCCCTTTTCGAATCGGAGCCCAGCCAATTTACGAAGTCAGCCAGAGCACCATTCCAGGTTTTCATCCGTGGGACAAATTTGCGCGGCTCACCCACCGGAATGGTACACTCCAGCCGATGGCGGACATCCGATTGCCGATCCGCGGACGGCACCGACGGCGACTCGAAGGGATGTTCGTAATGGGCAAAGCGGCACCGGTCCCAGCGAGAAGGGCGGAAGTTCCGGCTATATTTATGAAAA
>CAZCVY010000060.1:0-28410 GCA_964501985.1 uncultured Acidobacteriota bacterium | reverse complement strand
TCCGGCTATATTTATGAAAACACAAGGTCGAGCGACAGAGTGTCCGACGGAAAACGCGGCTTTTTCGATGCAAAACGGCCCGAATTAAAGCTCCCTTGGGCGATTTTGGTAGCCCAACCTGTCCCCACCCGACACGGGTCGAGACCAAGTAGGGTCGGCGTTATGCGTCGCGGGCATTTTCCCCACGAAAGGAGAATTCAAGGATGGACCGGAGGGCTAGCAAGCAGGAGACTCTCCCGCCGCATCCAGGTTTCTACGGCCAACACGCGCGACGTCCGAGCCAAAGCTGCCTCGACCATTGTGCCGCCTGCCCGGCCGACCCTTCGGCGCTTGCCACTTCATTACCGGCGCAGCTAGAGGTAGAATGGCGTGGACATAAGCGAAGACAGGCAATTGCGAGCTGCGCTTTTCGAGTGGGCGACGTCATAGGGTCCTCGACTACGGCGACGGCGCGCCGCCGAGCGCCCGCACTCTTTCGCCATGCGGTTGGATCTTTCCACCAGGAGGTCGCGTGCAATCGTTCTTGCAGGATTTCCGTTACGCCGTGCGCTCGTTGGGCAAGACCCCCGCGCTCAGTTTTGTCATCGTCCTCTCGCTGGCGCTGGGCATCGGGGCGAACAGCGCCATCTTCAGCGTCGAGGACGCTCTCCTGCTGCGGCCGCTACCCTACCCCCATCCGGACCGGTTGGCCGCCATATGGCTGCATTCTCCCGGCATCGGCATCTTCCGCGATTGGCCGTCGCCGGGCCAATACGTCGACCTCGTGAAGCAGAACCACTCGTTCGAGGAGATGTCCATCTCGCGGCTTCGCGGCATGACGCTCTCCGGCCAGGGCCAGCCGGAACTTGTGGGCGCAATTTTAACCTCGTCCTCTCTCCTGCACATGCTCGGGGCGAAGCCGCTGCTGGGGCGGCTGCTGCTTCCCGAAGAGGACAAGCCCGGCAAGGCGCCGGTCGGCATCCTCAGTAACGGCGTTTGGCGGCGGTTATTCAGCTCCGACCCGCACATCGTGGGCAAGAGCGTCACGCTCAATGGGGCCCAATACACCATAGCCGGCGTGCTGACTCCGGATTTTTCTCTGAATTCGGAGGTCATGCCCGCCGAAGGGCCCATGGATAAGGTTGACATATTTCTGCCATTGCCTTTGGGGGCGGATGCCGAGCAGCGGCGCGGCGACGAGAATTACAACTTGATGGTCCGCCTGAAGCCCGGCGTTTCCCTTGCGCAAGCCCAAGCCGATGTCGACGTCATCGCCGGGCGCATCCGTGAGAAGGACAAGCGCGATCGTACGTTCGGCATGAGCGTTGTCGGCCTGCAGGACCAGGTGGTGGGCGACGTCCGCCGCGTTTTGCTCGTACTCCTCGGGTCGGTGGCGCTGGTGCTGCTGATCGCCTGCGCCAACGTGGCAAACCTGCTGCTCGCGCGTGCGGCGGGACGCGAGCGTGAAATCGCCATCCGCGCCGCGATGGGCGCAAATGGCTGGCGCATCCTGCGGCAGTTGCTGACCGAAAGCGTTCTGCTGGCAGTCGCCGGCGGCGCCGCGGGACTGGTGATTGCAAGTTGGGCTCTCGACATGGTGCGAGCCATCAATCCGGGGAATATTCCCAGGCTCGAAGACATCCGGACCGACGGCACGGTCCTGGCCTTCACGTTCGGGATCTCGCTGGTGACGGGCATTCTGTTCGGCCTGGCGCCGGCGTGGCGGGCGTTGGTCGTCGACCTCCAAACCTCGCTCAAGTCCGGCGGGCGCACGGGGCAGAGCCATGGCGGCATGGGCCTCGCACGAAACCGATTGCGCGGCCTGCTGGTGGTCTCTGAACTGGCGTTTTCGCTCATGCTGCTGATCGGCGCAGGGCTTCTGCTTCGGAGCTTCATGCGCCTTCAAAGCATTCCGCCGGGTTTCAGCACTGACCATATTTTCTCGTTGCAGGTTGCGGCCTCAGGCCCCAGTTACCGGCAGAACGCCGCCGTGATCGGGTTCTACCAGCAAATCGGCGATCGCATCGCGCATCTGCCCGGCGTTAAAGCCGAAGGCGTGGTTTCGGCGCTGCCGCTAACCGGGTCGGTGGGTTGGGGAGGAATCCATGTCGAAGGCTACACACCGCCCCCCGGGCAGGAACTGCAGGTCGATTTTCGCATCGCGAGCACCGACTACTTCCGCACCATGAGTATTCCTCTCGTGGAGGGCCGTTTTTTCACTGACCATGACCGCAGCGACAGCCAGCAAGTGGCGATCATCGATGACGCGTTCGCCCGCCGCTTCTGGCCGCACGAAAGCCCCATCGGGAAACACGTGTGGTTCGACCCCAAGAAGCCCATCACGATTGCGGGAGTGGTGGGCGTGGTCAAGCAGTATGGCCTCGCGAGCGAAACCAAGATTGCGGTCTATCTTCCTCACCTCCAGGCGCCCGATAACGGTATGTATTTGGTGGCGTCCACCGCCGCCGAGCCTGCCGCACTGGCGAGCGCCATCACGCAGCAGATTCACGCTGTCGATCCCAGCGTTCTGGTGTACAACGTCCGCACCATGCAGGACCGGCTGCACGATTCGCTGGCCCGCCAGCGGTTCGCGGCGACGATGCTGGGCGCCTTTGCGGCCTTCGCTCTGGTGCTCGCCGCGGTGGGAGTGTACGGGGTCATGTCCTACCTGGTCTCGCAAGGCACGCACGATCTCGGTGTGCGCGTGGCTCTGGGAGCGCAACCGGAAAACATTCTCGGTTGGGTATTACGCCAGGCCATGGAACTGGCTGCTCTGGGCGTTGCCGGCGGCTTGATCGGCGGACTGGCGCTGTCACGCGTGATGGCCAGCCTCCTTTTTGGAGTCAGCGCCACCGATCCGGCGACCTTCATCGCGGTTGCCCTGATCTTAACCGGCGCCGCGCTTCTGGCAAGTTACCTGCCGGCGCGCCGCGCCATGAAGGTCGATCCACTCGTTGCTCTGCGGTACGAGTGAGAGCCGGGACAAATCCCCCAGCGGCGCGACAATGGGTAAACATTACCATAGCCTATGGTCGCCAACGTGCGGGAACAGGGAGAGGAGAGTGGTCTTCGCGTGAAAGTGCGCAATGCGGCGGGATGCCAGGGTTCCATGCGGGGGGAAACCGGCGCGACCGATAAAAGCTCATCGAGTGTCCCCGAACCGAGAATTGAACTCAATGCGTGTCCGATGGAGCGATGGCAAAAAACGCGGCTCTCCATTATGTAATAGAAACAAAAGAGGGATAACAGTTTAGAGTCAAAATGTCTAAGAGCTTTATATCATTCAAACAAGGCGAGTTAGTAGGAAATACGGGTCCAGCTCCAGGTTAAATGGCGCGGCTCTCCACGATGTACCAGAAACTAAATGGGTTAGCGATGAACAGCAAGAATGTCACAAAAATCTATCCTGCTGAAACTATAACAGTTAGTGCCTTCCTAGTGGTTAAGGTCACAAACAAAAAAAGGGGATTGAAAATTCATGGAGGAAGTCCTCATCTCCTTGAAAACAAATGGAGAAAAAATGTCTGCTTTTAGCCACTCCATGATGTTCATGAAAACAAATAAGTTAGCCCGTTCTCTCCATTATGTTGATGAAAATAAGGAAGAAAGCTGTTGCGGCGTGTTCGAGGAAAACGCGAACTGGCACGGGCAGCCTGCCCAGATTGATCGCTGTCCCGGGTCCAATATTGGCAATGGCCAAGACCGGAATCGACCGGCGCAGATCGGCTATGCCGCACCAGGTTCGGCGAAAGGCAGGGCCGCAATCATGGATCCTGAGTTATGGACGAAGAGATCTTCTTGCGCTTCGGCGGATTATCTCGTGTCTCTTTCCTCTCGATGCCGCTTCATTTCAAAGGCAGGACGAAGTAGGATGTTGGAGGAAAAGTCAAGACGGGCTTTGAGCGCAGAGGCGCAGGGCGTCGGGAGGAAGAGGAACCCTTCACCATGGATTTTCTGAACAAAGTCGTGGTTGTGACCGGGGGCGCCTCGGGAATCGGCTTGGCGTGCTGCCGGGAATTCGCCGAGCGCAACGCAGCCGTCGCCCTTGTGGACACAGACGTGAAAGCCGGGCGGCGCGCTGCCAAGGAACTCCGCCAATCCGGAAGCCGGATCGAATTCTTTCCATTCGATGTGAGCAAGCGAGGACAAGTCGAGGCCGGGGTCACCCGGATTGCGAAAAAGTTGGGCGACATGGCATTCCAAGCTGGGGGCATGCAAACGCAGAAACTGTGAGGTATGATCTCTCGCGCACGAAGACGTACAGAGTCCCGACCGCGAAAAGGAAACCACTTTGATGACGAAAAGACTCGAATGCTTGAAAACGAAATGGAACGGGCGCGAGGCCTATACGCTTCAGAATGACCTGGTGCGAATGGTGACCCTGCCCGGGGGCGGCCACATTGCGGAATTTCAATTCCTGGCCGAAACGGGATTGCCCGTCCTTAATCCCCTCTGGGTTCCACCCTGGAAGTCGATCGAGCCCTACAAATACCGAGCCGCAAAGCACGCGACGGAATACGGCCCGATAAATGAGGGGAAGTTGCTGTCCGGGATCGCCGGGCACAACATCTGCCTGGATTATTTCGGACCACCCTCGGCGGAAGAAGCGGCGCAAGGCCTGTCCACGCACGGTGAAGCACCTTCGGCTCTCTGGGAGAAGACCCGTCTCAGCGCGACTTCACAAGAGGTCGCGCTCACTCTCGGGGTGGACCTGCCGGTGTCGGGGCTGTACTTTAGCCGCGAGCTCCGCCTGCGGCGCGGCGAGGCCGTAGCGTATTTTACCGAGACCGTAACGAACGAGAGGAAAGCCGACCACTTCTTCCACTGGACCCAGCACGTCACGCTCAGCCCGCCCTTTCTGGGGAACGAAACCAGCCGCATTGCGATCACCGCAACCCGGGGAAGAACTGGCGCCAGCGGCTATGGAGGCAATGAGTTGCTCGCCTCCGGGCGCAACTTCCACTGGCCCTTTGCGCCCTCGCCCACGGGCGGCAGCGTCGACCTGACGCGCCCCTTCGCACGCCAGGGGCTGGGATTCATCGCCTCGGTTTTGCTGAATCCGAGGCGCGAAGTGCAGTACATTGCGGCCCTCAACCTTCCCCACCGCCTGCTGGTGGGTTACTGCTTCCGGCGCAGCGACTTTCCCTGGGCGGCGATTTGGGAGGAAAATCAGTCAAGAGCGGTGGCGCCGTGGAATGGGCGCTGCCAAACGCGCGGGCTCGAATTCGGCTCAACACCGTTTCCAGTGACGCGGCGAGAGGCGTTCGCGGTGTCGCCACTCTTCGAGACCCCAACCTTTTCCATCGTCCCCGCGAAAGGGAAACTGACCGCGCGCTACATCAGCTTTCTTGCCCATGTCTCGGAGGATTTCGCCGTGGTGCGCGACATTCAATTGGGCAAGAACGAAATCCTGATTAAGGGGGACGGGCGGAGGTCAGCATTGCACCTGCCCGCCACGGGACTCGCCGAGAACGGTTGGACATAAGACGGATTTCGACGGGCGGGCGAGGCGACACGAAGGGCCTGATCCCGCCAATCGTCGCGGACGCAGGGGGGATCTTCGGCCTACCGGTAATGCTTGATACTTGGCCAGAGTTCCGCGAGGGGTCGCTGGATGCCGCGGCAAACCATGATGGGGATGCCGTCCTCGTAGGGTTGGATCCAGGGCGAGGTGAAGGTCGCGGCGCGCTCGCTGGACTCGAACAAATGGTCGCGCGCGCCGCAGTCGCCGGCCACGTCGATAACGACATTTCCGGTGTAGCCGCGCGTTCCCCAGAGGTAATACTGGTTATGGCCGCTCAGTGCCGGGGGCAAGCCGTAGGGACGGCCAAAGAAATCGATGGCCGCGGCTTCTCCGTAGTTGCCGGCCACAATGGCCGCCTGCGCGCGGTCGTCGGGCGGCAGGGACTGATAAACCTTCGCGACCGTGGCGGCCAGTTCGGGCCAGCCGTGCATATCCGCCCAATCGGAGGGAATCTCGGACGGGCGATTGCGCTCGGTGGCGACGGCCTGGCGCGAGACGTGCATGATCCGAAGAAGCCATTGCGAGTACGAGGCCACCTGCGCCTCCGGCAAAATCGGCATGGCGAGAGGGACGAAAACGAGACCCAAGACAATTGCAGCAGTGGCCACGATGGGCCGAAGCGCCTTCCGTCGATTCGTCCAGGCTTCGATGGCCACGCCTCCTGCGGCCATCAGATACGGGTACACGTTGGCGGGATAGTAGTGTTTACCATGCAGCGCGATCATGATCGCAATCAGGATGATGTACGTGTAACCCAGAAAGCGCAGATGCGCGTTCCACAGCAGCCAAACCAAGCCGGCCACCCATACTATTGATAGAAATGCGTTGGTAATTAGCAGTTGCTGAAACAGGTATTGCCCAGGACCGACGATCAGGTTCTTCCCGTGCTCGGCGTTGCGCAGGAATTCCAGGGTGGGGAACCCTTTGTAGACCTGCCAGAGGAAGTTCGGCAAGGCGATCACGCCGGCAACCGCGCAACCCGTTAGGAACCAGCGGGAGAAGAGAATCCGCCGCTCGGGCGTGAGCAGCAGGGCGAGCAGCAGCGCCGCAGCAAAGAACACGACGGTGTATTTGCTCTCGATCGCGATGCCAACCGCCGCCCCGACCACCAGCCACGCACGCGGGTCCGCCCCCTTCGCCAAGCGGAGAACGTACAGGGCCGTCAGCGGCCAGAGCCACAAACCGACCACGTCTGGAGAAACCTTCATCCCGAAATTCATGAGGACAGGAGCGAAGAAGACGACGAGCGCGCCGAGGATCTGGGCGAAGGCTCCTCCTCCCAATTCTTCGGCGAGCAAACAAGTGACGTATACGGCCGCGGCAGCGAAGAACGCGGGGACGGCGCGCAAGAGCACGAGCGAGTGGCCAAACAACTGGGTTCCGGCGGCGAGAAGCGGCACGACGGGAGGCTGGTCGACATAGCCCCATCCCGGACGCCGGCCACAAATGATGAGGTAGAGTTCGTCGCGGAAGAATCCATAGTGCGGATTCCCCACGAGATGCAATCCAAACGCGGCGAGCGCGGCAATCAAGGGAATTCGAAAGTGATCACTCTTAGGGGTATCCATGGCCCTCAGCATGAAACAAACAACCGCACGAAACAAGACAAACTTGGGGTGCGGAGCTTTAGAGTGCGGCTGCTTGCTGCCGCCTCTCTCACCAGCCAGCTTGCTGGCGGCCATTCTCTCGTCCCGCTTGCCGGATGGGAAGGGCCACGGCTGCGAAATCCCGCGAGCAAGCTCGCGGGAAGGAAGGGGGCAGCAAGCAGCCGCACGCTAAAGCTGCGCAGGCATGCCAGCAGGGAAGCCGGTTTCCCGGCCTGGCAGGACTTATCGGGGCAGGCACTTCTGAGCGAGCGCTGAAATATGCCAGATGGAGAGGGTTCTGAAACCTACTTGCCGCTCGACACCGCTTTGATGGATGGGAGCTTTGAGGTGTTCCAACCGCCGCCGAGCGCCTCGACCAAGAGGACACTGGCGCCCATGCGACGCGTCAGGATACTCAGAGCTTGCTCCTGGTCCTGGAGGAGAATCGCTTGTTCGGTAATTACGGTCAGGTAGTTGACCGTGCCGGCTTTGTACTGGTAGGTGGAAATGTTTAGCGAGTCCTGCGCAGCCTTTATCGCGTCATCCTCAGCCTTAGCTTCATTCTCAAGCACGCGCAGGGCTGCCAGGTTGTCCTCGACTTGTTGGAAGGCGGTAAGAACGGTTTCGCGGTAATTCGCCACGGTGGAGTCGTAGGCTGCCTGTGACTGGTTCAAAGTTGCGTGACGCTTACCGGCATCAAAGACGGTCTCCGCCAAACCTGGTCCTATCGACCAAAAGCGGCTGGGCCAAGTGAACCATTTTGAGAGTGAAGCACTTTCAAAGCCTACCGGCGCATTGTCAGTAGTTAGGCCGATAGTTGGGTAGTACGCGGCCTTAGAAATGCCAATCTGCTCGTTCGCCGCGGCCATCTGGCGCTCGGCGCCAGCGATGTCGGGTCGGCGCTCCAACAATGTCGAAGGAACGGCCACAGGCACGGGTGGGGGTGTAATCTTGATAGCACGGTAGGAGATCGAAAGATC
The DNA here is from genome assembly GCA_964501985.1 of uncultured Acidobacteriota bacterium. Taxonomy (GTDB): domain Bacteria; phylum Acidobacteriota; class Terriglobia; order UBA7540; family UBA7540; genus Bog-366. The sequence continues at coordinate 20,341 of CAZCVY010000060.1, read as the reverse complement.
CGCGGGGACTTTGCCGGCGAGGACAGCGATTGCGTGTTCGTACTGCGCGCGCGCCACATCGTAATCGATCAACTGGGCACGTGCGGTCTCCAACTGAGTTTGCGCCTGAGCAACATCGGACCCTGAGGCCACCCCGCTGTTAAACCTGTCTTGAGTCAGCTTGAGATAGTCCTGGTAGGACTGCACGGTGGCGTCGAGTAGATCTTTCTCGCCATCCGTGCCGCGCAGCTCAAAGTAATCCTGCGCAAGCTGTGCTTGATAGGAGAGCCGGGCGTTTTCCAACTGCGCGTCGCTCGCTTGCGCGGTCTCCGCGCTCGATAGAATGCTGCGCCGGATACTTCCCCAAGTGTCGGCCTCCCAAGACACACTCACGGGCATGTCATAGGTGGTCCGCGAAAAGTTTTGGCCCTGGGATATTCCGGTAACCGAAGTTCGACCGTTCACAATCGACGGGGTCAATGAAATAGACGGGTAGAGGTTCGAGTGAGCAATCCGGACGGCGAATTCAGCCTCGCGAAATTGCGCTTCCGCCATTTTGAGATTTTGGTTGGAAATGCTCACTTGCTCTTCCAGCGTATTGAGCTCGGGGTCATTGTAGATTTCCCACCACTTTCCGCGGGCCAGTGCGTCGTTGGGTTGAGCGGGCGCCCATTCGGAGGCCTGCGGGGAGTCCGCGGGCGGAAGTTCTTTGTAAGCCGCAGGAGCAGGAGCGGACGGGCGGTGGTAATTGGGCCCCACCATGCAGGAAGGCAGCAGTAGGCAGAAGGCAATAAGCAGAAGGCAGAAAGGAAAGTCAAAACGGAATGCGCAGAAGTCAAAACTCAAAAATGCGTGCGACGCCGGTTTCGACTTTTGACCTCGCACTTGCCTGCAATTCATCTGACTGCTCCCTTCTCTTCTCTGCTTGCCCGCGCTCTGTCCGCGCATTGCTTGCTGCCTTCTGTGCTCTTCGAGGCCAGAGTCGCGCGGGTCGCGAAACCTATGACTGGGCCCGATGCCGCCAATTCTGCAGCTTGTCAAAATAGAGGTACACGACGGGAGTGGTGTACAACGTCAACAACTGGCTTACCAGCAACCCGCCGATGATCGCGATTCCCAGGGGTCGTCGAAATTCCGATCCGGTGCCCGTCCCGAGAGCGAGCGGCACCGCCCCCAGCATTGCCGCCATGGTGGTCATCATGATCGGGCGGAAGCGCAGCAAACATGCCTCGTAGATCGAGTCGCGAGAACTTCTGCCCTCATTGCGCTCGGCCGCAAGCGCAAAGTCAATCATCAGAATGGCGTTCTTTTTCACAATGCCGATCAGCAGAATGATCCCGATGATGGCAATCACCGTGAGATCCGTGTGCGTGAGCATCAACGCCAGCAGCGCGCCCACTCCCGCCGATGGTAACGTCGAGATAATGGTGATGGGATGAACGTAGCTCTCGTAGAGAATCCCGAGTACCAGATAGACCGAAATCAGCGCGGCGGCGATCAGCAGGGGCTGGCTTCCAAGGGTATCCTGATAAGCTTGCGCGGTTCCGGCAAATCCGGTGCGAATGGTCGACGGCAAGCCAATTTTGCTGGCCCTCACGGTGATGGCTTCCGCAGCGTCTCCCAAGGCGACGCCCGGCTGCAGATTGAACGAGATGGTCACGGAAGGCGAGAGGCTCTGGTGGTTCACCGCCAGCGGCGCGGTAATCTCGGAATATTTTGAAATGGCATTCAGAGGCACTTCCAGACCTGCCGGCGAGTGTACATAAGTCTGGTGCAGGAACAGTGGATTCTGCCAGAATTGCGGCGCCACCTCCATCACCACGTGGTACTGATTGAGCGCCGTGTACATCGTCGAAACCTGGTTTTCGCCAAAGGCATCGTAAAGGGTATTGTCAATCAGTTGTGGCGATATGCTGAAGCGCGAGGCGGTAGCGCGATCATAGTTCACGAAGGCCTGGAGGCCCTGGTTTTGCTGGTCCGTGTTCACGTCCGCGATGATGGGAATGGTCCTCAGTTCACGAAGCATCCGAGGGCCGAAGGTTTGCAAATCCTTGAGATTGTCACCGCGCATGGTGAACTGGTATTGGGAAGCGCCGAAACGGCCGCCCACGCGGATATCCTGCGAAGCTTGTAAATAGAGCGTGGCGCCCGGGATGCGGCTAAGCTGTGGCCTCAACCTGGCAATAACCAGGTCGACGTTGATTTTCCTCTCCGCAGGCGGCTTGAGCGAAACGAACATGCGGGCAGTGTTCATCGCGCCGCCGCCCGGTCCGCCGCCACCGGCAAAACCGTTGACGGTATCCACCGCCGGATCAGCCTTGACAATATTGACCATCTGGCGCAGCATGCCGTCCATGGCTTGAAACGAGGTATCCTGATCCGCCTGAATCGAGCCCATCAGGCGTCCGTTGTCTTGCTGGGGGAAGAACCCCTTGGAAACGTGGATGTAGAGGTAAACGTTGAGGGCGATGGTGGCGAGCAATATCGCAAGGGTGATGGCTGGAAAGCGCAGGACAGTGGATAGGGTCCGGCCATAGAACCTCACCACCGCATTGAAGGCACGCTCGGAAGTCTGATAGAAACGGCCGTGCGATTCGTGCTGGCGCAACAGGTGCGCACACATGGAGGGCGTCGCGGTGAGCGAGACCACCAGGGAAACAACAATGGCCACGGAGAGGGTCACGGCGAATTCGCGAAACAGCCGTCCCACGATTCCCCCCATTAGTAGCAACGGAATGAACACCGCTACGAGCGACACGCTGATGCTCAGCACCGTGAAGCCGATCTCCTTGGCGCCCTGGAGCGCCGCGGCGAAGGGGGTCAGGCCTTTTTCCAGATAGCGCGTGATGTTTTCAATCACCACGATAGCGTCATCCACCACGAAGCCGGTGGAGATGCAGAGCGCCATCAAGGAAAGATTGTCGAGACTATACCCCAGCAAATACATGACCCCAAAGGTCCCCACCAAGGACACAGGGACAGCGACGCTGGGGATGAACGTGGTGCGCGCATTCCGCAGAAAAACGAAAACTACAATGATCACCAGAATGACGGAAATGATGAGCGTCCGCTCCGTGTCGTGAACGGAGGCGCGGATGGTCATGGTCTGATCCATGGCCACGCGCATATCGATTGTCGGGGGCATGTCCGCTCTGAGCTGCGGCAGCATGGCCCGGACGCGATCCACGGTGTCAATGATATTCGCGCCGGGTTGGCGGAAGAGGATGACCAGGACCGAAGGCTTGCCGTTGGCGTAGCCGGACGCGCGGAGTTCTTCCGGCGCGTCAACCACCTCCGCCACATCGGAAAGGTGGACGGCTGAGCCGCTGCGGTAAGCCACGATCAGCGGGCGATAATCACTCGCGTGGAACAATTGATCATTGGCGCCCACTTCCCACATGCGCGAGCCGTCGGAGAAGTGCCCCTTGGGGACATTCGCGTTGGAATTGCTCAACACACCCCGCACCTGCTCCAAGCCGATGCCGTACTTATTGAGCAGGTTTGGGTTCAATTCCACCCGCACCCCCGGCAGAGCGCCACCGCCCGCGAACGCCTGGCCCACCCCCTTAACCTGCGACAACTTCTGCGCCAGGATGGAGGAGGCATAATCGTAAACCTTGCTCTTGGGCAGCACGTCGGAGGTCAATGCGAGCATGAAGATGGGGGAATCGGCAGGATTGATTTTCCGGTACGTCGGGTTACTGGGAAGGTTGGTCGGCAGGTAACCACGTGCCGCATTGATGGCGGCTTGGGTGTCACGCGCGGCCGCGTCAATGTTCCGGTTCAAGTCAAATTGCATGGTGACGCTGGTGGCCCCGAGACTGCTCGACGAGGTCATCTCGGTGACTGCGGCAATGCGGCCAAACTGGCGTTCCAGTGGGGTCGCGACCGCGGAGGCCATGATTTCCGGGCTGGCGCCCGGGAGAGCCGCCGAGACCGAAACGGTGGGGAAGTCTACCTGCGGCAGCGGTGAGACCGGCAGCAAGCGGAAAGCCACGGCGCCGGCCAGGAACACGGCGATGACAAGGAGCGTCGTAGCAATCGGCCTGCGAATGAAAGGCTCAGAAATGTTCATCTTAATTCAACACAAACTCGACCCAATTGCCGATTTTCGCTTGCCGAGTGTCCGGTTTCGTCAGTCAATCCTCGGCAATCCCCAATCGGCAAGCGAAAATCGTCAATTGGACACCGGTTCAACACCGGGGCTGCCGTTATGCCCCCGGGAAAAGCGTACTGCCAAGCGATCGAACCAGAGATAGATTACCGGGGTCGTATAAAGAGTAAGCAACTGGCTCAGGATGAGCCCGCCGACCATGGCAATGCCCAAAGGCCGGCGCAGTTCCGAACCCATCCCGGTTCCTAGCGCCAGAGGCACTCCGGCCAGCAACGCCGCCATGGTGGTCATCATGATGGGCCGAAAGCGCAGCAAGCAGGCTTGATAGATGGCATTGACCGGCGTCATGCCTTCCTTGCGTTCCGCGTCCAAGGCAAAGTCGATCATCATGATGCCGTTCTTCTTCACGATGCCGATGAGCAGCACTAAGCCGATCAGCGCGATCACGCTGAAGTCAACCTTGCAGATCATGAGTGATAGCAGGGCGCCCACGCCCGCCGAAGGCAGTGTAGACAGGATAGTGACCGGATGAATGTAACTTTCGTACAAAACGCCCAGAACGATGTAAACCGTGACGAGAGCCGCCAGGATCAGAATGGGCTCGTTGGAGAGCGAAGCCAGAAAGGAGGCTGCCGTACCCTGAAAGTCTCCCTGGATGCTGGCGGGCATGTTGACTTCCTTCTTTACTCTGTCCACTGCTTTCACCGCATCTCCCAGGGAAGCACCGGGCGCCAGATTGAAAGAGAGAGTGACCACCGGGAACTGACCCTGGTGGTTCACGGTAATGGGAGCGTTCATCTCCTCCACGTGCGTAAAAGCCGCCAGCGGCACCTGTCCCCCGTTGGGGAATGGGGATGTGGACGCAATCTGCCCCCCGCCGAATGCGGTACTCGATCCAATCGAGGAAGAGAGGCCTGGAGAGGAGGTGGAGTTCGCGAGGCTGGTGGTGGCAGCGGTCAGGGAGCTTGTCGGTCCGTACAACTGGGTGGTTGCCGATCCTCCGGACACTAGACCTGTCGATCCAGTGGCGGTGGTCGGCGCGTTGGTGCGGATGAAAAGGTCGCGGAGGTTCAACGGGTTTTGCTGGAAATCCCTCTTCACTTCGAGCACCACGTGATACTGGTTCAACTGGGTGAAGATTGTGGAAACTTCCCGCTGGCCGTAAGCATCGTAAAGCGTTTGATCGATCGTGGAGGGGGTAATCCCCAAGCGGTAAGCCGTATTTCGGTCGAAGATCAGCTTGGCGCGGAGTCCACCCTCCTGCTGGTCACTTGCCACGTCGCGCAACTCGGGCACTTCTTGCAGTTTCGCGACCATTTGGGGCGCGAAAGAATTCAGCTCGTCGACGTTTGGATCTTCCAAAGTATACTGGAACTGCGTACGGCTGACCCTGTCCTCCACGCTGATATCCTGCACCGGCTGCATGTAGAGGGTGATTCCCGGCACGCGGGCCAGTTCGGGCTGTAAGCGCCGGATGACGTCGGTCGCACTGATCTCGCGTTCGTCGAGTGGCTTCAAATTGATCAGAATGCGCCCGCTATTCAGCGTGGCGTTGGTTCCATCGATGCCAATAAACGAGGACAAGCTGGCGACGGCGGGGTCCTTCAAAATGATTTTTCCAAGTGCTTGCTGTTCCGTGGACATTTCCTGGAAAGACACGGTTTGCGCGGCTTCGGAAACGCCTTGGATAACCCCGGTATCTTGAATGGGGAAGAATCCCTTCGGAATGTAAAGATAAAGCACAATGGTAAGGGCCAGCGTCGCAGCGGCGACCAGCAGAGTCGCGGTTTGATGGCGCAGCACCACCTGGAGCGTGCGGTCATAGAGGGAAATGATGGCCTTCCAACCCCGCTCGGTGACTCGATAGAACCGGGTCTGATCGGCTTCCGGGGAATGCTTGAGCAGCTTCGAGCACATCATGGGCGTGAGCGTCAACGACACGACGGCGGAAACCAGGATGGTAACCGCCAGGGTGACGGCAAACTCGCGGAAAAGCCGCCCGACAATGTCGCCCATGAACAGGAGCGGAATCAGTACGGCGATCAAGGAGATGGTCAGAGAAACAATGGTGAAGCCAATCTGCGCGGAACCTTTCAGCGCGGCCTGAAGCGGCGGCTCGCCTTCTTCGATGTAACGCGTGATGTTCTCGATCATGACGATGGCATCGTCCACCACGAACCCGGTGGAAATGGTCAAGGCCATCAAAGTCAAGTTGTTAAGGCTGTAACCGAGCATGTACATCACGCCAAATGTGCCGACCAGGGAGAGCGGAACCGCCACGCTGGGAATAACGGTGGCAGCCAGGTTGCGCAGGAAAAGAAAAATGACCATCACCACCAGGGCCACCGTGAGCATCAATTCAAACTCGACGTCGGCAACGGAGGCCCGGATGGTCGTGGTCCGGTCGGTCAAAATGGTAACCTGGACAGAAGACGGGAGCGCGTTTTTGAGCTGATTTAGGAGGGCCTTGATGCGATCCACCACGGCGATGACGTTCGCGCCCGGTTGACGCTGGATGTTTACGATAACAGAGGGAACATCGTTCATCCAGGCCGCTTGGCGGAGGTTTTCCACATCGTCCCCGACCGTGGCGACGTCGGTCATCTTCACCGGGGAGCCGTTCCGGTAGGCAACCACCAGCGGCGCATAGTCACCGGCCGAAAGTAACTGGTCATTGGCGCCAATTTGATACGACTGGTGCGGGCTATCGAAGTTGCCTTTGGCCTGGTTCACGTTGGCGGCCACGATGACATTGCGGATATCTTCGAGGTTGAGGCCATACGAGGCCAACTGGGTAGGATTGGCCCGAATCCGCACGGCGGGTTTCTGGCCGCCGCTGATGCTCACCAGGCCCACTCCGGGTAGTTGGGAAATTTTCGGCGCGAGGCGCGTGTCCGCAAGGTCCTCGACCTTCGACAGCGGCAGCGAATTGGAAGCGAGCGCCAGGGTCAGGACCGGGGCATCGGCAGGGTTGCTTTTGCTGTAAATGGGCGGCGTGGGAAGGTCGGGAGGCAGATAGGTTCCGGCCGCGTTGATGGACTGCTGCACTTCCTGCTCAGCCACGTCGATATTCAGACTAAGGTTGAATTGCAAGGTGATGATGGAGCTGCCGTCGGAGCTGGTTGAGGTCATCTGCTGGAGCCCCGGCACCTGGCCGAACTGGCGCTCCAGAGGAGCCGTAACCGAGGAAGCCATCACATCCGGGCTGGCCCCTGGATAGAAAGTGATGATCTGGATGGTGGGATAATCCACCTCCGGCAGGGCTGATACCGGCAACTGCTTGTAAGCTACCGCCCCCGCCAGGAGGATGCCGACCATCAGTAGCGATGTGGCTACCGGCCGGATGATAAAAATCCGTGACGGGCTCATGAATTCCCTTTGGAACTCCTCTCGTCGGACTTTGCTACCTTAACCTTGCTTCCTTCCTGGAGCTTATCGACACCCGTCATGACAACCTGATCGCCGGGAACCAAGCCGGAGGTGACCTCCGAATCTTCCCCCTCCGACGTACCGAGGGTTATAGTCCGCACCGTGACTGTGGAATCGGGTTTAACTAGCCAAATGTACGTTGCCTGGGCGTTCCTTTGCACGGCGGCCGTGGGAATAAGGGTTACGCTCTGTTTATCTTCTACCAATAACCGCGCATTGACAAACTGGTTAGGGAACAGGCTCCCATCCCAGTTGTCAAAACTCGCGCGAAATTTGACCGTGCCGGTCGTCGGGTCGATCTGATTGTCCAACGTTTCGAGCCACCCCTGGGCAAGCTTCGTGTTCATTTCCCGGTCGTAGGCTTCCACCTTCAACCGCGCCCCCGCGTGCAATCGAGCCAGGATGGGGGGAAGCTGGTCCTCCCCCAGCGGGAAAACCACACTGATGGGCTCAACTTGGGTGATAACCACTAATCCTGTGGCATCGGTGGGGGTAACGTAATTTCCCGGATCGACCAACCGAAGGCCCACGCGGCCCGAAATCGGGGAGGTGATATGGCAATAGACGAGATCGAGTTTGGCGACATCAATCTGCGCCTGGTCCGTTTTGACAATTCCCTCGGTTGACTTGACCAAGGCTTCCTGCGTCGCCAGTTGTTGTTCAGGAACGGCTTTCAGGGGGACCAGCGTTTGGTACCGCTTCAAATCCACGATGGCATTCTCGAGGTTGGCTTGATCACGGGCCAATCCCGCTTCCGCCTGCTCTAGCATAACTTGATAGGGCCGGGGATCAATTTCCGCCAGCAGGTCACCCTTGTTAACACTCTGGCCTTCCTTATAGACCACTTGCATCAGATAGCCGGAGATTTGACTCTTAACGGTCACCGTATAGATCGGCGTCACTGAGCCCAGGCCGGTATCGTAGACGCCAATGTTTCCTTTTCGCGCGATCGCGCCAACTACCGGTATCGTCCCCGGACCTCGCCCGGGCATGCCGCTCGGCGATTGGGCGGAATCGCTCGCGGCCTTCGCGCTACTTGCATGAGAGCGGAAATAATAGACTGCTACCCCCACCAAAACCAAAATCACCAGCCAAAGCCATCCGTAACTCTTAGGTTTTCCAGGAGGCGGTGCTTCCGACGTCCGAAAACTGGGCATGGCATCTTGCGCGGGATATCGATCTACCGTATTTGATTTTTCCAGATTCATAATCTCTTGGCCTCTGCTGTTGCTGAGGGAAACGCTCAACACCTGGCTAAATGTAAGATAGGATATCTCTTATTACCGATTCCGCGTCGCTGCCAGCCCAACCCACAGGCTGAGACTTTAATGTCGTCTTCCGGGGGGCTAGGGCCTGGGTTCCCTAATACCCTTCGGTCATTTCGCTACGGTTGCGGCCAATCTAAAGTTAATTCCCACCAAGCGCGCTTGCAAATCTTACACATTTAACACTTTCATTTGACGATAGCGAAGGGCTCCTGGTTACGCCTCCCAGCCTCCACTGTTGGTATCGTTTAAGAAGATCCGCTAATTCTCTTGTCACACTCGGTTGCCTCCCTGGCCCGCGGCTGGCGGACCACGAGCCGAGAGGATCTCACTATTTTCCGAGGTGGAAGAGAATTCCCGCCATGTAGACGAGATTATTGGCGCGTCCCGAGACGGGATATACGGCAATGCTGTCCTCGGTCTCAACACGAGGAAGACCAAAAGCAGGCGAACTGGTAATGTGGTCTCGCACGTCGATGCGGAAGGTGAAGCGCTTTGTAAATTTGCGGTCGATGCCGACTCCGACGTTCATGCCAAATTTATCGTTATGGGTCAGGAGCGCCGTGTTCACCGTGGCCCATCCTTCGTATCTGGCAGTGGCAATCGCCTCGCGTGAAGGGGTGTAGTGGTCAAACTCCACGCCGCCCTCAGCATAGGGGCGGAAGTGGCGAAAGGAAAAGGGGGCGTGGAAAACAGCACTCTCGCTTCCGGAAGAAAACTTGGCCGGGTACTCCACGACGGACCCCGCCGCCTGAGTATGGGGGAAAATCTCCGTGTTGGTCAGCCAAAGATTGTTCGGTCCAGTCGTGAACGCCGTCTCAAGATTGAGGAGCTTCCCGTAGGGCACTGCGACGCCCACACTCCACTTCGAGCCCACCTCAAAACGGGTGTGCATCAACCTGCCCGCCGAATCAAAATCCTGCGCATCGACCAGGGTCGATCCCCCTCCCAGCGCAAAAACATCAGCCTGGATGTCTTTGAAAATGTCTCGTGCTTGTGCACCACGTGTACTCCAAAAAAGAACGGCCAGTACCAGCAAGCCCTGCACCGTCTTTCTCTTCACCATGATCAATTGAACCTCCTGAGCATCTTAACCTGAATTTCTCACGACGGGCGTGGGTGAGGGTTCAGAGAGTGCGGGAAACCCCCTCGGGGCGGTAGTTCTGAATAGTTTCGGGCAACGAGGAGTCGCGCATTATCCCAATGCTTCGATGCCAATCACTTTCGGGCAGTTGGTTTGCCCGCCGCTGTCGTCATGCCTTGTGGCGGATTGCCACGCCTCCCACCCGGCGGCTGGTTCCTTCCTCCGCCATCTCCCGCACATCAAAGCAGCGACAACAGTTTACTACGCGGACCCGCGATCGAACCATGGGGGATTTAAGAAATTAAGGGACATTTCTACCCAGGCTTGCCATTCAGAAATTAAGGTTCTTGACTTCCTTTCCGTTGCCTCGGATACTACCGCGATTTGGACGGAGTGCCCTTTCCAGGGTGGCTCTGCCCGGCGGATGGATCCATCACGGGGGCGGGAATGAGCGATGGGCAACACGAGGCGGTGAATCTGAGTTATGGCCAGGGCCTGGGCGGATCGCCGCTGTCGGGCCTCACCGTGGGTCAGCTTCTGGACCGCACCGCCGCCCGGTTTGCCCACAACCCTGCGCTCATCGTCCGCCACCAAAACAAACGCTACACCTATCAAGAATTCCTGCGCGAGGTCGAGCGCGCTGCGAGGGGGCTTCTGCGTTTGGGCATCCAAAAGGGCGACCGGGTGGGAATCTGGTCCACCAACTGCGCCGAGTGGGTGATTACGCAGTTCGCGGTGGCCAAAATCGGCGCCATCCTGGTGAATCTCAACCCCGCTTACGGGACGGTGGAGTTTGAGCACGCGCTTCAGCAGTCCGGATGCTCGACGCTATTGTTGACCCAGGGTTTCCGCAAGAGTGGCTACCCATCCATCCTCTTTGAGATCTGTCCCGAAGCTATTCGAAGTGTGCCGGGGGAGCTGCAGTCGGGGAAATTACCCCACCTGCGCAACCTGATTTTCATTGGCGACTCCCCTGCCCCTCCCTGCATGACCCCGTGGAACGACCTGCTGCAAATGGGTGACAACCTTCCTGCCGAAGCGCTGCCCGCCCGTGCTGCCACGCTGGAGTTTGACGATCCCGTCAACATTCAGTACACCTCGGGCACCACCGGAGCCCCTCGAGGCGCGCTGCTGAGCCATCACAATATTGTGAATAATGGCCTGCTGATCGGCCAGGGCATGCGGTTCTCGAACCAGGACAAGCTCTGCATCCCCGTGCCCTTTTACCACTGCTTTGGCATGATACTCGGCAACATGGTGTGCGTGGCACATGGCGCCGCCATGGTGATTCCGGCGCATTACTTTGACGCGCTGGCCACGCTCCAGGCAATCGCGGAGGAGCGCTGCACCGCCGTGCACGGCGTGCCAACGATGTTCATCGCTGAACTTGAACACCCACGTTTTCACGAGTTCGATCTCACCTCGCTGCGCACGGGAATCATGGCGGGCTCGCCCTGCCCCATCAACATCATGCGCCGCGTGGTGGACGAAATGCATTGCTCGGAGTTGACCATCGTCTATGGCCTCACTGAAACATCCCCCGGGATAACTCAGACCACTCCCGACGACCCGCTCGAGCTGCGCGTCACCACGGTGGGCAAGCCCATGGCGCACACGGAAATCAAGATCGTCGATCCCCGCACGGGCCGCATCGTTCCCCGCGGGACTCCTGGCGAGTTGTGCGCTCGCGGGTATGCCGTCATGAAAGGCTACTACCAGAATCCCGAGGCCACTCGCCAGACCCTCGACGCCGACGGCTGGCTGCACTCCGGCGACCTCGGCACCATGAACGAAAATGATTATTTCAAGATTACCGGGCGATCCAAAGACCTGATCATCCGCGGCGGCGAGAACATTTATCCGCGCGACATCGAAGAGTTCCTTTATACCCACCCCGCGATCAGCGAGGTGCAGGTTATTGGCATTCCCGATAGGAAATTCGGGGAGCAGGTGATGGCTTGGGTCAAGCTCAAGCCCGGCGCGACTTCCAGCACCGAGGCCATTCGCGAGTTCTGCAAAGGCCGTATCGCCCACTTCAAGATTCCCCGCTACGTGAAGTTCGTCGATTCCTTCCCCATTACTATCAACGGGAAGACCCAGAAATATAAAATGCGGGAAATCTCCATCAAGGAAATGGGTCTGGAAGAAGCCGCGCAAATCGCGACGGCATAGCGGCAGGTTCACCCCGCTATCTGGGAAGATGAGACGCGGTGCCGATCTCGCGTCGCGACTGCGGGCGCAGCACCGGCCCGAAGCGCAGGGCCCGCTCTCCCGCCCTGTGGATTCTCGATCTTGCCCAAAGGAAGGGCCGCAAGGCCGGAACGCGGGCCTTGCGCTACGGGTTGACGTTAAAGTTTAAAGAAGATCGACCGTTTATACAGCCAGTAGCACATGTACCACATGGCCAGCAGCACCGTTGTGGCCTGGGCCACGGGCGCGAGCTTTCCAATAAAGTGGTAGTGGAAGGTGAACACGCCCAGAGCGCGGTCCAGCCAGCGAAACAGAACCTCACTCACAAAATAGATGAAGATTGAATTCATCCCCACCACGATTAGGGGAAATGTCCATTTCCGATATCCCAAAATTTCCGTGAGCACGTAGAACCCGATCAACATAAACAGCACCCAGCCGAGGCTGTAGAGAATGAATGAGGCCGTGCAGAGCTGCTTGACGAAAGGGATCCACGGGCGCAATGCCAACGCCACGGCGAAGGATAGAATCATGCCGCCGGCCAGCTTCTTGAGATTGTTTGTGTGGCCCTTCGAGGTCATCAGCATGCCTCCCACCCAAGCCCCAGCGAGCGTCCATACCGTGCTGGGAATGAAGTTGAGCGTCGAGTAGGCCGGATCGTAATCGTAGTGAAAGATGGCGCGGTCCACGACCAGGCCGATGTGGTTGCGCGGCGAAAATGGACCCTCAGGTCCGGGAAACGCGACGAACAGGGCCGTCCACCCGGCAAGCAGCGCCACCGCAGCAACCGCCTGATAGCGCCACCGCCACTTCATTATGAGAAAGGTAAGGAAATAAGTGAACGCGATCTGTGAAAGCACATTTATCAATTGCGGTTTGATTTTGCCCGCTCCAACCCAGATAACAATTTGACTCAAAATGATCAGGTGAATCGAGCGCGACAGGACGTGCCGGAGGTCGTCGCGGTCCGAAGAGCCCAGCTCGCGGCGGCGGGCCAGCGCGAACGGCATCGCCATCCCCACCATGAACATGAAGGAGGGCTGGATCATGTCCCAGAAAACTCCGCCTTGCCAGGGGACGTGATCGAACCAGTGCGCAATGCGTCCCCAGGTGGGGTCACCTTGTAATTCCGAGAATCCGAACCCGCGGGAAGCGAGGACGATCATGATGAAGCCCCGAAAAGCATCGAGCGCCAAGCAGCGCTTTGTAGCGGGGCGAACTTCGGGTGGCGCGAGGTTCTCTCCTGCACCCGTCGCTGAAGCGCTTGCAACCGTTGCCATCGTCATCCTCGCTTCGTGCCCAGCACGTGAGTCGCTGTGAGCGGGTCACTCGTGGACACACCAATCTACGCGGGATGCCTCGCGGGAGCAATAGCGAACCGATAGGAAGGCTGCGCCGCGACCCGCTACATTACGTCGCGGGGCGGTGGACGCAGCGCCGCCAACTTGGCGGCTCCTGTGCCGGCCGGAAGCCGGCGCTACTCCGAGAATTGGGACCCCGGCCGAGGCCTGAAACCCTTGCTTTTTGGTGAAATATTCTGCACCTTTTTAGAGGCGCGCCCGGTCGTGCGCCATTGGGCACGGCAAGCCCAGCCCCTACATTAACTGCACCCATGGCTCCGACATCAAACCGCATGTTGGCGAATCTCACCTGGATGTCTCCCACTCCCCTCCGAGTGAACGTTCCCTATCTCATCAGGCACACGTCCGAAACCCTTTGCGGATGCGTAACGCGTGTCGCTCGCAACGTCAGGAATTTCGAGCAAGCGGCCGCCACACCTCTACAAGTCAACGAGGTTGGAACGGTTGAAATGGAAACGCATCGGCCGATGATTTGTGGATCATACATATCCAACCCGGACGTCGGCAGCTTTGCCATCATCGATCCTTTGGACAGCACGGTGTTAGCCCGCGGTATCGTCCTGGTAACTTCCGCCCCCTACTACGCGCAAGATGGCTCACGCCGTGCGCCGGAGTTGCAAAGCGCTGCAACACGTCCGCAAAGTTTTGGTCTAGCGGTTTGGTTTACGGGGCTAAGTGGTTCCGGCAAGACCACGATTTGCCGTTCGGTCCACGCAGAGTTGCTGGCGCGCGGCATCGGTGCAGAAGTGCTCGACGCTGACGACCTGCGCAAGAACCTCAATCGAGATTTGGGCTTCAGCAAAGAAGACCGCGATGAAAACATTCGCCGGATCGGCTTTGTCGCGCACCTTCTGATGCGTAAAGGAGTCGTCGCCTTGGTGGCCGCCATCTCCCCCTATCGATCCATTCGCGAAGAGGTGCGCAGAACAATCGGAAATTTCCTGGAAGTCTACGTGGATGCTCCGCTGAGCGTCTGCGAGAGCCGAGATCCGAAGGGCCTCTACAAGAAGGCCAGAGCGGGAGAAATCCGTGGCTTTACTGGGGTTGATGACCCCTATGAGCCGCCCTCATCCCCAGAAATCCATTGTACGACAGATCGTGAGAGCCCCAAAATGAGTAACGACAAGGTGGTTTCAGCCATACTCAGATTTCTTTCGCCACATCGGTTCTGAAGCGCGTCGTGATGGGGAGGGTCGCACTCCGGCATGACTTACAACTTCTCTTTATTCTGGCGCATGTCGGTCAGGTCCATTTTTCGATCCGCAAACACTCACGGCGCATTGACCCGTAAGCGGATTATCTTCCTCCTTTTGTTTTACACTTTCTGGCCTCCTATGGTGATTTTCACCTGGGCGTGCCTCCTGCTCGACGACGTGCTCTTTCCCGCCTATCGAAGGCAACCGGTGGAAAGGCCGCTGTTTATTTTGGGAAACTTCCGCAGCGGCTCGACGTTTCTGCACCGGCTGCTGGCGCGCGATTCGACCACTTTCACCGGCCTGCGCACCTGGGATATTTTCCTTATGCCCTCGATCACGCAGCGGCGGCTCTTCCATGCCCTCGGGCGCGTTGATGCCTGGTTGGGCGGCCCGGTAATGAGACTGTTGCGGCGATTCGACGCGCGTTACTTTGGCGCCGTCCGGATCCACAAGATTGGCCTGTTCGAGCCGGAAGAAGACGAGATGATTCTGATGTATGCCTGGTCGAGCTTCTTCATCGGCTTCTTGTTTCCCTTTCTGGACGAAATCCCGCCCTATCAGTTTTTTGATACGGAAATCCCCAAGGCGGACCGGCTCCGGATCATGAAGTTTTACCGTGCGTGCCTCCAGCGCCATCTCTATGCCACCGGCGGAGGCCGGCATTTTATCGCCAAGAATCCAGTTTTCAGCGCGAAAGTCGGAACCCTACTCGAGATCTTTCCCGACGCCCGGATCGTGTACCTGGTACGCAACCCGCTGGACATGCTGCCTTCCACCATTTCCTGGCTCAGTTATGCCTGGCATGTTTCGAGCGATCCGCAGGAAAAATATCCGTATCGCGATGACGTTCTGGCATGGACTCAATACTGGTACGATCACCCTCTCGACGTGCTGGATCAAAACCCCTCTCCCCTCCACATGATTTTGAATTTTGAAGATTTGATCAGGTGCCCGGATGCAATCATTCGCGAGCTATACACACGATTTAGTTACCCTTCGGGCCGTGACCTGGAATTAATCCTTCGGGATGCGGTTGTGGAAACACGCAGTCACGAGAGTACGCACGTTTACAACTACGAGGAGATGGGCTTTAGCCGCGAACAGATCGTCCGCGAGTTCGCCGGCATCTTCGAACGCTTCGGCTTTGACCAGCGTGGGGAGGTGCCCGTCGAGCAGGGTGCGGTCGCAGGCAAGAAGAAGTGTATCGAGGACCCCACCCGTACCAGTTGAGACACCTATGGACGCGACGGGCCGTCCCCCGCATGGCAACGGCGGAAGAGCCGCGAGGCTGGAGCGCAGGCCTTGCGCTACGACTTGTCAGGGGCAAAATGTCGGCAGTACTTTCGGACTACCGATGGCACGGTTCGTTTGCTTTACTGTTTGCTTGTACTTGCACCTAATGATATGATCGATTCCAATATAAGGCCCGCAGTGGACTGGGCGCGTCGAGGAGGGGAAGCGCCAAGCAAGGCTCCTCGAGAGAGCACAGCCGGTGAGCGCTGGAATAGGCGCGCGGGGCCTGGGTGAATGGGAGGGGATCGAGTTCGAGTGGGTGCCGAGTTTGCGGCGCCGGGAGCTCCATGGGTAGGTATCTCCATTCATGCCGGGTCATCGTCCTGGGCGGGCTTTTGCTTTTCACCTTCCTTCCTGTTGCTGCAAGTGCTGACCAAATTGTGGTGTTGGTGGATGAAAACGGACACAAGGTTTATGTGAACACCGGTGAAACTTCAAGCCATGCGGATTGGATGCGGCAGGGCTTTCACGGGAGTGACGCGGCAACCTCGGGGCGCATTCCCCCGAATATCGGCGAATTGGTGGAGCAGACCGCGAGCCGCTATCAAGTGGACCCGGAATTGATTCGCGCCATCATTCGTGTGGAGTCGGGCTACGATGCCAAGGCTGTTTCTAACAAGGGCGCCATGGGCCTCATGCAATTGATCCCAGCGACAGCGCATCGATTCGGCGTCGCTGACCCGTTCGATCCCAAGCAGAACCTTGAGGGCGGGGTCACTTATCTGAAATACCTTTTGGATCATTTCGGGGGCGACCTGAACCTCTCACTGGCAGCCTACAACGCCGGCGAGCACACGGTGCAACGCTCCGGAGGCATCCCGGCAATCGCCGAAACGCAGAACTATGTGCGCAAGGTCACCAACATTTATCAGCCCGGCGACGTTCCTGGGGCGGCCAAGACCACTCCCCGTGAACCGCCGAAGCCTCCCATTATTCGGTCCGTCGATGAATTCGGGGTGGTGCATTTCTCGAATGTGGAATGACCAAATCTGAGTTAATAACCGAAGGTTGCCGACATCTTCAGAACTTAAAGGATTAATTTGCGGGTTCTCTGTTCATCAAATCACTTTGCGCGGGCATTGATCGTGGCCGGACTCGCGTTGTCCACGGCGGCGGCTTTTGCTGCTATACCGCCAGAACGGCGCGAGAGCGCCGCTGCTGCTTACGAGAAAGCGCAGCAGATGCGAGCCACCCTGGAGGCAAAGGCAGAGGGTAAGCGCCCGAAGGAAGAGTACAAGAAAGTCATCAATGCCTATCTCGAGGTCCATCGCCTCGACACCACCTACAGTAAGGCGCCGGTCGCGCTCGCAGCCGTTGCGGAGATCTATCAGGAGATGGGGCGCGAGTTTTCCTCCGACGCTTACTATGTGGAGGCGATCAAGTCCTTCCGCTTCCTCATCCAGCAGTATCCCCAAAACCATATTTCCCGCGGAGCGCAGTTCACTATTGCGGAGATTTATCGCCAGGACTTGGAGGATCCCGACACTGCCCGCCGGGCTTATCAGGACTACATCACCATGTATCCCAAGTCCGATAAGGCGGCCGAGGCGCAGGTCATGCTGAACCAACTCGACGCGCACCCGGCGGAAGTGGCCAATTCCAGTCTCGCTTCGGCTTCGACGGAAAAAGTCGCGGAACAACCGGCTTCGGGGCTCCGCCTCGTCACGGCGGTGCGCCGTTGGGTGGGAGCGAACTACTCGCGCATCGTGATCGAAGTCGGGGGTGAGGCAAAATTCGAATCGGTTCGGCTTTCGAACCCCGATCGCATTGTCGTGAACGTTCAGAATGCTCGCCTCAGCCGTGACCTGATGGGCAGGACGTTTCCGGTGGAAGACGGCTTCCTGCGCCAGATCCGAGTGGCGCAATTCTCCCCCGAAATTGCGCGGGTTGTCCTCGACGTAAACAAAATTGAATCGTATTCGATCTTCTCGCTGCCCAACCCCTTCCGTCTGGTGATTGATGTTCAGGGTGGGACGCCGACGCAAATTGCTACCGCATCGAAGCCAGTGGTGCCAACAAACGCCGACGCTCGGAAGCAGACTAAGGCTCCGTCTGCTGCATCTGCCAACCCAGCCACGCCACCTCCCGCCACCCCGGCGCCGGTTGAGATTGCTGCTAAAACCCCTCCCACCACCCCGCCCGCAGTCGAGACAGGACCTGAGCCCTTGTCCTCGCCAGCGGAGGGGCAAGAGGCCTCTGCCGCGCAGCCATTGGCCACGAAGCCCCGGAAGAAATCAAGGGATAAGACGGACACCGCCGCGACGGACAGTAATCCTCCCATCCAAGCCGCTAATCCCACCGAGTCAGGCTCGACAACCTTGACCCGCGCGCTCGGCCTGAAAATCGGCCGCATCGTTATTGACCCCGGCCACGGGGGTCATGACACCGGTACCATCGGTCCAACCGGTCTGGAGGAGAAGGATGTGGTCCTGGATGTGGGGCTGAAGCTGAGAAAACTCCTGGAACGCAACACCGGCTGCGAGGTGGTGATGACGCGCAGCGATGACACGTTTATTCCCTTGGAAGAACGCACTGCCATCGCCAATGAGAAGAGTGCGGATCTGTTCATTTCGATCCACGCCAACGCCAGTCCGGACGATAGCGCGCGCGGAATTGAGACCTACTACCTCAACTTGACCTCGAACCCCGATGCCCTGGAGGTCGCAGCTCGCGAGAACGCCTCTTCCCAGGAGGCGGTGCACCAACTCCAGGATATAATTAAGAAGATCGCGATGACGGAAAAGATCGAGGAGTCCCAGGACTTTGCCCGCCTGGTGCAGCGCGAAGTTTATAGCCGCGTGACCAAAGTCAGCGGGGCTCAGCGCGACCGGGGGATCAAGAAGGCTCCCTTCGTGGTCCTGATCGGCGCCAATATGCCTTCCGTCCTGGCGGAGATTTCCTTCCTCACCAACCCCCGCGACGAACGCCTCTTGAAGCGAACCGACTATCGCGAGAAAATCGCCTCCGCCCTTTATGAGGGGATATTGGATTACCTGAAAAACGTCGGCGAAGTGAGGACGGTGCAGCGGGTCGCATCCGATCAAACTACCGCTGCTGGACGGCCGGATTTCTGATACTCTAAGGATGATGGCGCGAACAATCGCCAAGCATGCCCTCCTCTCGGCCGTGCTGACGGCCCTACCCGTGCTTTGCTCTTCCCAGCAAAAGCCTTTCGTCATGCCCCTGATCCCCGCCGCTGATTGGCGCCAGGTGGACTCCCACGCTTTGCCACTTTCGGCGGTAACGCAATACGGCGGCCTCCCGGCCGTGGAACAGGAGTTTGGAGTTAAGTCATTGGAGTTACGCACCTATCTATTGGGCAAGGTGCGGACGGAAGTGGTAGTAGAAGTAACACCCGACGCTACCTCCGCGTACGGACTCCTCACTTTCAATGAGACGCCCGCGATGACGCTAGAAAAGGACATCCAACTCACTGCGAGCGACGCGAACGAAACGATCATGGCGCGCGGGCCAAATTTTATCCGGTTTCTGCACAGCAAGGATGCTTCCCCCACTGATAGTGACTTCCATGCATTACTAACCTTTGTAGGAGGAAATAAGCCGTCGGCAAGCGCCTTGAATAGCTTGCCCAGCCCCATGCCGTCGAAGGGTTTAGTGCCAGGAAGTGAAAAATACCTCTTGGGACTTGCGGCGGCAAAACTCGCTTTGCCTTCCTTCCGCACAGACCTCATCGGATTCGATCAGGGCGCAGAAGTGCAATTGGGCGAGTACAAAATCGGCAAAGGCACATCCACTCTAGTATCGATCAATTATCCCACACCACAAATTGCGCGAAGGCGTTTCGGGTCGCTGAGCGATTTACTCAGATTGAATCAGGACCATGGAGACGATACCGTTTACGGAAGACGTCAAGGATCGTACGTCTTTCTGGCGCTGAATACGGGAAATGCGGCGGCGGCGTCTGCACTTATGGATCAGTTCCAAGTTACCGAAGGTTTAAGCTGGGACCAGAAGTATAATCCGGAAAGAACCTTCACCATGCAGTTGGTGCACATGATCTTCGCCATCCTGCTTCTGACATTCGTCCTCATTGGAGCTTGCTTGGTCGCGGGAGTCATCTTCTTCCTTTCGCGGCGAATTGCGGCGAAGTTCTTCCCCGCCTCGCTCTGGGGACATTCTGACGACGACCAGCTCATCCGGCTCAACCTTAAGACGTAAAAATCCTTTTACAATCAGTCGGTTGGCGGCAGGAATAGGCACTAGGGTGCGATTTACGGGCTTTTTGCAGGGATTGCCTTTTGTGCCCTAAGCCTACCCATAAAGTAAAGAAAATAAGAGGCTTAACTTCATAAAAATTTCCTGAAAATTCGCTTGACATGACCTGAGGGTTTTTCTAGACTCGCTAGGAGCTTAGATGGCGGGGCGCGTCCGTCATTCTATTCTCCTCTGAAAATGCTCACCCGCTGGAA
>CAZCVY010000059.1:0-35624 GCA_964501985.1 uncultured Acidobacteriota bacterium | reverse complement strand
AAAGGATGTCCTGATACAGCCTGTAAAGGATGTCATGATACCGTACACACAAGGGCCGCCCCGACGAGGGATTCCGCCCGGTGGCCGACGTCGTATTGCGGCGGCCCATCCTTTCATTTATGATTCCGGAATCAGAGGATCACACCTATGGATGCTGCGAAAGTTCGTGCTTGGTGGTCACATCGTCAAGGGCTCGATGGCAGGTTAGCGGGTTCGGCGCCGGCGGCGGTGTTGGAGCAAACCGGTTGGGCGCGCTCGGTAGGAGGCACGGGGCCATATCTCGGTCTGTTCGCTCGCTGCGGCGCTCGTCGTGAAGCCGTCGACCAAGCCGTGGCGAACCTTGAAATCCACGAATTGCCGTCCGCGCGCGGGTGCACCTATGTGCTGCCGAATTCCGCCTTCGGTCTCGGGTTGAAGCTTGGCGAGAGCGCTCCCGAAGCCGAGATGAAAGTCGGACGGAAGCTTGGCGTGACCGACGCGGAAGTCGACAAACTGTGCAAAGCCGTCATCGGGGCGTTGAAGAAGGGTCCCCTTGACCCCGACGAATTGCGCGAGGCGACGGGCAAAGCATCGCGCAGCCTCGGCGAAGAAGGCAAGAAGAAGGGCCTCACCACGACGCTTCCGCTCGCACTCGGGGAACTCCAGGCGCAAGGTGAAATCCGCCGGATCCCAACCAACGGCCGCCTGGATCAGCAGCGCTACCGATACACCTTGTGGCGTCCTAACCCGCTCGCCGGCTTCAGGCTCTCTTCCGACGAAGCCTACACGCAACTGGCGCGACTCTATTTTGATTGGATCGGCCCCGCAACCGCCGCGGATTTCCAGGCGTTTGCCGCCTTGGGCGTGAAAGCCGCCCAAGCCGCCATCGAGCCTCTCAAGCTTCGGCCGTTCGAGAACGGCGACGCGCGCTTGATGCTGCCGCAGCGCTACGAAGAGTTTCAAGTTTTCAGGCCGCCGAAAGATCCGCAGTACGTGCTGGTGGGCAAAGCCGACGGAATCGCGCTGCTGCGGCGTGACATCAAAAGCTTGCTCGCCCCTGAGGATCAGCAAAAGACAACCGTCGATGAAAAGGGCAAAACGGTGGTCGTGAGCGGTCCCGTGGACTTGCCGAGCAACCCAATTCTCGACCGCGGGCGGTTAGTGGGACTGTGGGAGTACGATCCCGAAAGCGAATCGATTGCCTGGACGTCGTTCATTCGCTCGAATGCGGAACTGGAAAAGGCTGTCCGCCGGACCGAAAAATACGTGCGCACGCAGTTGGGAGATGCCCGTTCGTTCAGCCTCGATAGCCCCAAGAGCCGCGTTGCCCGCATCCAGGCCCTGCGGAAATCCGGGCATTAAGAAACTGTCCGCTTGCCCGAAGGGGTCGAATATTCGACCCCTCCGGGGTCGGAAACTTATTTGAGGGCGTTCTCAATCCGTAGGTTTCACCTACGGCTACTGAAATTGTTCCCCTTCGGGGAACAAGTCGGCGTGAAGCCGCCGCTACATCAGGCCATGGCAGGGCAACGCCACGACATCAAATCCTCAAGAACAGTTTCCGTCGGTACATCCAGAACAAAACTAACCAGTAGCAGAACAGCACGGCGGCGCCTTCCAGGAACGGCTCAAGGCCGGATCCGAGAAACGCGAAGAAGTGCGGGCCGAGGTTGGTGTGGAACGTACTGATTAGGAATTCCTCCATGAAGTGGGCAATGCAGTATGCGGCGATGGAATTCATACCGATCACCACCAGCGGAAACGCCCATCCCTTGGTCTTCTTCACTTCGATAACCCAGCAGAAGGCCGCCAGGAACAGGAAGGCAACGCCGCCGCTGAAGAGCGTCCAACTCGGCGTCCAGATGCGCTTCACGATCGGGCAGATATGCGTGAAGTGCAAAAAGAGCCCCGCGGCAATGCCCGTAACTCCGGCCACCATCAGTTTCTTCATCGGAATCTCTGGAGCCGACTCGCGCAGCCAGCGCCCCGCGATCAGCCCCAGAATCATCGTACCCAGCGTGGGAATGAAGCTAAGAGTCAGATAGCCGCCGTCGTTAAACACCCACGGCGTTGCGCGCGGGAAGAGATTCAAGAACCACTGATCGAAGGTCGTCCCGAGATTGAAGTTCTTGTTCCAGTGCGCCGCAAAGCCCGTGTAGGCGTGCTGCGCGTTCCAGGCCGCCGTGACTCCCACAGATTGCCAGTCGAAGTTCGGCCCCGCCACCGGATAGAGCGCCCACGCCAGCCAGTAGCCCGTCAGGATCACACCCAATGCAGCCCAAGCCCAGCGCGGCGGACGGAAGCCCAACAGGAAGAGGAAGGGATAACCGAAGCCGATCTGCGTGAGCGTGTCTTCCATCGTGAAGTTGGTTTGCGAGTGGCCCATGGAACGGAGGAAGACTCCCAACGCCGCCAGCAGGAAGGCGCGCCATATCGCATGAGCAAACAATTTCCAGAAGGTGCCGCCCTTGGCGATGCGGCTGGCAATCGAGTACGGCAGCGCCACGCCGACGAGAAACGAAAACGAAGGCTGAATCATGTCGTGCAGCGAGCAACCTGCCCACTCCACATGGGTCTGATTGTAGGCGAGAATGTGCCAAAACCAGTTTCCCGGGAACGCCTGCGACACCGCCGCCAACCGCAGCACCTCCGCCATCATCAAGAACATGACGAATCCACGGTAGGCGTCTACCGCAATGTTTCGCGCTACCGCCGCGCGGACGGGAATCTGGACGGGGGGTAGAGTTACAACCTCCGATACAGTGCTCATGCGCACCTCCTGATAGGGGGAACATTACCACATGAAAGGGTAAAGAACATAAGCGAAATGTTTAGGAAGAAATTGGAGATGAAACTCCCTCCAGCTCGTGAAGTACCCGTCCGGCTTCTCAATGGCCACAGGAAAAGGAAGGTCGTAGCGCGTGCGTCCCGCCCCGCTGGGGCGTGGGCATCCTGCCCGCGCGGTGGCGGGAGCGGGACGCTCCCGCGACGGCGGGCGGGACGCCCGCGCTACGCCAGTGAGTTCTGCTTTAGAAGCGTCCGCGAAAATCGAACAGGTCGTCGAGGGAAAGCTGCCAGCCGGGAAAGAGGTTTGAGGTGAGAAGGTGATGGCCTGCGTAGGTTGCTTTCACCTAATACTTGGCGCCCTGAAGGGTCAAGACCTCGACGGTTTTGGCTCTGGGATCGATGAACCACACCTCGGGCACCCGCGCTTCGGCATAAATCGGCAGCTTGGTGGCGCGGTCGTGTCCTGCCGTCGACGGCGAAAGGACCTCCACCGCGAGGTCCGGAGAGCCCGCAATCCAATTCTCCTGGATGATTTCGGCGCGGGCATTGGAGACGAAAATGAGGTCCGGCTGCAATACTGTTTCTTCACCCAAGCGCACGTCCGGGGGCGCCGTACAAACTTCGCCGAGGTGGTTCTGGTGGACGTAAGGCCCTAAGCCTTGCAGCAGATTCATAAGGGTGAGTTGGTGCCGCGTGGACGGCGTCGGAATTAAATGCACTTTTCCGTACAAAAGTTCGTAGCGCTTCCCGTCACTCGGAAGCTCGCGGAATTGTCCAAAGGTCAACTTGGGAATGACATCTGCACCCATAGGCTCATCATACCCCCATGCGGGTAGTGCAGCCATTACCTTTGCCTTTCTGGGGTAGTGGATGAGCTTGATCTCGTAGCGGCGAGTTTACCTCGCCATATGGCGGCACAAAGCCGCCCCCACGGCACAACTGACCCACCGCGCGTTTTAAGGCTCCTGGTTCGCACTAGATAAACGGGTGTAAACTCATTTTGGCCAAGAATCCAGATCACCAGGAATGAAGAACCCAAGCCCGGAAACTCAACTTAACCGAAGCGTGAACGTGAGCGCCGGAATCACGAAAGCAGGTTTCGCGTCGTGCCGCCGCGGGGCAAACCTGTGGGGTGTGGGCGCGGTTTCTCTTTTCGTGTGCCTGCTTTTCGCTGCCTTCTTCGCGGCTTATTCGGCACAAGGAAACAATCCCGCGATGGCTGATCAGAACACATCCGGACCGCAATCCGACGCGCGGCGAAGCTTCGAGTCGCATTGTGCGGCGTGTCATGGACTCGACGGACGCGGCGGCGAACACGCCCACGCCATCGCCACCCGGGACGCGGCCGGAGCGCTCGATGACGCGGCGCTATTCCAGATCATCCGCGATGGAATTGGGCCGCAAGGGATGCCGTCGTTTCGCGCTCTGGGGGAGCCGGAGATTCACGCCCTCGTCGCCTACCTTCGCGTCTTAACGAGCAAAAACCAGGACCAGCACGAAGAGGCGCCCGTCTCGGCCCACGTCGACGTTCTCCCTCAGCAACTCTTGGTCGTGCCACCCGGTCAGGACTGGCCGTCGTATAACGGAGATTACACCGGCCGGCGGTACAGTGCGCTCGGTCAGATCAATCCTGAAAATGTTCGCCGGCTGCGCGCGCAATGGGTGTTCCACTCGAGCACCTCCGAGGCGATGGAGGTGACCCCGGTGGTGGTGGGCGGGGTGATGTACGTCACCTCCGCCAACGACGCCTTCGCGCTCGATGCCCGGACCGGCCACGTGCTTTGGAGCCATCGCCGGGCGCCGAGCAAGGGCTTGATCGACGATGCCTCCGCCCACCACAATCGCGGCGTTGCCGTGTGGCACAGCCGCGTGTTCATGGAGACGGACAATGCCCATTTGCTGTGTCTCGACGCGGGCTCCGGGCGCTTGCTCTGGGACGTTGCCTATGCCGATACGCGCAAGAATTACGGCGCCACGAGCGCGCCGCTCGTCGTGAAGGACAAGGTCCTGGTGGGGACGTCGGGGGGCGACGACGGGGTTCGCGGCTTTCTGGCGGCGTTCGATCCGGAAACCGGCAAAGAGGTCTGGCGCTTCTGGACGATTCCCGCGCCGGGCGAACCCGGATCGGAAAGCTGGCCGGGCGACACTTATCTGCACGGCGGGGGCACGACGTGGATGCCCGGGACTTACGATGCCGAAACCGACACGCTGTTCTGGGGCACCAGCAATCCCGCTCCCGATTTTGCCGGCGAGAGCCGCCCCGGCGACGATCTCTACACCGATTGCGTCCTGGCCCTCAACCCCACGACGGGAAAGCTAAAATGGCACTTTCAGTTTACCCCGCATGACCTGTTTGACTACGACGCGACGGAAACCGCAGTGCTCGCCGACGTAACCGTCGATGGGCAGGTTCGCAAGCTGCTGGTGGAAGCCAATCGCAACGGGTTCCTCTATTTTCTCGATCGGACCACGGGCAAGTTTCTTAGCGCTACGCGATTTGCCGAGAAGCTAAACTGGGCGAGCGAAATTGACGAGCGCGGCCGCCCCATTCGCACGGGCCTACAGCCGGAGCCGCAGGGCGTGGAAATCTGCCCATCGCTCGTTGGTGCAACGAACTGGATGGCGCCCTCTTACAACCCTTCGACGCACCTCTTTTATTTCATGGGTCTCGAAGACTGCGACATCTACTTCGCCAGCAAAAGCAAACAAATCTTCAAGCCCGGCGATACTTATTACAACAGTGGAACCAAGCGCCCGCCGCGGGCGTCTGCCCAAAAAATCCTTCTCGCCTTCGATGTGGTGACGGGTAAGCTCGCGTGGCGCTACCCGCAGGTGGGGGCTGGAGGTTCCTGGTCGGGGACCATGACCACTAGTTCCGGCCTGGTCTTCTTCGGCGATGATGCAGGTGAATTCGAAGCCGTGGATGCCAAGGCAGGGAGACCGCTCTGGCGCTTCAACACCGGTCAGACCTTTCACTCTTCGCCGATGAGTTATGGCGTTGACGGTGTCCAGTACGTCGCCATAGCCTCCGGGAGCGACGTGTTCAGCTTCACATTGCCGCCTGACTAGGCTTATGGGCCGCGCGAACTAATCGGCCAGGGCGCTCTCCAAATCCGCAATCAGGTCGCTCGAATCTTCCAGCCCGACGGAAATACGAATCAGGTCCGGCGTAATTCCCATCTGCAACTGTACCTCGCGGGACACGGAGGCATGAGTCATCGTGGTGGGGTGCTCGATCAGCGATTCCACTCCGCCCAGCGATTCCGCCAGCGTAAAGAGCCGGCACTTGCCCAGAAGGCAATTCACCGCCGCTTCCCCGTCGCGTAGACGGAATGAAAACGTCCCGCCGAACCCACTCGCCTGACGCAGCGCCAATTCATACTGAGGGTGGCTCTCGAGCCCCGGGTGCAATACGGCCGAAACTTTGGGATGCTTTTCCAGCCAGCGCGCGACGGCAAGGGCGTTGCGATTGTGCTCCTCCATGCGCAGCGCCAGCGTTTTGACGCCGCGCAAAACCAGGAAGCAGTCCTGCGGGCCGGCGCACGTGCCCATGGCGTTTTGGAGGTAGCCGACCTTCTCCGCCAGCGATGCGTCTTTGACGATCAGCGCGCCACCCACGACGTCGGAATGGCCGTTGATGTATTTGGTGGTCGAATGTGAAACGATGTCCGCGCCCAACTCGAGCGGCCGCTGGAAATAGGGTGACAGGAAAGTGTTGTCGCAAATGACCAGCGCCCCGTGCTCGTGGGCAAGATCGGATACCGCGCGAATGTCCACAAGATTCATCAAGGGGTTCGTGGGAGATTCGATCCAAACCGCCTTGGGTTTCCCTTCGAGCGCCGCTTTGAGCTTCGTCGTGTTGCGCAGATCGACATACTCAGCGCGAATGTTCTTCGAGGCGAAGACCGTCTCGAACAGGCGATAGGTTCCGCCATAAAGATCGTCGTGGACCACAATGTTGTCACCCGATGCGAACATCATGAGCACCGTGGCTTCGGCGGCCATCCCTGTGGCAAAGGCGAATCCGGCCGTGCCGCCCTCCAACTGGGCCAGGCAAGTTTCCAGCGCCTTCCGCGTGGGGTTGCCGCTGCGGGAGTAATCGAAGGGCCCGGGCTTCCCCACCCCGCGAAAAGCGAATGTTGAGGTCTGGTATATGGGCGGCATCACCGCACCCCAATGTTCCTGGGGATCATGCCCGGCATGGATGGCTAACGTTTTGAAATTCATGAGTCCTCGAAAAAAAGGAATCCCCCTCCGCGAAATGGGACACCGTCAGACAGCGTGCGCCTCGGCGGGTCAGGGGTTTTATGGTTTCGGTAATTCTGACCGAAAAGCGATATGACATTTAAGCATAGGTACGTGCGTCCAGGCTGTCAAATGTAAATCCCACGCGCGCGAGTTTCGTAGCTGTCGAATGGCGAATCCGGAGCGACCCCGCGTTGGGATTCTTAGGGGAAAACCGGATGCAAAATCACTTCTCCAGCAAGCCCAATCCGCGAAGCCAGTTGAGCAGCAACTTGGGCCATTCGCCGAGGGCGGGATCGCGCAAGTCCAACCCCACGCCATGAGGGCCCTTTTGAAAGATGTAAAGCTCCGCAGGCACCTGCGCTTTGTGCAGCGCCAGATAGAAGGCCACGCTGTTTTCCGACGGCACCACCGTATCCTCGCTGGTGCTGAACAGAAACGTGGGCGGGGTCTGAGGCGTAACCCGAAGGTCGTTCGAGAGGTCCTCCAGTAGCTTGGGGTCGGGTGAATCGCCCAGCAAGGCCTGGCTGGAGCCTCGATGGCTATAAGGCGCGATGAACGACACTACCGGGTAACAAAGGACCGCGAAATCTGGCCGCGAGCTGGCGCGGTCGATGGGATCAGCAGCACCGGCGTTTCCACCATCAAAATGGGTTTCGACCGTGGAAGTCAGATGGCCGCCCGCGGAAAAGCCCATCATGCCGATGCGGTCGGGCCTTACTCCGTACTCCGCCGCATGCGTTCGCACCAGGCGGATGGCGCGCTGGGCGTCGCCCAGTTCGATCGGGTGATGGTAGCGCGGCCCGAGCCGGTACATCAAGACGAACGCCGATATGCCTGCGGCATTGAGCCAATTGGCGATCTGGCGCCCCTCGTGATTCATGGCCAGGTTGCTATAGCCACCCCCCGGCGCGACGACGACCGCCGTAGGCACTCCCCCCTGACTGCGGTAGTAAGTCAGCGTAGGAATATCACCGTCCTCATGCCCCAAAGCTCCGGGCGCGCCGTTCTCCCATAGCGGAAAGGTTTGAGGTTCCGATGACGCGACGGGGCGCGCGGCTCTGGAAATAGAAGCTTGAGGGATAGCTAAAATTGCGGCCAACGAAATCAACCAGACCGGTGAGATGATCCGATGGGTCTTCTTCATTGAACCTCCTTTGGGTATCGCTATTAGCCCTGCATCAAATCGCGACACATTCATGTTCTTGGACACCTCCGCTGGTTTTGAATCAGCGAAATTCAATAAACGCGATCGACTCTAATCTCCTCAATTCTGTAGGGATGCAAGAAAGTCCAGCTTTTAACAACGCCTGGCATCCTCTTTGCTCTATCTCGATGGCGAGCACGAAATGGTTCCGCTTTCAACGCTCGCATTTGGTGGGCGGAACCCTTCGTTTTCAGAAACCGGCTAAGCGGCTTGGGTGGCGCATTTCAGCATCTGCGACCTGGGCCTTCCTAGCCAACCCCAAGGAGGGCATTTCAATGTCGATACTCGGCAGCATTAGATCTCTTTCGCTCAAAAATTCCTACCGCCAGGAGTACTCAGCGCGTCTCAATTCGTACTACACCTGTTTATTAAACTGGACAAATAACAAAACCGAACAGAGGGAGACTGAACTTGCTCTCGCCTCGATACGCCTTGACGAAATTCAGAAGGGGTGGAGCATTCCCTATTTCTGGATGTCCCTGATGACCACTGCCGGGAATTTCCTGACCCGCCCGAGGGAACAGGCACGGACCGCGAACGTGACAGACCGCTCATGTGTGGCCGGTCTTTCGCGCTCGGTGGTAACCGCTCCCCCAAGAGTGGCGCCGAAGGTTGATCTCGACAGAACGATCGCCAGACAAGAGCGCATCGAAGCTTTGCCGTCCATGGTTCCGGTGACTCCGGTACAGGGGACTTGTCTATATGCGGCGTCGAACATGTTCCGAAAGTAACCGCGGGCTACACCAGTCTTCACAAAAATCGAAGTGGTCCCAAGCCGCATCTGCCTTGCGTGGGGGGCCCGCGTGGGCAGATCACTCCTCCCTTCACCGCTCTGCTGATGGGGGCGCAGCTTTCAACACTTTTTCCGTGCTTACCTCGGCGGGCGAAGCGATTAACGCCAGGCGATCGACGTCAAACTTCTTGTACAGGTCCAAGCAAAAGAGTTCCGGTGCATCTTCGAAGGCCACGGGCTTTTCGAGCAGAAAGCCTAGGCTGGGAATCCCCTCGTGAACGACGACCTTGGCGAACAGGTGGGGCTCCAGGGCGGCGGCAACGAGGCCAGCCACCTGGTTGCGCATGCCGGTGAGTTCCAGCCGAAGACTCTCCACCCCGGCGCGCTGCCGGGCCCAGCGCGATACCTCGATCAATTGGGCTGCCTGTAGTCCCAAGGGACGATCGCCGACCCCGTGCAAAATCTCCGTGTAGTCGTCAGCTCCTGGGTTTTTCCCCCAGGCGTCACCCATGAACAGGAGATCCAGCGCCAGGACCTGCTCTCCCCGATTGACGCGGTCCGCGACTTCACTTCCCGCAGCCTTTTTTCCGCCATCGTTGAGGATCACAGTGACAGGTGCGTGGTCTCCGACGCCGATGGCTCGCAGCCAGACGCCGTTAGCAGCCAGCCCGTTGCTCAGCAGAAAAAGGAACGACTTCGTCTCCACTCCAAGGTGTTTGGAAATTCCGATCGTTTGCGCCTCATTGAGCTTGACGGGTTTGTAGCGAATGACCTCAGCCAAGTCTTTCCTCTGCGCGGAGGCCCAGGCTGCTCGCTCTTCGGAAGCGGAGGGAACCGGCGGGCGCGAGATTTCGCCTCCAAACTTACGCGCCAAACCGAGAATCGTCAGGTTGTCGGCGGGAAGTCCCACCACCATCTCGTCGTAAGATTTCAATTCCGCTCCAACCGGGATTTCCTGGTCCGACGGGGGGAGTCCGAACACTTTGGTAAAGAACCGATAAGATGTCTCGCGATTATCCTGTTGATAGTTGTGCGTACCCGGATCGCGGTTCTCATGCCACGCGAGCGCGTCCTCTTTTCCATAAAGCTTGTAGATCGGAAGGGTCCCATCATAGATCAACGGCTTCACTGCCCCCGCGCGGAAGCAGCAACTGTCCTCGCCATTGTAGGCGAGTTGCACCGGCCGGGGCGCCATCATGGCAATGAAGTGGGTGTAGTCCTGGCCATCGAGCAAATCCGTGGCCGACTGTTCCGTATCACCCAAGTCCCCATACTCCTTCACTTCAACCCGCGTGCGGTTGGAGGAAAAGCCTGCGACCGGCATGGACATCCTCACCCGCTCGTCCATCGAGCTCAGGATGATCGTCTGCCACCCCCCGCCGGAGAGTCCCGTCATCGCCAGCCGGTTGCGATCGACATTGGGGTGGTTGTACAGATAGTCCAAGCCTCGGCGCATTTCCAGGTAGAAGAGACCTAGCGCATTCGAACCGACCAAGTCCAGATGCGCTCCGTTGAAGTGGCTATTTTCGGGCCGGTGCAGTTCCCCACACCAAAGCCACTCGATATTCAGCGCCAGGATCCCGCGCTTCGCGTAATTGATGCAGCGCTTCTGCTTGTACTCGGCTGCCTTGCCCAGCAGTGGTTCATGGCCATTTACATTGAGAATGGCGGGAACCTTGCCTTGCAGGTGGTCCGGCTCGTACAAGATGGCCACCGAGTAGAACCCGGGTACGATTTCATAGCGCAGTTTGCGCAGCTTGTAGCCGTCGCCGGTCTCGATCACTCCAACCTCTTCGAACTTGGGAGGGGAGTTGACCCATTCCGCGGGCCAACCGTGGAAAGCAACATCGCGAAGCGTGTGCTGGCGAATCCGGCTGGCCTCCGCCGTCCAAGCCTCACTGCTTTGAGGGCTGGGGGGCGAAGCAGTTCGGCTCAAAATGTATTGGCGTACCTGAAACGCGGAAACCGCCGGCGACAGGTTTAGGCCGCCGAGTATGGAGTCGAGCGTTTCCGGCGTGGACTGAGCGAAGACCGCGCCCGCGACCGTAAGAACTGCTAACGCCAGATAGGAATACCTGGCCATGCGACCTGATACCATATGGACCTCTTTTCCCGTGAATTCCGATAGTGGAACCGGTGCGCCGCAGACTAACACTTTTCTGCGGTTTCCCGCAAAGTGTAAAAAACCGGGCAATGTGACCTTCGTGCATTGCCGCTCAAAAATCCCCTCTGGCCGGTTTGTCTGCGCGCGCTTGAATTTGGGCCGGGAGATGTTAAATGCAGGTGCTTTGAGTTAGGATTAAGTTCTCAAGTTCTAAGGGGTGAGGTTGATGGAAGAAAAGAAACCGTACGTTAATCCCATAAACAACCTAACCGAGGAGCAATGGAAACGCGCCATGGAGGAGGGGGAAGCGGAAGTCAAGGCCAAGAGCGCCAGCATCCGCAGAGATCTCCTGTATTACTATTGGGTCAGGCGCATCCCGGAAGCACAGGAGGAACTGCACAAAGCGGAATCTGCCCTCCGAGCATACTTAGAAAGACCGTCCTCTGAACCGCCTGACATCGCGCGTCATCGACAGTTGGCAGAGAACCTGAAGAGAGCCACTGATGACCTGAAGAGCTGCACAGACGAGTACGTTAGGCTTACATTGATTCACCTTGCACCTTAGCCATTGGCGCCGAGAAACCTTGACGCTCCCCTCGCGAAGCGATACGGTGATTTTTCATTATGCCGACTGAACAGCCTTCCCTTCTCGGTGTTTTGCGAGTTGTGGAAAGAATAGCCCCCAGCGCTCCCGGCCTTACTGACTTGCCTCAGGCAATCTCCAGCGCTCTGGACGGGCTGGCAATGCCCGCCGGCACTCTGCACGGAAAACGCATTGCGGTAGGAATCGGCAGCCGGGGCATTGCCAGCATCGATGTCCTCGCCCGGGAACTCTGCCGATGGCTGAAGGATCACGGCGCTCGGCCGTTCGTATTCCCCGCCATGGGCAGCCACGGTGGCGCAACCGCTGAGGGCCAGAGAAAGGTTCTGGAGCATTATGGCATCACTCCGGATTTCCTCGGGGCCGATGTGCTTTCTTCCATGGACACGGTTTCCTTGGGCTCCACTCCCGAGGATTTTCAAGTCTTCATGGACCGAGCCGCTTGGGAATCCGATGGCGTGATACTGCTGAATCGGGTGAAGCCGCACACGGATTTCTCCGGCAAGATTGAGAGTGGGCTGTTGAAGATGATCGCCGTGGGGATGGGGAAGGCCGACGGCGCCCTCGAATGCCACCACTGGAGTTGGAAATTCGGATTCGAACCGGTCATTCGCGCGGTATCGAGAAAGGTTCTGGCAACTGGAAAGATTCTGGCGGGCGTGGGCGTGGTGGAAAACGAATTTCACCAAGTCGCGGAGGTGCGTGCCGCTTCGGCTTCGGGCATTGTCGCGATGGAGGAAGCGTGTCTCGCAATCGCCCGCGGACTGGTGGCGCGGATTCCCTTCCCCAAGCTCGATCTTCTAATCGTCAATGAATTGGGAAAGAACATCAGCGGCACCGGATTGGACACGAAAATCGTTGGACGCGGCGTCGAGCTCCAGCCCGGCGACGCGCCGCAGATTCGCCTGATTTATGCCCGGGATCTGACTGCTGAAAGTGCCGGCAATGCCCTGGGCGTGGGATTGGCTGACGCGATCCACGAGCGGCTGTATCATAAGATCGATCTGCAGAAGATGTACGCCAATGCGCGGACCTCGATGAATCCTCCCATGCCGCGAATCCCGATTTTCTGGCCCTCCGATGAACAGGCGATTGGGTGGCTTTTGGGCGCGCTGGGCAGCCCCGAACCGGCGGAGCAGCGCGTGGCCTGGATCCGCAATACCCTAAACCTCAACCGCATTGCTGTCTCCGAGTTATTGGCGCGCGATGCTGAAAACCTTCCGGGTTGGCGGCTGCTGCCAGAACCCTTCGAGTCGGCCTTTGATGACGCCGGAAATCTCCCATCATCTCCGGTCTAGTCCTGTGCCCTGTACAAACTATGTCGGCGTGCGAAGCTTTAGAGTGCGGCAGCTTGCTGCCGCTTTTCTCCCCGCGAGCTTGCTCGCGGGATTTCGAACGCGCGAACGACTCCACTTCGCAACTAGTTTGGCGAGTCGCACCTGCAGCAACGACCTTCAGGCCGCCGCGCCCAGAATTAGGTTTGGAGCGACCCCCCAGCCAGCTAGCTGGCTGGGGAAAAAGCGGCAGCAAGCTGCCGCACTCTAAAGCTTCGCGCCACACGCCCTCGAAACCGCCGCGGGTCGAATTGCAGCTTGCCGCGTCGCGTGCTATTGTCTCGCCCTTGATGTTGCCGGCAAGACTCATATGAATCTCGATTAATCGATCTTCGGAGGTTTTCATGAATGCCAAGTGTGCACTTGCAGGAATTTTCGCAATTCTTTTTTCCATCGCCGCGGGGTCGCGCGCGCGCGGCGCGGACGCGGCCAGGCCCACCGTCGATCTCTCCATTTACGGACATGTAAGTTCAGTAACTTGGGTCGCGAAAGACCTCGATCCGGTGCTGAATTACTGGGAAAAGCTGGGACTGAAGAATGTTGAAAGGACCAAGGTCACAGAATTTACGGGCCTGATTTACCGCGGGAAGCCGGCGCCGACCACGGCCAAATCCGCGTTCGGCCACATTGGCGGAGTCATGATTGAGTGGATTCAGCCGGTGACCGGAACCAACATCTACACCGAGTTCTTGAAACGGCATGGCGACGGCATCCTCGCGCTGGGCTTTGCCGTAAAGAGCGACCAGGAGCTCGAACACCAGATTCAATACTTCCAATCGAAGGGTGTGGAGGTGGCAGAGCGCACCCAGTGGAAGACAACAAACGGGATGGGCCACGGGGCTTACCTCGATACCGCCGCGAAGGGCGGCGGGGTGGATATCGCGATTTACTACGATCCCAACGGTTCCCCCCGGGCCGCGGATCAGCAAAATGAGCCGCCCCTGAACAAGCTCAACCACTATGCCTTTGTCGTCCGCGACGATCGGAAGGTGGGAGCTTACTGGCAAAGCCTCGGCTTTGGCGGCATGGAAATCGAGCACAACGTCAGCGTCGACCGTTTCTATCGCGGTCAGCCGGGAAAATTCGAGATGGATCTTGGCTGGCAGCGCTTTGGCGATTTACCTTTCGAGTGGATCCAGTCCACGGAAGGCCCCAATGTTTACGAGGAGTATCTCAAGAAACATGGCGAAGGAGTCCACCATGTGGGAGTCGACGTAAAGAATATGGACGCCGCCGCCAAAATGTTCGAGGGCAAAGGCGCGCCTCGTACCCAGTGGGGTGGTTGGGATACCCCTAGTTCCAAAGGGTGGTTCGCCTACCTCGATACCGACCCGCACGGCGGCGTCACTCTCGAAATTCTGGCGGACGCGTCGAGTCCCAAGTGATAGTCGATTGCCGATTGACGATTGCCAATGGCCGATTGGCACCGAAGATGCCGTGCCGGGATTGCCATCGTCATTCGACAATCGGCAATCGGCAATTTGTTTACCGACCCGGAGGCCCAACGCGCACCACTCTTGACTCCCGCGCACTGTGGCGTCAGAATAAAAACGTTGGCGGGGCAACTCTCAATTCACAGGGCTGCGAGGGAATGATCCGAAAGCGCACTATTCTTGGCCTGCGGCGGCTGATCGGCCCAAGCCTCATGATTATGATCGGCGTTTCTCTCGCCGCGCCAGTTCTGGCCCAAACTCCCTCCGCTCACGTCTCATGCGAAACTATTTCCAGCGCCATCCTCGGACGCTCGGTGGACTACTGCGTTGCGCTTCCCCCCGGGTACGATGCCGGCACCGACCGGTACCCGGTGCTTTATTACCTGCACGGCCTCTTTGAACATGCGCAGAGCTGGAGCGAACACAGCGGCCAGCAAACATGGGAAAGCCTCATGCGCCAGGGGAAAATCGGCAAGTTCATCGTGGTGATGCCCGAAGGCGGCAAAAGCTTTTACGTAAACTCCCTCGACGGCCATGAGCGTTACGAAGATTTCTTCACTCAGGAGTTCGTGCCCGCGATCGATCACAAGTATCGGACGCTTGCAAGTAGGGA
Organism: uncultured Acidobacteriota bacterium; assembly: GCA_964501985.1. Lineage (GTDB taxonomy): Bacteria > Acidobacteriota > Terriglobia > UBA7540 > UBA7540 > Bog-366. The sequence goes on along the minus strand of CAZCVY010000059.1, from coordinate 20,588 downwards.
GACGCGCGGGATAACCGGCGTTTCAATGGGGGGATACGGCGCCTTGCATCTCAGCATGAAGCACCCGGACATCTTCGGATCCGCCAGCGCCCACAGTGCGGCGCTGATTGCGAAATTCCCCGATCCCCTTCCCACCGAGGGGCGGTGGGGATTCTACGCGAAAGTGCTGCAAGAACCCTTTGGCTCGCCCCTGAACGAGTCCTACTTCGACGCGAATAATCCGCTGACCCTCGCCGAGCATCCAGAGCGGTTTGCCAACTTGAAGATTTATTTCGATTGTGGCGACCAAGACCGCTACGGCTTCGACGCAGGCGCCAAGGAGTTGGACCAAATTTTGACTTCTAAAGGGTTCCCTCATCAGTTCGTCCTGCGGCCGGGCAACCACGGATGGAGCTATCTGGACCAATACTTGCATTTCTCCCTGGAGTTCCACTCGCAGATTTTCAGTCAGGCCGAGGGTGCGCGCGCGGCTGGGAAGAGAGATTCGCAGTGAGAACGACCCTTTGCGGCACCCTGCTGCTCGGCCTGCTCCTCTCGGGAAGCGCCCCTGCTCGGGCCTCTTCGGACGCGGAGGCGCGGGTGCTCGATTACATTCGGACGCACCTTCAACCCGGCCAGCCCTTGATGGTCACTGATCTCTATAACCGGGTCTTCACCCAACCGGACGAACGCCAGGCGCTTAACAAGCTCTATAATGCGTTTTTTCGTATTCCTCTTTTTGTGGCCAATTACCAGGAAAAATACAAGTCGCCTCCAACACTTGCGACTATCGCCGAGCAGTTTGACCTTCCCTCCCCGGCCGCTGCCGATGTCCTGCTGCGGGTGATGGAATCAGATCCTCGCGTTCCACGGTTCCTCACGCGCGATCCGAAAACCGGCGAGATCACCCACGTTGACGTGGACAAAATCAAAGCTGACCCGAGATTCGGCCAAGTATTCGCGCGGCAAATCGGCGGCTGGGAAGGTAAGCCGGCGGCAAACGTCACGCTCTCGCGCCTCGGAGGTGGCGATCTTCACATCGCGGATTTCCAGGGTAAAGCCGTGCTCCTCGAGGTCTGGTTCACCGGCTGCCCGCCGTGCATGCAGGAAGCGCCCGCGCTAGTATCCCTTGACCGCGAGCTTTCCGCGCGCGGCCTGGTGATTATCGGCGCCAATGACGACCGCAATCTGGGCCTCGATTATGACGACTCGGTGCGGCAACGTTATGTACAGGAGCACCACATCTCCTACCCCATTGCGAACTGGACAAAGGAAAGCGATCAGGCTTATGGTGGCATTGCGATCTTCCCGACCCTTTTCTTGATCGATCGAAAAGGAGTGGTCAGAGACCACTGGATCGGGTACGTCCAACTCGAAACCCTTCAGAAAGCAATCCATGGGGTCTTGAGCGAGAACTGATCCATGCCCTCATCAATTCGTGTGCTAGCGCTCTTCGCTCACCCGGATGACGCGGAGTTCCTCTGTGCGGGGACGCTGGCTCATCTGGTTGATCGTGGAGCTTCCCTCCACATCGCAACCATGACCGCGGGCGACTGCGGCAGCTCCATTCTGTCTTCCGCCAAGATCTCGCGTATTCGCCGCGCGGAAGCCCAACGCGGCGCGGCCTTACTGAACGCGCCCTACACGTGCCTGGAAGAACTTGATCTGTTGGTCTGCTACAATCGTCCCACTCTGCGCAAGGTGATGGGACTCGTCCGGAGCGTCGATCCCGCCTTGGTCATCACCCACTCCCCCCAGGACTACATGGTCGATCACGAGACCACCAGCCGCCTCTGCCAAACGGCCTGCTTCGGGAGTTCCGCAAAGAACTTCCGCACCGGAGCGCGCCGGCCCGCTCCGCCGCCGCGAACCATCCCGCACCTCTACTATACGCAGCCGTTCAGCAATCGCGACATTTTGGGAAACGAGATTCTGCCTCGCATGGTCGTGGATATCGGCGCCACACTGGAACGAAAGGAAAAGATGCTGGCGTGCCACGAAAGCCAGCGCGCCTGGCTCCAGTTCCAGCAAGCTTTGCGGGAAATCGACGATCCTCTGCGGCAAATGGCTGCGCGCGCCGGCGCACTCGGAGGGTGCCAGTGGGGCGAAGGTTTCCGCCAGCACCTGGGTCAAGGATTCCCCCAGGAAAACTTGCTCGCTTCGTTCCTCGTCGACGTGGTGCGTCCCGTGGAGATTCCCATCGGTTGACGTGATAAATATGATAAAAAGACAAACCCTGAGGCTTCACCTCTGGGCAAGGCCCGGCGGAAGTATAATTAAAATCGATCGCGGCAATAACTTGCATGTCGGGTTGGCGGGTAAACTCCAGGGTGCGTGGCTACAACCGAATTCCCAGAGCGCTGTCCGCAAATGGTCCGCGCCGCTCGATGACGCGTAGCGCCTCTGCACTTCATGGGGGCAGAGCTGCCCACAACCTTACCCTTCTCATCCTCCTGCTGAGCTGTTGTTGCACAGAAAGCGCCGCTCAAAATGCGCCCGCCCTCTGGGAGCGGCCGGTTACCCATCTGTCCCTTGAGTGCGACTGTAGCCTTAAACTCCAAAGCTTCCCCGGCGCCGTGACTCAGCGGATCGGCGAACCTCTTGACTCCGCGAAAGTCGCGGAAAGTCTGAAACGCCTCTACGCCACCGGACGCTTCGCGGAATTGCGCGCGGAAGGCGTTCCCGAGGGCAATGGGGCATCTCTCACTTTTGTGGCCCGCGCTCAATATTTCATCGGGATTGTCACCGCCGAAGGCAATCCCGGCCCGATTGAGTCCCGGGCTCTGGTTACCGCATCACGATTGCGCTTGGGCCAACCCCTCACTGACGGGGTCCTCGCTGCCGCGCACAAACGCCTCAGCGACCTGCTCGCTGCCAACGGCTATTACCAGTCTCGCATAACGCGCGCGATTTCTCGTAACCGCGACACGCTGGAAGCCAACGTGAGCTATACCATCAAAGCCGGCCCCTCCGCACGGGTGAGCGGGGTGGAATTCCAAGACGACGCGAGCTTTTCCGCCGAGCGCTTGATGAAAGTTGCGGGGTGGCGCGCGAACATGTACCTGACAGCGGCGCGGGCTGAGCGCGGCCTGTTCCGCCTGCACCAATTTTACGTCGCGCAAGGACGAATTCAGGCGAACGTCAGCATTCAGCAGAGGGTCTACGACGCCAAAACCAACACCGAGAAAGTGATCGTGAAGGCAGACGGCGGGCCGCTGGTCCGCGTTCGAGTGCAGGGCGCATCGGTTTCATTTTCGGAACTTCAAAATCTGCTACCCCTCTATCATGACGGAGCGACTGATGATGAAGCCTTGGCCCGCAGCGAGAAGCAACTGATCGACCATTTTCAACGCCACGGATATTTCTCTGCTTCGGTGAAAGCCACGCGCTCCGAAGCGAAGGAGCCGCAACCCCATATCGAGGTCCTCTTCCGCGTAACCCTTGGCCAACGAGGAGACTTCGCCGGCTATGGCCTAACGGGAAATAAAACGGTCCCGACGGCCGAGTTGTTGGCCGCAATCACTCCGTCGGCGCAGGGATTACTTCCGCCTTCACCCACTTTCAGCCAGGCCTTAACGGATGAAAAAACCGCGACGCTCCTGGCGCTCTACCAGTCGCGCGGATTTCTCGACGCCCGCGTCACTCCCACAATAAATGACAAATTCGGAGATGTCCCCGGCCGCCGATATGTGACGTTCGCCATCCAGGAAGGGCAGCGAACAACGGTTTGCAAACTTACCCTGGTGGGGATCAGTCCCGCCGACGAAAGTAAGCTGTGGCCGTTGCTCGCGAGCAAACCGACCCGCCCGTTCTCGCAGGATCGCGCCCGCGTTGATCGCGACCACATCTTGGATTATCTCGCTGACCACGGTTACGCCCACGCTGCAGCAAGCTGGCGCGCCACACCGGCGAAAGCCGCGCATCAAGTGAATTTGGAGTTCCAGATCGCCCCGGGAGCGCAGGATCGCATCCAACACCTCGTGGTATTAGGAGACGAACATGTTCGCCGCGGCTTGGTGAATCGGGAACTGCTGATTCACGAGGGGCAACCGCTCGGTCAGAGCGCCGTGGTCGATTCCCAGCGGCGCCTCTACGAACTGGGAATCTTCAACCAGGTTCAAATCACGCCGCAAGACGAGCCGAACTCCGACACGGATAAAACTTTGCTGGTGGGGCTGGAGGAATCCCGCCGCTGGATTTTGGGTTACGGCGGCGGCTTCGAAGTGCAAAAGCTGGGCAGCAATGAGCCTCAGGGGCAATACAAGGAGAGCCCGCGATTATCGCTCAGCTTGACGCGTTTGGACGTTGGCGGACGTGGTCAGACCTTCAGCATGAGTGGGCGGCTTTCCAACATCGATACCGGCGCGAACGTGGGTTATCTGATTCCGCGCCTGCTCAATCGCGACGACCTGAGCTTGCGGATTAATGGCCTTGTGGATCGCTCGCGCGACGTGCTGACGTTCACTGCGGACCGCAAGGAGGCTTCCATCAGTGTGGAGAAGCGGTTCAGCCCTTCCACTCTTCTGATCGGGCAATACAGCTTCCGCCGCGTAGAAGCCCTCGATATTTCCAGCAAAATATCCGCACAGGAGATTCCTCTTCTCAGCCAGCCGGCGCTGGTGGGGATGTTCGGAGGGAGTTTTGTGGAGGATCACCGCGACGATCCGTCGGACGCGACGCGCGGCATTTATACTCTCGTGAATGCAGGTGTGTCCTGGCGGGATTTTGGATCCCAGGCAAACTTCCTGCGTTTCACCGGCCAGAACTCGACTTACTATGCCATGGGTTCCCATTTGGTTTTCGCGCGAAAAACGCAATTTGGCGTGGTGTCCCCTTATGGAAGCTTGTACAAGATCACCGTCCCCGCCAGCGACGGCCAGCCCGCCGAGGTCATTCTGACGGACTCAATACCCTTGCCGGAACGCCTTTTCATGGGTGGCAGCGAATCCATGCGCGGTTTCTCCATCAATCAGGCCGGACCTCGCGACCCGGACACCGGTTATCCCATCGGTGGGAACGCGCTTTTTCTGAACTCTGTCGAATTGCGCTCTTCGTTCGCGCAACGGCGTTTGGGCTTGGTGGTTTTCGAAGACATGGGTAATGTTTACGACAGCATTCGCAGAATGCGGCTCTTTAAATTCACCCAATCTTCGCCGTCCGACTTCGATTACACCTGCCAGGCGGTGGGGATGGGCTTTCGCTACAAAACCCCCGTGGGACCTATCCGTTTCGACGTGGGTTACAATTTGAATCCTCCACGCTACAACGTGATCACAACGACGAACGGCGTGGAGAACACTGAGGTGGAACGATTATCGCACACACAGTATTTCTTCAGCATCGGCCAAACCTTCTGATTCTTCTGGCAGGGTTGGCAGGCATCGCGGCCGGTGGCGCTGTTTCGACCGCGGCGGAAACCCTGGATCGCGTGGTCGCCTCCATTGGCCACCAAGCCATCACCGCGAGCGACGTGGAGCAGGAGTACCGGTTCGAAAGTTTTCTCGATGCTCAGTGGCCACCACCGCCGCCTACTGCGGCCCAGCTTGCCGAGGCCCGCGATCGCCTGACTGACCAGATCGTCCTGACGCTGGAGGAAAATCCCGGACTCGCTGATCGAGCCGAGAGTGAAAAGTCCGCAGCATTGCGCCTGGACGCCCTTCGCAAACAGTATGTTCACCCTGAGGACTATGAACGCGCGGTCAAGGACTTGGGTATGAGTGAGTCCGAGTTGGCCGCCCGCCTCGCGCAAGAAGAACTCATCTTGCGGCTGATCGATCAACGTTTACGCCCCGCGGCCACTCCCGGTGATGATGCGATCGCTGATTACTATCGTTCGACCTTTCTCCCGGAATTTCAGAAGAAAAACGGGGGCGCGGCGGCGCCGCCCCTTTCTGAGGTGGCAGACCAAATCCGCGAAATCCTCACGCAGAAGCGCATCAACGCATTGCTCGATCAGTGGATCGAGGAGCTGAAACCCACAACCAATGTGCGGGTGCACACATTTTAGATCCGATATGTCAGATTCGAGCTAAGGAAGGTTGCCTACGCGCTGGAAAGTCTCCAAACCGGTTCGCCTCGCGCTCTATCTGTTGGAATGCCTGATAGTGCTAGCGCTCGCTGCCCTGGTCGTCATGGACAGTTCGTGGTTCCAGCAATTTCTGGAGGGCCAGGTGATCGCCAACCTGGAGAGCCTCACTGGCGGCCGGGTGGAAATCGGTCAATTCCGCTTTCGCCCGTGGCTTCTCCAAATCAGGTTGGAGGGATTGGTAATCCATGGTGCAGAGGCCGTCGCCGAGACCCCCCTGGTGAGCGCGCGCGAGGTGGAAGCAGGGATCAGTCCCCCGCAACTCTTGCGCCGGCGGCTCCGCCTCCGTCACTTGGACGTCGATGGGCTGGAAATGCACTTCCGCACAAACTCGCAAGGCATTTCCAATCTTCCCGGTCCACCGGAACAAACCTCCCAGCAACGAAGCCTTTTGAGTCTAATGGATTTGTCCATTGGGCGGCTCACGGTTTCCCACTCTGCTTTTTATTGGAATGATCAGCGGCAACCGTTGGAAATCGACGCGAAGGAGCTGGCAGTTCTTGTGAGTATGTCGCATGGGCGCTACAGCGGGACGCTTTCGTCTTCCGCCGCCAGGATCCATTCGCCAAGTTGGTCGAGTCCACCCATCAATTTTAACAGCCGCTTTGAGCTCTCGCGTGCGAGTTTGGTTTTCACTTCGTTCGCATGGCAGGCACCGGGGACCTCCGGCGGTGCGGCGTTCACAATCCTCCCCCGTCCTACCCTTGAAGGTTCCGGTTCGTTCCACGCCTCGACGGAGATCCCCGCCCTGGCCCGAATTCTGCACGCGCCGGAATTGCGCGGGGGTACGGTGCAGATCGAGGGACTGGCCGTTTATCAAGGAGGAGCGCTCTCAGCGCAAGGCCGCGCGCAAACCCATCAACTGACCATCTTCACTCCCGCATTCCCTTCCCTTCGCCTGGACGCCACGGCAAACTACTCACTCGATGGCCACAAGGTCAATCTTACAAATCTCCTCGTGTCCGTTTGGGGCGGGACAGCGGTGGGAACGTTTCAGGCAAATCTCCAAGACGCAACGCCAACTTTTCGCCTAAACACGCAAATCCACAAGATTCGCCTCGAAAACGTGTTGGCCTCCACAAGCACCCCGCCCCTCCTTGCCGCGCAGTTACATCCGGCCACGCTGGCCGATGGAGCCATCGGCGCAACATGGTCGGGACGGTGGCAAGGGTTGAAAGCGGATTTCGATCTCGCCTTACGAGCACCGGAGGTCCCGACTCCGCACATGCTTCCCATTAGCGGCACCGCGCGGGGGACACTCGAAGACGGGAACGGCATCATTATCCACGTTGCCGATTCGGAATTGCGCACACCGCACTCCACTGTCAATGCGCGGGGGACGCTGACGCAGAAAAGTACGTCCCCCACGGTAGGGGAACCGCTTGCGCTCACCATCTCGACCGACGACTTCGAAGAATCGCGGCCCTTCTTTGAGGCCTTGATTGCCTCCCCCTCGGGCATCCCTTTGGCGCTCGCATCGCCGGCGGAGTTTTCCGGACAACTAAGCGGAAGCTCCGAAGCACCCTACATTCGGGGGCGCGTGACGATGGGCCAGTTCCGCTATCACGGATGGGCTTGGGACCGGCTTGCCGCCGTCGTTGCCCTCAATCCTGGACTTATGCAGATTACCGAGGGGCGCGTTGATCACGGAAAGAGCTCTTTTGAGCTGAACGGTTCCGCGCAGCTCGATCACTGGCGATTCACCCCAACCTCCGAACTGCGCTTTTCTGCCCAAGCGCAGCACACATCCATCGAGGGGCTCAAGGCCGTCATAAACTCCGACCTTCCGGTTCGCGGCTCCGTCACCGGCCGCGTGGACGTTGAAGGAACCCCATCGACCCTGCAAGGCTCCGGCGATTTGCGGATTGATGCCGGAGCCATAGCGGACGAGCCATTTGATACATTATCCGCCCGCTTGCAGGTCGCGAGGTCCATCTGGAAGATGCAAGAGATCCACTTAACCAAGAATCATGGGCAATTGTCCGGTGACCTTGTTCTCGAGCCCGGGCGGCAGTTCGCTTCCGGGCAGTTAGTGGGAGCGGATTTGCGGCTGGCGGACATGCACCGGCTGTCGATGGCCACTTCCGCCTCCCTTCCCAAGGGAGGCCTGGCGGGAAGCCTGAGTTTTGAGGCTCGTGGACAGGGAACTCCTCAAGATTTCCACCTGCAAACTTCATGGCGCTTCCGGGACTTGCGGCTGGCGGGTACAACCTTGGGCGAGTTCCACGGCACGCTTGCGGGAGAAGGAAAACAGCTCGTCCTAAAAGGCGAGAACCACACCTCAGGAGGAGATCTACAGGTCAGCGCGAAGACTACCGCCGAAGGTAATTGGCCCATGGAAGCGGACGGCGAATACTCCAGCCTGCGCGCCGATCCGTGGATTGCCGCCTTGTTGCAGCGCGAATTCGGCGCGAAAGTGACTTTGGGTGGTTCATTCCATGCCGTCGGGCCCTTGCGCACTCCCGAGAAGATCGATTTTCAATCCCATATCCGGGACATGGCGGTGGACTTCCCCGACATCCAATGGCATAACGCCCAGCCCGTCGATCTGCATTTCTCCGGCGGGCGGCTGGCTTTCAGCCGGTTCGTTGTACGCGGACCCTCCACGGAACTCAGCGTTGGAGGGTCGGTACGCCTCCAAGGCGGAGTTACGCTCGACGTTGATGCCGACGGCGCCGCTAACGCCACATTGCTGACCATTTTCGATCCTCGGCTCCAGGCGGCGGGCCGCTCCACGCTGCGCATGCATCTCGCCGGCACCCCGGACCACCCCGCCCTGAGCGGCGCCCTGGATATTCAAGACATGAGCTTGGGGTATAACGAACTGCCTTTCCGTTTTAGTAACCTGCAAGGCAGCATTTCCCTCGAAGGCGAGCGCGCCGTCATCCGCTCTCTGCGCGGAACGAGCGGCGGCGGAACCGTGAAGCTCAGCGGCTTCGTAACCCTGGTGGAAGGCCCTCGTTTTGAAGTCCGCGCCGAGCTTAGCCAAGCCCGCATGCGCTATCCGCCCAGCTTCACATCTGTTTTCGATGGCAATCTGCGCCTGAGTGGCGGCGTGGAGCAGTCGCAAATAACGGGTGATCTTGTCGTTCACCAGATGGTTCTGAATGAAAACATCAATTTCATAACGAAGCTGATGGGATCTTCAAACCCCATGCCGGATCAGGCGGTCGGCGTCAACTCACCCGTTGCCTCGAAGATTCGGCTGAACGTTCGCGTCACTTCCGCTCCCCCGGTGCAGTTGCAGACCCCCAATTTCCGGCTGACGGGCGATATCGACCTGCGGCTGCAAGGTACCGTGGCCGATCCCGTACAAGTGGGAAGCATCCATTTTCTCAGCGGCGAATCCATCTTCCGTGGCAACCGCTACACGCTCGTGCGGGGAGACATCAACTTCACCAACCCCTTCCGCACTCAGGCCTATCTCGACTTGGAGGCTGCGACCCAGGTGCAGAGCTATGACCTGACGCTCGATATCTCCGGCCCCTTCGACCGGCTGAAATTCTCTTACCGCTCCGACCCGCCCTTGGCCAATTCGGATATCCTCTCGCTCCTGGCGCTCGGCTACGTCAAGCAGGAAGGAGCTTATTCCACCGCGGCGGGCAATCCCAGCGCCAGCATCGGGGCCTCCGCGATTCTCGACGAAGCCCTTTCCAGCCAGACGACTAGCCGAATTCAGCACTTGTTCGGGGTGAGCAGAATCAAAATCGACCCCAACGTGGGCATCCCCGGATTCGGCGCCGGCGCCCTGGTCACGGTCGAGCAACAGGTAACGCACGATCTTACCCTCACCTACGTCACCGACACTTCCTATTCGCAATACCGCATTATTCAGTTCGAGTGGAATATCAGCGACAAGGTTTCAGTGCTGGGAATTCGCGACCAAAACGGAGTTTTCGGAATCGAATTCCGGTTCCGGCGACGGTTCAAGTGACCCCATGTGGCCACGAGAAGGCCAGTCCTCCGGTCATACTTCGACACCCGCCAATTTGGCAGCGCCGGCTTCCAGCCGGCACAGGAGCCGCCAGGATGGCGGCGTTACGCCCAAGTTCGGGCACGACCATCAGTAGGGTTCCGTCAAAGTCGAGGTAGGTTGGCGGCCCCGCAGGGGCCGAAGATCATTAGCCACGGGTGGAGCCCGTGGGAAGCGGGGCCAGAGGGATAATCGACCCCTGCGGGGTCGAATATCTCGCCTCCCCTTCTCCATAGGTTTCACCTACGGCTACTGATCTTGTTCCCCTTCAGGGAACTTCGCGGACTTTGACGTGGCCCTGCGACCATCAGTTCTTCGATAGCCCGTCTGCTCTCGCGATGATATACTGGTTGGGTTGCCGCGAATTTGCGAGGCGGTCTGGAAGCGCAGCTTCCGGATGCGCCCGCGGCGCAAAGCCATGGAGAGGTGTCCGAGTGGCTGAAGGAGCACGCTTGGAAAGCGTGTTCACGAGCAATCGTGACGTGGGTTCGAATCCCACCCTCTCCGCCAGCCTATCTTTAATAGTTTTAATTAGTTAGGAACACTCTGTTTTTCGTGTACCTGTACTGTCCCCCTCGTCCGGAAATTCACTGCCCGCCGTATGTAGGCGGATTGCTTCACGACGCACAGGACATCAAGCCTTACAATCCTCAGGCCTTTATGGGGCGGTTGTCGGTTGACGAGGAGGGTTTATGCTAAAGCTCATGGGTAGCGATCATTTTGAACTGCCCACTCAAGACAGCGTGAGAAAAGCCTGTCAGCACTTCGATACTGATGAAGAAACCAAACTCATCGAACCAGCTCTGACCGATTTATTCGCGAAGTATCCGAGCAACACGTCTGAATCCCAGGTCCTTCTGAAGGTTGTAACCCTCAACGATCTCTATGCGACGCGAATCCCTATACACGCACGAAACGTTCCCAACGTGTTCGATCTAGCAAAGTGCATTCCGACGCTAAACGTGGACCAGGCGCTGAAGGAATGCTCACTTCAGATCGTCAACACGATCAGCACTACCCAGTTCCACGAAAAGAAAAGAATCAACCGCTTTGCATTTGCCACAAAGTACGCGAGCTGGCACAAACAGGATATCTACCCGATGTGGGACGGCCGCGTGCAAAACTACCTCACCTGTCTGCGAAAACGTCATCGAACCGAGTGGGACAATTTTTCCGACGGCTTCCCACTGTCATCTAACGATTGGGGCTACCTAGAGTTCCATGCCCTAATAGTCCGATTTCGCGCTCACTTCAATCTCACTGGGGTCTCCTTCAAGAACCTGGATAAATTCCTGTGGTGGCATGGACGTGGCAATTCTGGAGGTTCTGGCATGGCGGCAGGGCAGAACTGAGCTATCGCGCTTCACGATCGGGATAGGGGGAGCGGTTACCCGCTCGCCCCTCCCACACCACCGTGCGTACGGGTCCGTACACGGCGGTTCGGCGGGTTGAGCTAAGAACCGACGGCGAGGCGAGGCAGGCCGAGGGCATCAAAGAACGCATTGGGCAGGGCTTGGCAGATCGAAGGTTCATGACTGAGCCGCCACGGGCCGAGGCCGCTGCTGGCGATTCGCACCGCCCAGTCGCGACCGACGCCCCGTTTACACAGCTCCTTCACCCGCCTTCCGAACCGCTTCCACTGCTTCCACAGCACCGACCGCAGCCGGTGGCGGATCCACTTGCCCAAGGGCACCAGCACCCAGGGTGTCTGGCAGAAACCGAAATAGCTTCGCCAGCCCCGGAGGTAGGTGCGCAACTCGGCCACCCGCGCCTCCAAGCTTATCCCCCGTGTTCGGCACGTCAGTTCCCGCACTCGCTGCTTAAACCGGGCCAGAGCCTTGGGCGCAATGCGCCGTTTCGGCTCCCGGTCCCAGGTAAAGCTGAAGCCCAGGAACTTCCGTCTCTGCGGTCTGGCCACGGCGCTTTTCGCCTGGTTTACCTGGAGTTTGAGTCGCTCGGTGATGAAGCCGCTTACCCTCTCCATCACGCGCTGCCCCGCCCGCACGCTGCGCACGTAGATGTTGCAGTCGTCCGCATAACGCACAAAGCGATGACCGCGCCGCTCCAACTCCCGGTCCAGTTCGTCCAGCACCAAGTTCGACAGCAGCGGCGACAGAGGTCCGCCTTGCGGCGTCCCTTCATCCACCGAACTGACCAACCCGTTCTCCATCACCCCAGCGTTCAAGAACGCCCGAAGGAGTTTCCGCACGCGCTTGTCCCCCACCCGCTTCGCCACCTGACCCATCAGTTGGTCGTGGTTGACCCGGTCGAAGAATTTCTCGAGGTCCAAGTCCACCACCCAGCGATAACCCGCGGCCAAATACTGCTGTGCCTGGGCCACCGCCTGTTGGGCCGAGCGACGGGGGCGGAATCCATAGCTGTGTTCGGAAAACGTCGGGTCCCAGCGCCGTTGCAGAACCTGCATCACCGCCTGCTGGATCCACCGATCCAACACCGTCGGAATGCCTAACTTTCTCATCCCGCCGTCCGGTTTGGGGATTTCCACCCGCCTCACCGGCTGCGGCTTGTAGGTCCCACTCAGCAACTGTTCCCGCAAGGTCGGCCAGTGCTCCTTCAGGTGGCCCGGCAGATCGTGCACGGTCATCCCATCCACCCCCGGACTCCCTTTGTTGGCCTTGACTCGTCGCAACGCTTCTTTGAGGTTTTCTCCCTCTACCACCTCCTCCATCAACCGTTCAGTTTCAGCCGGGCTTTGGGTCCCGCGCTTCGCCGCGAGCGATTCGGTCCCTTCCTCGACAATCCCCGGAGCTTCACTCCGCTGCGCTGCCGGAAAGGCCAGTTCGTACTGGATTTTCTGCCGCTTTTCGCTCATGAGTCGCGCTGCTTACTCGCCCTTCCCTTTAAGTCTTTCGACACCGTTCGGGCCTTCCCCACTCGCGTGAGTATTTTGCCCTCGGCTGACTTCTGCTCGTGGGTCAGAACATCTTGCGATGCCCTCAGTCGCGAATCCGCGACCACGAACAGACCTCCCGAGGTAATCTCGACCGCCTTCCGTGCGCCACCGCCGAATCTACGCTCTGCGTCCTTGATGGATATGGGCTTCGCGATCACCGGCCCGCTCGCCCAACGCTCACGCCTCCTATTCGGTTTTTGTCCATCGGCTCGCACGTTTGCTCCACGCTTCCTTCCGACCCCGCCTCGCGACGACGCCGTTGCGCTTCGCTAACTCTTCACCTCCATCAGGTTGAGTAGAGGACTTTCACCTCCAAGCTGTCGAACATGCTCGGCACACCGGCTGGCGCAGACTCCTGGCTTTTGGAGTCTGCGATCCCGAAGGGACCACGCTCGCTTTCAGCGCAGCCGATCCATTCGAAGGATGGATGCATCATCCAGGTCGTGGAATCTCCAAGTTGGCCCCGGCCACTCACCTGGGGGGTTGACGAGCCGGCGCTCCTCCGGGTTGTTGTAGTCCGATTTCTCCTGGTACTTCTGATCGGAGAAAACGTTGACGGGGTCGAAGCGGCGCTGCCAGAGACCGTAGTGCGATTCGTCGTGCACCGTCGATGGAAACCGCAAGCCTGCCAGGATCTTGCCACACCGGGGATGCAGATGGTTGGCCCGCAGGACGCGGAGGATTCGCTTGGCCGATTCTTCCTTCAACTCCTTCATGATCTTGGGAGTCGTTTCGGCGGGCTCGGGCTGGATCAAGAGATGAAACTGCTCGGGCATCCGCACCCAAGTCACCAGCAGAAAATGCAGTTTCCGGCGAACCTCTTCCAGCACCTCAACAAAGCCGCGCCGAAAGTGATCCGAAAGGAAAACAGGAATTCAGGTGCTGCTGGTGAGGAATTGTAGTTCTCCGGGAGCGTAAACCCGATGATAGATGGGAATGGCGCGCGGAAGTATCCCCTCGACGTGCCCAAGCCGCACGAGAAAGTTCCTTCGGAATCGCAGACTCCAAAAGGCAGGAGTCTGCGCCATCCGGCCGACAATGCAGTGTTAAGCGTCCAGGTATCGACGCGCCTGGCGCGCTCTGCATGGATGCCGTTGATGAGCGCAGCAAGGTATTGGCGGTCAAGATGCAGGTCATCGGCATCGAGCCGCTGCTGCATCTCCCGCTGCTTCATCATAGGATTCTGCACCATCAAGCTGCGTATCTTTGACTTATAGAACTGTTTGTTGTCCGACGATATGCGCGGCATCTAAGGATTGGAATGTTTATAATGTTAAGCTTACGACGTTCCACCACATTTGTTAACAAGGCCGGAGGGCGACATGATAGCGAAATGGATCGGCCCCGTATTTGGCTTTTTAGGACTTCTTTTTGCGGTGTACCAGTACCGTCAACGCGCAAGGATGGAATCGGTCGTCAGGGATACGCTTCAGCGCTTGGCAGGGGAAATGAGAGTGGTGTTTTCAAATGCCAATTGGACCAATCAACACCTTCGAAATGCCGGACATTTGTTCATCGAAGGCAATCTAGACCTGACCAAAATTAAGCACGAAGTTTTTGATGCTGCCCGCGACGCAGCCTCGTGCGCCAGGCAATTGGCACTTGAGCACTCAAAAATTCGGGGGATTCAGCGGTCACTTTTTAAGGACTCCGTCGAGATCATCCCCGAAATACCTTCTGATGATGTCAAGGCTGCAGTGCTAATGCGCGACGCTCATCAGAAAGCCGATGAGAAAAAGCCCGAGGCTAAGACTGAAGCTATTGCTTTGAAAGCTCCTTCAACGTCTGCGTGAGCTTGTGGATGTCCTCGATGTCTCCGATAAGTTCTATCCGGGGCTGGCGCAGACTCCTGGGTTTTGGAGTCTGCGATCCCGAAGGGACCGTGCGCGTTCAGCGCAGCCGATTCATTCGAAGGATCGGTGCATCATCCAGGTAGTAGAATCTCCAACTTGACCACGGCCACTCACCTGGGGAGTTGACGAGCCGGCGCTCCGCCGGTTTGTTGTAGTCCGATTTCTCCTGGTACTACTGATGGGAGAAAGCGTTGAAGGAGTAGAAACGGCGCTGCCAGAAACGGTAGTGCGATCCGTGGAACAAAGCCGCGCCGAATTGGTCCGAGAGGAATACAGGAATTCAGGTGCTGCTGGTGAGGAATTGTAGTTCGCTAGGAGCGTAGATCTGATGATAGATGGGCATGGCACGCGGAACTATACTCGCGAGGTGCCCAAGCGGCAAAAGAAAGTTCCTTCGGAATCGCAGACTCCAAAACCCAGGAGTCTGCGCCAGCCAGCCCGGAGGCATTCCAGCTTCTTCAAAGCGCCCAAGTTCTCGTTGGGCCACGTTTGCGGCACAAAGCGCACCGCACACGAACCAAGAATGGGCTATCGCGAGGTTTGGCCTCCCATCCGAACTGCCGCTCATCTAATTTCAATCCACAAGTCCTCCCAGGTGACCCGGTTGCAGAAATTCATCCCCGACTCTAGAATGAACCCATGTTATGGGAAGGCAGGCACCTCCGCGAGATTCGCGAGATTGATATTCGCAGAATCGTCGAATCGGGTCTTGAAGAGCACCTACAACTGGAGTACAAGAGTGCACTGTACGAAGACAATGATCGAAGTAGACGCGAATTCCTCTTAGACATTTGCATGTTTGCCAACGCGTCCGGCGGCATTTTGCTTGTCGGCATACCTGAAGGGCGCGATGAGAAGGGACAACCGACCGGAGTACCCGACCCTGCAGAAGTGCTTGGGCTGGAAGTGCCAAATCCCGAGGCAGTACTTAACTCGTACGATGCCCGTGTCATGGAAGCAATTGAGGAACGTCTGCCGCTTGAGGCGGCATCTATCGACGTAGGGCAAGGACGGAGGGTGCTAGCGATCCGGGTTTCCAATAGCACCAGAAAGCCACACTCCGTAAGGTACCAAGGGCACATTTATTTTCCGGCTCGTCGGGAGCGACAGCGTTACCACCTGACAGTGCGAGAAATCAAAGAATTCACCATGAGAACGACCAGCCATCTCCAACAATCTGAGGAAATACTATGGAATTCGTTTCTTCGTGTCGTCCGAGCAGGCGATCTGCCGCATCTAATGATGGGAATGATGCCGGTATTTTTTGAGGACTTTCTAGTTGACGTAAGGGACGGAAACGTCCGCTTAGCTCTCGGAAATTTCAGTTACCACGATGCCGCTGGCATCACCAGCCCGGTTTATACTTTCGACGGCATCGAGCGGCGGGAAAATGAAAGGGCATATACTGCGCGGTTCGGGCGTAATGGTTTGCTGAGTGCCAGCCTTCAATTGCCCTTGATCCGTGAGCAAGATGGACATCAATTCGTCCCGCAAGCACTGGATGTTCTCCTTCGCCAGTTTGTGTCGAGGGCAGGTGTAATTTATGAGGCGGCAGGTATCGGCCCTCCCTATGTTCTCGGCATGATGCTCTCGACTCGGCGGCCGTTAATTGGAGTCTACCCGGCACCTGGCTTCGGCGAGCAACATTCGACGCCAGTGCTGCCTAACGATTACCGCTTTCCATATATGCAAGTCGACGACCTTTCAAACGTGGATAGAATAATCCGCCCATTTTGCGATCAGGCCCACCAGATGTTTGGCAAAGACGGATCACTCTGCTTTACCGCTAATGGTGTGTGGAACGGACGTTACCAATAGTTGAAAACCGGAAAACCGGGGTCAGACGGGACGTTATACACGTTTATTTTGTCCACATTCACATTAGAGACCGGGAACACGGGTACAGAATGCCTGCGACCAGCTCTTCCTGGGTGCCAGGGAAAAGCCGCGGGCCCACAGAATAGCTCTCCGCTCACTCTTTCCACCGCCGTCTCCAGTTTCCAACTCGGATGTACTACGCCTCGCCGGGTCTCAGGTCAAGCGAAATGGAGCAAGGGTAGTGGTATCATTTGGAAGCGCCACGGGCGTCCCGCCCGTGAACGGTCACGGCCAAGATGGCAGTGCCACACCAAATGACACCACTACCGGAGCAAGAGGCGTCAAATTGCCCGAGAAAAAATCGCGTGTGTCCCTCCCCGCTCTCCGGCGGGCATACAGAAACGGTTTTGCCCGCGACAACCGCGAAGTGCTGGCGAACCTCTTTTCCTCGGTGCGGACTATTTCGCCAGCGAATTTGTCCGGATCACACGCGATTTTGTCCGACCCAGAAGGCCCAGACATATTGTCCCTACCAGGCCCGGCGATAACCCCTTGGATTCAGATAGGTTATTACGTAGCCTCGAATTAGCTTGACAAGACCGATAGCCATGCTATACTAGGCGCTGAGGCCAGCGAACGCCGGCCACGCGGAAATGACAGGCAGCGGCGGGCGATCGCCGGGGAAGCGCACCGCGTCATAAACGCGACCGGCACTCCGCCGCCTCGACGGTGAATTCTGGCCGCGAACTAAGCCACGATGTTTCACAAAACAAAGAGTCTTGGCGCCCAAGGGACGAGAAGTTGATGGCTGTAAGTATTTGAGAGAAAACAGGATAAATCGAGCGTGCCGAGCGTGCGGGAAAATCGGCGGAATCACAAAATGAAGGCTAATCCCACGATGTTATTGAAAACACAGGGAGGGGGTCAGGCTCATCCCACGATGTCGATGAAAACAAAGCTGGTTAACCCTGTTTTGCCACGATGTGTATGAAAATAATGGTAGTTAGTTAGCTCGAATTTTGCCAACTGGCTGTCTTGTTTTGGTAAATTTTCTATGAGAATGAGCGCGATTTTCAAGCGACATTGGGTCGGATTCGCCGACACTCATCGTCTTCCGGCAGAGCCGGAAGCATTTTGGCGGCTGGCTCCTCAGAGTTTGATGCAGGCAGCGGACCGACCCGAGCCGCTGAGGTTGTGCCAGCGGATTCCTGATAAGGCCGCGCGAACAGGATCGAGTGAGGGCTAAGCGTTGGTACGACCGTCGGCGGGATCATACTCAAAATGTTTGTAGCTTACTGGAATCAAATTGCTGGTGTGTGGGGCGCGGGGGTGTCTTTAAGTGCGATTAAAAACTCCTTTGGCACGATCTGCGGACGCAGAGCAGACAGCAGCGTGAATCTCGCCCCCGAGGTGCCCTCCCAAGCAGCAAACGCGGACCTCGTGTTTGTTCGCTGCGGCCGGGAAAAACGCATGGGTGGGAAAGGCCGCGGAAGGGCAAAACGGCTCCGCGCCGGGGACCGTGTGCAGCAAAAAAGAATTCCTTTTCTTACGTTCGAAGCCGGAATGTTTATGAAAACAAAGGAACGCATGACACAATGCCCGAATAAATACAGCCATTTAGGTGTTAGTTTTCGACATTTGCGTTGAACGGAGTGCTAATTTGCAGAAAATTGCAGATTCTGAACGACAAGTTGTCAGGCCCACTCAGTTTTTCGCGGGTGTGTTCGCACTTGGTCGGACCCATTTGCGAAGGATGTGCCGTCCTGGTCTCGGATGCAGCTCCGGGTAGACGGTTTGGCCGGCGCGAATCGCGTGCGCGACGTTGGCAGGATTTCGAACGTCAAGGGAGGGATCGCCAACGAGGAAACCGAGATCGGCGTCGAATCCGTTTTCAAGCAGGCCCTTATGGGCGGCGTGGAAATACGTGGCGGGATGGGTGGTGAGAGATGCCAGAACTTATCCCAACGACCCTAAAACTAGTCGAGCAGCTCCGACTTTTGCCGAACCCTGGTTTGAACGAGGGCCATCATATAAACCAGAGGGGCTGGTACCGACACCACGCGGTCCAGAACGTCCGCGACCTTTGATTTGAGCGAAAGACGATTCCGGCTGAGGAGCAGCGCCATAATCGTGATGATTCCGTAGCTCAAGGTTACAACAAAGCTGAATGGAAGCTTCCTCGTGGAAATGACTTTCACCAGAATCGATGCGACGCCCAAGAACGTAAGTAACAGACTTGCCCACCAAGCTGTAGTCCCAACGAGCTTTTTCATAAGCGGTATCCTCAAAGCCGTCTCTTTGTAACACGGCTGGTGACTTGGGCATAGAGTACCGACGTACCAGGACAGAATGACCGACGCCGGGTGCGCAAGAATGCTACAATGAGAGCCTCTCGAAAATCGCCGTTGAAGAATTGAGGTGAAGGATGCCCTGCAACCTCCAACACACCTTGTCGCTTCTCTCCCGCACTCCGGCTGCCCTCAATGGCCTTCTGCGCGACCTGCCGGAAGCGTGGACGTTGTGCAACGAAGGTGAGAACACCTGGAGCGGATTCGACGTGGTCGGCCATCTGATCCATGGCGAGCGCACGGATTGGATGCCAAGGGCGAGGATGGTGCTGCAATTTGGCGAAACCCGGACGTTTGAGCCCTTCGATCGCTGGGCACAAGCGCGCGAGAGTCAGGGCAAGTCGCTGGGACAGTTATTGGATGAATTTGCCCGTTTGCGGTCGGCCAACCTGGAGGAACTCCGGGCCCTGAACCTGCGCCCCGAGGACTTGGCCCTCCGCGGACGACATCCCGCCCTCGGGGTTGTTACCCTGTCCGAACTGCTGGCGGCGTGGGCCGCTCATGACCTAACTCATCTGCACCAGATTTCGAGGGTTATGGCGCACCAATACCGTGAGGCTGTAGGTCCGTGGAGACGCTTTCTAGGAGTTTTGCAATGTGCTGGCCACAGCTCAACTTCATGAAATTACCAGAGGTTGTGAATATTCCAAAATTGCCCGAACAATACCGATAAATGAGCAAACCAAGTCCTGACTTTACAAACTTTAGAGCGGGCCTCGACCTCACACCGGGCGCGTGGTAGGTAGGCAATGCCGTGAGGAAGGAACCTGACTCTTACGAATGGTGGCTGAAAAAGCGGCAGGGGCACTCGCTCGCTAACACCCTGCTTCCCTATGTCTCGGCGGCCATCTTGCTCGGTGGAGTAATCTACGCTGTCCTGAAGTGGCTTAAAATTCTGTAAGCTCCCAACACAACCTCGAGTTATGCTTGATGACTTTTTGACCCAATCCTACCGGGAGGAAGTTGAGAAGAAAAATCAGTCAGAATGCCCTGATCTGATGCAATTTTGTAGTGGCTCATGCTCACTCTGGTCGCCAACGAGCAACATAACAGTCTGGTGGGCGGTAGCGGTGCGAAATCGCGCAGGGTGGGATATACCTTTGCCAGGGAGAAATCGAGATCCCACCGTCGAGCGGTCAAACCGTTGCGCCTCCCAAGAAAGAGCTGAGGGGCTACGGTCAACAGGAATCCAGCGCCAAAAACGATCGCGGCAGGCCAATATGTGTAAGAAAACAAGTAGGTTATAAGGTTAGAAGCGAATAGGCTCAAAATCATATCCAATTGATAATAAAGCACTCGTCGATGAGTTGGGGCCAACCGAGCGAAAAAAAATTAGGTAAAAAAACGCCGAGCAAAGCCGGAATGTTACTGAAAACAAACACATGGAAAACCGGCGTCGTCGGCCATGCCACTATATTGTTGAAAACAAGATACCTACAGGCTGTATGCCATTATGTTGATGACAAGGATAGGAGTTATAGAAAATCTCGGTTGAAACACCATGCGCGGCATCTTCCATAATCCGACAAAACTTTTGCCTCGATTCTTCGTCATACTGACGATAAGCCGCTTCAATTAGGAGTAACGCTCATGGGCATCTTGGTAGGCGACATAAGGT
>CAZCVY010000058.1:0-35644 GCA_964501985.1 uncultured Acidobacteriota bacterium | reverse complement strand
AGCAGTTGCGGCAGCACCGCCCGCTTGCTGGGCCTGGAGCTTTACAGCGGAGCCAAAGGTGTTCTCTACGACACCGATGGGGTCAACGGCGCGCGAATGTCGGACCTCGAAAAGCCCATGCCAGCGCTGCGAAGGGCCCTCCTCCAGAAGGCTCGCCCCGCGCTGATCATCGTCTCCTACGGCACCAATGACATTGGCATGAAAGGCTTCAGCTCGAGCGCCTACGAAGAGAGGGCCTTCCAGATTCTCAGCAAGCTGAAGGCGGATGCCGGCGACGCCTCCATCCTGGTCACCGGTCCGACGGATCGCGGTAGCCCGCGGAAGCGAACCCGCGCCCTGATTCAGGCAGGGCAAGCTGCTCTCCAACCTGCCCTGCGGAAAGCGGCTCTGCGTGCGGGCTGCGCCTACTGGGATCAGCAGGCCGCCATGGGAGGGCCTGGCTCGATGACCCGTTGGGTCCGGGCGGGACTCGCGAACTACGATTACGTGCACTTTTCCGCATTGGGTTACACGAAATTGGCCGATATGCTCTACGATCAGCTCATCGCCAAGTACAGCGAATTTCGAAAGACCCAAGCCGCCGAGTAGCATGGTCTTCACCCGGCGCCTTCCTCAGGCGGCAACATATGGCTCTCGTCGAACCCGCATTTCTCCCCTTTGCGCTGATTGCCTGCCTGCTTTACCGCGTCGCGTCGCGCCGCGATTCGCTTCGGCCCGCAGTGCTGGTGGCACTCTCCCTGTTCTTCTATTCCACCTGGAACCCCTGGTATTGCTTTCCCATCACCGTCACGGCGCTGCTGGATTACCACACCTCGCGGCTCCTCGTGCGCACGTCAAGCGCCCGCGTGCGCGGCCTCCTGATCACGACAGATATCTCGCTGAATCTCATCATCCTCGCCGTCTTTAAGTATTTCAACTTTCTGTACGCGAGCGCCGCGCCGTTTTACTCGTTTTTCGGGCGCACGCTGCCGCCTGCGCCCTTCCGCGTGGTCTTCATGGTGGGGATTTCCTTCTACACGTTTCAGTCGATGAGCTATGTCATCGACGTCTATCGGGGCGAACAGAAACCGGCACGAGGCTTTCTGGAATACTTCGCGTTCGTCTCCTTCTTCCCGACCCTGCTCGCCGGCCCCATCACTCGCGCCCGCGTCCTGCTGACGCAGTTGCAGCAGTCGACTTCGGCACTCACCGACGCGGAGGGCAGCCGGGCCCTGATGATGATCGCGCGCGGGTTCATCAAGAAGCTCGTCTTCGCCGACTACCTTTCAGTCAACCTCGTGGACCGCGCCTTCGAGCTGCCCCGCATGTTTTCCTCGGCCGAAATCCTGATCGCGGTATATGCCTTTGCCGTTCAGATCTACTGCGACTTCTCCGGCTACAGCGACATCGCGATTGGTGTGGCCCAACTCCTGGGATTCAAACTCCCCGACAACTTCAACTCGCCTTACCGATCGGAATCCATGGTGGAGTTCTGGCGGCGCTGGCACATCTCCTTCTCGACGTGGCTGCGCGACTACATCTTCTTTGCGCTCCCTTCCAGCCGCCGGGCGAAGTGGCGGCTCTATTGGAATACCCTGGTCACCTTCGCGTTGGGCGGACTTTGGCATGGCGCGTCTTGGACCTTTTTGATTTGGGGATTGCTGCATGGAATTGGGCTGGCGGTGAACCACGCGGCGGAGGCGCTCTGGCCGCGGCGCGGAAAGCAGCGGCCAAAGCAGCTCGCAGCTCGCATCGCCGGAGTGGTGCTGACGTTTCATTTCGTTTGCCTGACCTGGGTATTCTTCCGCTGCGACTCGTGGCAGCAAGCCTTGCAACTTCTTTCCGGTCTCGCGCGCGGCACCACGGACTTGATCAACATTCCCTGGCCAGTGCCGGTACTTCTGGCCGTGGCTTTACTGGCCCAATGGTGGCCGGCGGATTGGTATCAGCGAGCCGAGACCCAATTTGCCAAATGGCCCGCACCTGCGCAGGCCGCCGCCCTATCTGGCGTGGCGCTTCTCATCGCCTGGACCAGCCGGGCGACAGTTACCCAGTTCATCTACTTCAAGTTTTGAGCGTTGCGGATGAAGCTTCCGAAGACTTGGATCACTCTCGCGCTGTTTTGCCTTCTTGCAGCGGTTCCTTACTTCATGCCGTCGTTGGGACGGTTCCGCTTTCTAAACGCTCGCCGGATTTCCACTCCCTTCGCCGCTTGGAAGCGTGACGCCCTCGACCGCGTGTTTCTGAAGCCCCGCCCACCGGCGAATCCCATCTTTACGGCGACGAAAGGCGCAGCGCCTGCGCCCACCACCGTCACGATAACACCACTGCCCCCTTCGCTTCTGACCGGAGATTACATCGGAAGGAGCTGGCCGGTACAGGAAGACGTCCAGCAAATCCTCGCGGAGCCACCCGAGAGCGTTTCCATTCAGGATTTTGGCTGCGTGATGAGCCATTTCTACTCGGCTCTCGCTTTGACCGAACAGAAACAACCCGGCGCCATTACGCGCATCAGCCACTTTGGTGATTCGCCCATCAGCGGCGATCTGATCTCGGGCGAGGCGCGCACCTTGATGCAAGATAAGTTCGGCGATTCCGGACACGGCTTTATCCTTGTCTCCAAGCCTTGGGATTTCTACTATCACGAAAACGTGCTGATGGAGGGCAAGGAATGGAAAGTGAACTCCCCCGTGCTGCCAGGGGGAGGCAGCGGGGACTTCGGTCTTGGCGGCGCGAGCTTCACGGCCGATTCCCCTTCCGCCTCTTCCACAGTTCGCACCACGGCGAACGGCGAAGGGTCGGCGGTCAGCCGCTTCGATATCTTCTATCGCGCTCAACCCCACGGAGGTTCCTTTCTCGCCTCGGTCGATCGTGAAGCGGCGCGGAAGTTCTCCACCCAGGCAGAAACGAAAGCGTCGGCGATGGCGTCGATCTCCGTCGAGGACGGCAGCCACTCACTCACGCTTACTCCCCAAGGCGATGGGCTCGTTACCCTGTATGGCGTGGCCCTGGAGCGCACCACGCCGGGTGTGGTTTACGACACCTTGGGAATGATGGGCGGTACCGTTCGTCACCTGACCCTCTTCCGCGAAGCCGCCTGGATTGAGGATCTCACAAACCGCAAACCCGATCTGGTTATTCTCAACTTTGGTACGAATGAAAGTAGTTATGGCTACTTGGGCTATCCGGAATATATCCACAACTACTCCGTGGTGATCCAGCGCGTCAGGGCCGCGCTTCCCCACGCCTCGATTCTGATCATGGCGCCGATGGATCGCGCCGCCCGGAGCGATGACGGCGACATCGTCACCATCCCCGCCATCCCCATCCTGGTCGCGACCCAACAGCGTGTGGCGCGAACTGAAGGCGTGGCCTTCTTTAACACTTTCACCGCCATGGGCGGCATGGGAACCATGGCGCGCTGGTACGACGATCAGCCGCGCCTGGTGACCGGCGATTTTACCCATCCCACTTATACCGGCGCGCAGCAGGTGGGCACGCTGCTCGTCAATGCCCTATTGGAGGGATTTACCGAGTACAAACTGAATCCCGAAACCCAGCCGTGCACGCCCGCCGCCGGGGCCGGGTTCGAGCAGAAGGCCGAAAACAATACGCAGTAGGCAGCGGCTGGGAGTCTGATCGTTGCGCCATCGGTCGGATTAGTGAGTTGCGTTTTCCAATATGTAGCCTAAATCGATAGCATGCTAAAGTCATCTCTACTAGTTGGCGCGTTCACCTTGGATCCGCGGTCCGTTGGTCGGCGATCCAGGCGGCCTTGTTCATTACTCACCGGCTTTGTTCTTGGCGCCGGGCGTCTTCGGACCGAACATCACTCGCAGCACTTCCTTATTGGTGGCATAGTTCGCATGCGCGGCCGCCGGATTCGCGATAATCCAATGCCACCCCGTGTTCCGGACGTAGAGGTTGGTGACCGCGAGGCCCTCCATGGCGGGAAGGTGCCAACTGAGCAAGTCGCTTGGATCGCTCCAGGCGACCACCTGCGGAAGTTTAGACGTCGTAGAGTCTCCACCGCCACGCCTCTTGGCAAAGGTCTCGCGCAGGCTCTTCCACCTCTCCATCAACATGTCGAAAGCGCTGGAAACCGTGTCCGGCGTCGGGGTTTGCCCGGGCGCGAGTCCCGGGGTGTCGAGCCCTCGCATGTTGGCCAGCTCCAGGAGTGGAACCTGGTTGGCAAAGAAGTACACCAGCGAGGTGCGTTCGAGAATGTATTGAGCGGCGGCGTCCTCCGCTGCGGCGCCGGGCGTTGGCGGAATCGGGGCCTGGGGAACTCCAGCATCACGCCGGTCCATATTGAGGGTCGAAAATACCAGATAGCTTCCCAAGCTGTGCGAAACCACAATGAACTCACGGTCGATTCCGTGCGGGTCCTTCAACTGTTGCTCCCAATCGTTGGTTTCCGATCCATTCGCTCTAAACCTCACCGACTTCAGGAAGAGCTGCCGCATCCCTTCCCGGAAGATGTCGCGCATGGAACCCACGGCCATCATGGCATCGGAAAATCCCCAATCGAGAATGCTGGTCTTCAGCCAGCGATTAAAGAGCGCTCCCCGGCGCTGGCCAGTTTCCAGTTTCTTGGCGTCCTCCGGGCTGACCCATGTGTAAGCTCTAAACCGCCCCGGACTGGAAGGGTCCGGCAGCGAGGCCTGCGAGCACAAATCAAGCAGGGTTGGATTGGGTCCGGCCAGATGCGTTTCCCCCGTCAGGATGGTGCGGCACTTGAGCGGAAACACCAGCGGCCACCAGTTGATTTCATCCACCACGATGGGGCCGCCGTGGGTCCGCTGCAAAACATAGTGATCGACGAAAGGGTCGGAGGCGCTCCACTCTTCCTTGCTTCTCCAAACCGGTCGCTCCATGTATTCGATCGCTGGGGGCTCCGCTCCGCTCGAAAACTCGCCGCTGTCGGCATAGTCTCTTGCCGCCGGGGCGTCCGGGACCGTGCAATCTTTCAGAAAACGGCAGATGGCCTTCTGGAATACTTGCGAACCACCGGCACTGGTCGCGCCAATGCCGTGCACGTAGAGAATATGAAGCGGGCGCTCGCCGCCACTGCGCAATGATTCCCCAATCGAAGAAACCTGCGCAAGACTTTGCGGCCCATCGTCGATAATCTTGCCCTGAACGGGAATATTCGCTGCTACTCCCGTCATCAGGGGCAGCGCGAGAAGAATTCTGTAACGGCGAGGTATCATCGTTCCTCCGGTCGAACCCATGGGAACAAGTCTTGTGCCAATGGTGAAACTAGACTTGAATTGTACCTTAAGATCCGAAGCGCAAGCCCGAGGTCGGGGACGCGCCCAGCGCCTTTCGGCCCCGACGCGCAATCCTGCTGAGTGCCTCAGGGTTTCGGAACTTTCGATTGCAATCCATCGCTGCTGGCGCTATTGTTGCGTCTCGCGCCAAGGCGCACAATCAATCCAACAATTCAAGGGGGCGATTATGGCGAAGTTTCTGATCAACGCGTCATATACTGCGGAAGGTACAAAAGGGCTGCTCGCTGAGGGCGGCACGAAGCGCCGCGAAGCCGCGGTGAAGGCCATCAAAGGAGCAGGCGGCAAAGTGGAAGCGTTCTATTATACCTTTGGCAAGGCTGATGCCATTGTCATCGTCGACTTGCCGGACAACGTAAGCGCGGCGGCGGCCTCACTGGCCATCAATGCCAGCGGAGCGGTTACGGCGACGACCACGGTTCTTCTTACGCCCGCGGAAATTGACGAAGCGGCAAAGAAGGCCGTCCCCTATCGTGCCCCGGGGCAATAAGTATTGATGAATTTGGTTTGTGGAGTGGGCAGCAATCCAGGATGAGGGGGCAGGACGGTCAATTCGAACTTCCATTGATCGTGCCAGCCCCATTGCGCGTGGGCCTGTGCAACATGGAAGGTGCGGGGCCTACAGGAGTTCGAGCTAACCCACTTCCACCAACGCCGCGCCCCAGCTCAGGCCTGCTCCGAAGGCTGCGATAACCACTTTCATACCGGAGCGCAGCAGGCCCGCCGCCTTGGCTTCCGACGCTGCGATCAGCCACGATGCTGAGGAAGTATTGCCGTATTTGTTAAGATTTATAAAACACTGACGAGAGTCGATCTTCAGCTCTTGCATCAGCCGATCCAGCAGCCGTAGGTTCGCCTGGTGAAACAGAAAGAGCCCGATCTGGTCGACTTGCAACTGATTCTTATCCAATAACTCCGCAACAGCCCGCGCGAGCTTGCGGACCGCGTGCAAGATGATGGTCCTACCCTCCATTTGAAGCGTGGAGCCAAACTCCAAGCGCAGGGATTCGGAGAGAGCGCCGTCGCTGGCGATTCGAACATCGCGGATCGCCAAAGGTCCATCGTTGGGGGTTACCAGACACGCACCGGCGCCATCCCCGAATAGAATAGCCGTTTCCTTGGCGCGGGGTCCCTGGGCGAGGGCACGGGTCATGGTCTCCGACGCCACCACGAGCGTAGGACCCCACGCCTGGCACATCCGGTCGGCAAGCGCGAGCCCAAACAGGCCGGAAACACTGGCGAGGTGTAAATCAAAGGCCGGGATTCCCGGAGCGTTAAGCCTTTTCTGCACTTCCGCTGAGACGCCCGGAAACAGCCGATGCGGCGTGCCGGTGCAAGCGATGATGGCTCCCAGCTTGTCCGCGGTGATCCCGGCGTCTTCCAGACATGCCCGCGCCGCGCGCTCGGCGAGGTCCGAGACCGTTTCCTCCGGCGCCACCACGCGCCGCGTCTCGATGCCGCACACGCTCACGATCCATTCGGGGGTGACCTGGAACTCCGCCGCCAGCGCGTCATTTGATAGCACGCCAGAGGGTAGGAAGTGGCCGAATCCAGTCAGCGCGGACATCTACGCGGCACCCTGGCCCTTCAGGTAAGCAGCTATTTTCCCGAGGGATTCGAATTTGGAAGGATGAAGGTCGTCATCCGGCACCTTGATCTCGAACTCCTTTTCCAGGTCGGCAACAAAATCAACCAGGTCAAATGAATCGATGACGCCGGTGTCAAAGAGCGAGCTGTCGCGGTCTGAGGGGATGGGGGCCTTCGCGACTCGCGCCAGGGCCTCCCGGATCTTTTCGTCAAGAGCCATTCCTGTTTTCCTTAGAGCATCAGAGGCTTAGCACGGACCTGTTTCGGTAGGGCCGCAGCCTTTCTCTAACCCGTCGGAGAAAAGCCGCGGACCTTCAGAACTGATCCGCGCTACGAATCCCCTCCGGTCAATATTGCGTGTTCACAACTATCATACTACAAGTCAGCGTGGGGCGAGACCGGGTTGACCGTACCGGGCGCAGGTCCGATACGCGGCAGCGAGTGATTCCAGTAGGCCTTCGGGATTTCGGGAATCTTCCGGTGTGAATTCAAAGCGCGTTGAAAGGCGCGCCATAATCTTCCGCCCGGTTTCCGCTCGCACTTCCGGGGCAAGGTGATTCCTCCGGAACAAGAAGGCTTCGATCAATTGAAATTCCTCCGGAGTGAGTCGCGAAACGTCATAACGGGAAGCGCGGGCGGACGCAGCCGCGTCCCATTGGACTCCGGTCTCAAGCGCCGTAGGCTTTTCATGAATCACCACGGTGCCGGCCACGTAATCACCCAACCGTTTACTCTTGGCGCTGAACAAGGCACTGATAATGGCCACGCCGTACAGCCCCGGTATGCTGTCCACAATCCTCAAGAGGTTCCGCGCAGCGGCCTCATAGACAGTGATGGGCCGGCCAGAGTCCTGAATCACGCGCAAGTGCGTCCAGCGCTTGCCGGGAGTTTGGCCGTTCCAGATCGCTTCGAAGAACAGGAAGTATCCAAATTGGACCAAGAACCACACAATCACCAAGATGGCGAAAGTCCAGGCTCCGCGGGTTGGCATTTTCTGAACGCGAGCCCCCATCGCGAGTGCGATGGCGGCAAGAATCGACCCGGCGGCTGCTTGAATAAGAGTATCGAGAGCTAGAGCCAGAAACCGGCTGCCAATTCCTGCGAGGGGAAATTCCAGGGGGATCTGCTCGGGCGTATCAATGACCAGATTATCCATGGGAATTCAGCCTCCTACGTTCAGGGAGGCATCCAAAAATTGAACTTCGCTCACGCTTGACGATAGAATACGAATCATACTTGTAAGGTTTGTGCGATCACGCATACACAGGAGCGCTGATCGCCGGTGCTCCCCATGATTAGCGCACGCTGGCTCGGAAAACGCAAGCCGTACTGGGACCGGATTGAGGCCATCATCAAGAACGCCGGTCACCGAGGAGTTAGCGCACTCGATCATTCTGAACTCCGGGAACTCGGGTTGCTATACCGTCAAATCGCGGCCGACTTGGCGTCGGTGCGCGAGGACCCCTTGAGCCAACCTTGGGCGGCGTACCTGAACCAGCTTCTCGCTCGCGCCCACAACCTGATTTACATGGGAAGTCCCGCCCGCCCGAGGGGAATCCTGGAATTTTATCGCGCGGACTTTCCGCGGATTTTTCGTGAGACATGGAGCTACACGGCCCTGGCGTTCATCCTCTTCCTCGTGGGGGCACTCGGGGGGCTTTTCGCCTGCCTCGCCGATCCTTCCTTTCAACGATTTTTTCTCGGCCCGGAGATGAGCAGTACGATCGACCGCCGCGAGATGTGGACGCATTCGGTGCTCACCATCAAGCCGTTGGCATCCAGCACCATCATGACCAATAACCTTACCGTCTCCTTCACGATGTTCGCGGCTGGCATATTGGGCGGCCTCGGGACGGTCTATATGCTGATGATGAACGGGGTGATGATTGGAGTGATCGGTGCGGCGTGTTGGCAGGCCGGCATGAGCTTGCAACTTTGGTCCTTCGTTGCTCCCCATGGGGCTTTGGAGTTGCCGGCGATTTTTATTGCCGGCGGCGCGGGCTTGCTTCTGGGGCGCGGGTTGCTCTTTCCGGGGGAACTGCCTCGCCGTCAGGCCCTCACATTTTATGGTGGCCAGGGAGTGCGATTGGCCCTCGGAACCATACCCGTGTTGTTCGTCGCGGGAATTCTCGAAGGGTTCTTCTCGCCGTCCTATATTCCGGTAGCTGCCAAGTTCGCATGCTCGGCTGCGGTAGGGGGACTGCTGTTTCTCTACCTGACCCAGTGTGGGAGGAAACGAGCATAGCGCGAACGCGCCGTTTATAACAAGCCTTTCAATTTGATCTGAAGATAGTGGTTAACAATTTCCGAGGACAACTGGCCGGGGAGAAATTCCATCGCCAGCGCTCCGTGTTCGCGCAGGCGGCGAAGCAGTATTTCACGCCGCTGAATGATTTCCTGCGCCGCCACATACTGGTACATCTGAGCGGGAGAGTCTGGCCGGCGCACCACCAGCGCACGCAGTTCCGGCTCACCCACCACCGCGAACAAGACCAGATGTTGCGGCAGCAAGCGAGAAGCGGCTTCGACGACCTCGGGAGTCGCGGCGGTTTCAGCCAAATCGGTGATCCACACCACCAGACTCCGTCTTCGATGACGAGTGAGCAGGCTGTCCGCGGCCAGCCCATGATTGGCCTCGACCGACTCCCCCGCGACCAAGGCCAATTGTTCCAAGATGTGGCGCATATGCTCCGCGCCGCGCGCCGCCGGCAAATACGCCTGGAGCTTCCGGCCGTAGGTTACCAGACCCGTGCTGTCTCCCGACTGCATCGCGACGTGCGCGAGGCTCAACGCGGCATTGACAGCGTAATCGAGCTTCATCAGCGGTGTGAAAACAGTTTCAAGCTGCGGTAGAGCACCGGATGTAAGTGTAACGGTGTGCCCGGTCCCCCCCTTCGCGCCGGATTGCCGAACCGGCGTAATGGAGCCATGAGGCGGCGAAAACGGCGCGCGGGAGTCGACCGGTGGGCGGGTTCTCGCCAGCATCAGGCGCCCGGCATCGACAATGAGAAACACGGATTGACTCCGTTCCACCTGAAACACCCGGCTAATCAACTTGCCGTGACGGGCGGTGGCCGTCCAGGAGATGTCGCGCATTTCGTCCGACTCGCGATATTCGCGCAAACTTTCAAACTCGCGTCCTCTTCCCAGCAGCCGCTTCAGACGCTTCTCCTGCTCGATTTGCCTGCTGCGCACCAGATAAAGTGTGTAGCGCTGCGGCTCGCGCAAGTTCGGGTAAACCCGCACCGTAAAGCTGAGGTCAGCAATAGCCCAACGTTCGGCGAACTTGGCGGGGCTGCAATAACGCAGAAAGACGCGGCCAACTTGGATATCCCCCCGGGTCGTGGGATGGACCGTATAGGCCACGCGACCACTCCCGCGCGCTGGAACGCTCAATCTGAACTTGGGGAGTTTTCCCGCGAGAGTGGCGGGAACATCATCCTCAACGCTGATGTCCACCATACGCGTCGAGTGATTTGTCACCTGTAAGACCACTTGCGAATCAAGGTCGAGCGACGGCGGTTCGCACCATTCGCGAGAAACCGTGATCTGCGCTGGTAAAGGCAGCCGCCGGAGGTCGATGATCCACGCGAGGATCACCACAACATCCCACACCAACATGGCGTAGAGGATTCGCCTATTCCACCAAGCGGGGCCGATCCACAGAAGACCGAGAATCACGGCGAGGAAAAAACGGGACTGGAAAGCGCCAGGCCACCGCCGGGCACTCGCCGCGGGGGTAGTCATCGTGGGAGGCATGAGGCGCCCCGGCGCATTCATTTCGGAACCTCGACAGCGCCCAGCACCTCAGCCACAACGTGATCACTCGATATTCCCTCGAGGTCGGCTTCGGGCTTCACCAGAAGCCGGTGACGAAGGACGGGAGGCGCCGCAGCCTTGACGTCATCGGGGATCAGATAGTCGCGCCCGTCCATCGCGGCCAGGGTTTTCGCCGCGAGCATCAGGGCCACCGTGGCGCGGGGACTGCCCCCCAGACTTAAGGCCGGCCAGTCGCGAGTTCTCTGCACCACGGCAGCGATATAGCGAAAGATGCCGGGCTCGACCTTCAACTCCGCCACCTCGCGCCGGGCGGCAGCCAGCGATCCGGGGTCAACCGGCAATAGCCCGAGGGATTCGATGTGGTGCGGATCGAACCCGCGCTGGTGGCGTTCTAGAATTTCCACTTCTTTGTCTGCCGGCGGATAAGGAACGCGGATCTTAAAAAGGAAGCGGTCCAGTTGGGCCTCCGGAAGCGGATAGGTCCCCTCGAACTCGACGGGGTTTTGGGTGGCGAAGACCGTAAAGAAAGGCGAGAGCGGGTAGCATGTGCCATCGAGAGTCACCTGGCGCTCCTCCATCGACTCAAGCAGCGCCGACTGCGTTCGAGGGGGAACGCGGTTGACCTCGTCCACAAGCAGCAGGCCGGTAAACACCGGGCCGCGTCGCAGCGTAAACGTACTGGAGGCCATATTGAACACATTGGCGCCGAGGATGTCGGCCGGCATCAAATCGGGTGTGCACTGAACGCGTTGAAAATCCAGGCCGCAGATCTGCGCCAAAACCTTTACGGCGAGCGTCTTGGCGATCCCCGGAACTCCTTCCAGAAGCGCGTGTCCGCCACAAATTAAGACTGCCAGCATTTGGCTGATGACTTCTTCCTGTCCTACAATCACTTTGCCAATTTCAGCGCGCGCGTGAGCGGCGAATTTCTGAACGTCCCCGGACATTAAGGTCTCCTTTGGTTCCTTCTGAGGCGCAGTCGTAGCGCGGACCTGTTTTGTAGGTCCGCACTACAACCTCTTCGAGGCGCCGTCGAGGCGAGCGGCGAAATCGTGGAGTTCGCCAATCCACGCCAAAGCTTTCTGCTCCGAAACCCCACGCAATATCAGCGCAGACTCGATCTGCTCCATTGTTTCGCGAAAACCCGTGATCCCCCATCCCGGCCTCTCCTCGACGCTTCGGATCAAGTCGGGAGTTGTCACGGGGGAAAGGACACCGAGGCGGCGCGCGAGGAGAAAGCGAAAATGTGAAAGGGCGATTTCCAGCGCCCCGTCGGCCTCGTGCCTTCGCTCATAGAGCGCCCCGAGAGTTACGACGAATTCCAGTGGCGAAAGGCGCGATTCCCGGCGCATCGGCCGAGTCGCCCCACTGCGCCGCGCATAAGTAACAATGACAAAAGTAGCGAGCAAGGCAAATTGCAACGCAGCCCAGGGCAGTGGGCTGCGCGCCACGTAATCCCACAATCCCAACCGCACGCCATGAAAATACTCGTCCCACAGAACGCGTGTCCCCCCCGGCGGCCCTACCGAATTCAGAAAGAGCGCCAGGTTCGACGCCTTGGTGATTCCGAAATTGGTCAGGGGCGAATCCCCCGCCCACCAGATGACTTCCCCTTTGCCGATGAGGACCTTGGTAACCGTCGCGCCATCGCTGTCACCATAGTATCGCTGCTGACCTGTGGATTGATGAACCCAACGAACGGAACTTTGCATGGTGATTTCTGGCGCATAACGGGTAAGCGGCGCGGGCTGTTCAGCGGCAAATGTACGCCATTCATCTTGGCTTCCCGGCGTCGGGTCAACACCACGCGCACCGATCATCGAAGCGCCCAGGGGCCCGCTGAGGAGCACACGGCCGCCTTGCGCGACAAACCGCTTTAGTTGTGTTTCCTCTTCGGCTGTCGCCAAAATGGATGGCCCGGCGATAATCAGCAGAATATCCCGAGAAGGTGCTGGCAAATCACCGGGGGGCTTTACCCAACGCTCGATGTGAAAACCCATTTCCTCCAACAGCGTGTATGCAGCCTTTGCACCATCATTGGTAGTGGCGTAGGTGGAAGGAAAGCCGCGCGACGAATTTTCACCTCCGCGAGGGGCTAAGAGCGCAAGCACCGTGAGAAGCGCAAGCACGCAGACGGAAACGAGGAGAAACTTCCTGTCCCCGGGGTCCAAGGGGAGGGTCATCGCAGCGACTCCAATTCTGCCAGGATCATTTCATAGTTGGCAGAGGACGCTTGCTCGTTGCCATACCAGACACGCTCGAAGCAAGTGGTGATGGCCACCAAGGGAGGCCGTTGTGGTGAGTCCGAAGGCACAAGGCGCAGATATTCTCGATGGGTCCGGGAAGGGTCGACTTGCCACGTTCCAGCCTCCTCGATACGGCGAACGGCCGCGCCGTAAATGATTCGGATTGCCTCCCGGTAATCGCCTCGGGCGGCTGCGGCGCGGGCCTGCTCGACCCACTCCCTCCAAGTTCCGGGTGGAGTAACCCCTTGCGCTGGCAGAGGCCCGGAGCGGAGCGGTTTATTCGCGAGTGAAAGATGGGTGAGCGAATAAATCAGCCAGCCCAAGAAAATCAGGCTAACCGCAATGACCACACCCCAAAGGAAGGCTGTCGCCACCGCCGGATGGCTTCCGGCACGTCGCAATAGTTTGCCAATGAATGTCCACACCCAATCCACGAGCCGGTCCCACAAGGATTCGATCTGGTTCGGCGCACGGACGGCGCGGAATTCGTGTCGTTTCAGAATATCCACCAGCTTGGCGCGCGCGACCTGTGGATTCGGCTCCGAAATCTGGGCGAGATCCTGAGGGTCCTGGCGCATGGATTCGAGGCGAGCTTCCATTTCCTCGGAGATCTCGGTTGCCGAATCGGGGTTTGTGGCGAGCCGGTCCAGAAGGACGCCCAGCCACTTCGTCGACACCAGGAAGCGCTGTTCTTCGACGACGACAGTCCAATGGTCAGGCAATTGTTGGCGAAGCTCAACGGCTTCACCGGGGTGCAGCCGCAGACGGCTGGCCGATGCCGACCATCGCCCGAGTTCCGATGTGTAGCCCTGCAAATCGAGCGGAGCCCGCGCGTCCGAGTTTGCGGACTGCCCAGCGAAGGCTCCTGTGACAAGCGGCAGGATTAGCATCGCAAATAGGGAGATTCGCTTCATGCTCAGGTCCCGAGAGGAGCGCTTTGGGAAAGGTTCGCCATCATCAGTTGCAAATCGAAGCCCTCTTTGCGAACGCGCAGATCGTAATAGGCGATGGCAAAACTGATCATCAGCAGTGGGGCAGTGGCGGCGCCGGCGACACCTCCCACGAGCAGGCTCGGGATCGTCAGCCACAAACTGGGCCGCCCGCCCTTCGACATAAGAAGGTAGGCCGCAACGCTGAACGGCGCCTGGCAGAGCGAGACGAGCGTCGTGCGAATCAACGTCATCAGAACAGCGACGAGAAGCAGACGCCACAAGTAACCTTTGGTCAACGACACACTGCGCTTGAGGGCTTGGCCCGCCGTGAGACCTTCAAGCACCAGAGCGGGAACGGCCACGCTGTAGCGAACCAAGAAAATGACGACCAAAATTCCGCTAATGAGCACGCCGAAGAGCGCGACGAGACCCACGAGGGCGGCTACCCAAGGCAGCGTTCGGAACAATGGCGCTACGGCCGCGATCATGAAAATGAGGAGGATACCACCCAAGCAGAAGAGACCGAAGGAGCGGAAAAGAATCGAGAAGATCACATGAAGGAGACGCCAGAATTTATTGGCAACAATCCGATAGGACTCGCGAATCGTCGTCGCGCGCCCGAGATATACCTCAGAAAGTGCGTAGGTGCTCGCCCCCAGCGCCATGGCGTAAACGATGAAATAGGGAATCAAAATGCCGAAGAATAACAGTCCCGCGCGCATGGCGAACGCAACCGACTGGGCTGCCACTTGCGGACTCGGAGAGCTATGAGGGCTTGGAGGAGGCATGGTCCCGGTCACATACACCTGAACCAAGATGTTAAGCCCAACCAGCAACCCCTCCGGAAGAACCATAACTCCCGCAAGTAACCAGAAGTGCTTGCGGAAGGTGCTGAAGGTTTTGTCCAGCAGCTCGCCCAATCCAAGGGGAGCCAAAGTTACCGTCGGCATGTAATCCTCGGGCGAGGAGTCCGTCAAGTCAGCATGTTAGAGCGAGAAATCTTTATCAGTCGAATTCGAATTGTAGCACCTATCTGCAATCCATCCCCGGGCAATCGAAGAGCTGCAACTTAGCCGGGGGCCATCCCAAATCAAGTTCGACGAGAGCTTATTGCGAAATCGATCGCCCTTAGCCGGCCAGGGAGGCGATGACAGATCTTAGGACCCGCTCGCCTCCCGTCCGTTGGCTTCAAGGGCCGAGGGAAATCCGTATATCGGCAGCCGCAGGCGCGCTTCGCATCCAACGTGACCTTTCCGGTTCTCCAAGGTCAGGCTACCGCCATGGGCCTCCGCGATCTGCCGGCTTAGAACCAATCCGATTCCCGAACCCGTGGGCTTAGTGGTGAAGAACGGAACGAAGAGGTTGGAAGTGTTCGACAGCCCCGGACCTTCGTCCAGGATGCAAACTTCCAATTGATCGGCACGGCGAGTCCAACCCACGGAAACTCCGCCCCCGGTGTCGAGCGCCGCGTCCACGGCGTTGCGAAGCAGATTGATGAGAAGCTGTTCCAATTGGTCAGGGTCGGCGCTTACGATCAGGTCGGGACCGGGCGTCATGGCAATCGTCGCGCGCGTCTCGAGTCCCACAACTCGACGCAGCAGAGCGCCAGCTTCTACGGGTTGCAGCGTCGGTTTGGGCAGGCGTGCGAGCCGCGAGTAAGCTTCCAGAAAGCGGCTCAATGCCGCCGAACGCGATCCGATCACTCCCAGCCCGCGGCGCATGTCATCTTCCCAATCCGGCTGCCGCGGCTGGCGCTCCAGCATCATCTCCAGCGTGCCGGCCATAGATTTGATGGGGGCAAGGGAATTATTAAGCTCGTGGCCGAGCACACGGATCAACCGCTGCCACGCTTGACGTTCCTCCTCACGCAGAGGCCGGCTTAAATCCGTTAGGACCAGCAGTTCGTGCGGCATGCCGCTTTCGCGGAAGGAGCTGCGCCGCATTGCCCAGCGCCCTGCTCCACCGGGGAAAGAAATCGTCACGGTTCGAGCGGGCTCTCCCTCCAGGCAATCCCCCAGGCCCAATTCCGCCGCAGTCTGCCCCAAAATGCGTTCGACCGGTTGGCCCAAGAGCCGCTCCCCCGCGCGGTTCATCAATCGAAGCTGCTGCTCGCTGTCAAAGGTGAAAACCGCGACTTCAATTTCCTCCATGACTTTGCTCAGAAGGGCGGTGGCTTCGAGCGCACCCAATCGGCGTCCGTGCAGGGCCTCTCCCAGAGCATTAACTTCCAGCATCACTTCCCCCAGCGCGTCATCGGGGCGCGCGTCGCGAGCACGCAGGGAGTAATCCTCCTCGCGCAAGGCGGAGAGAAGGTTTGATAGGGTCTGTAGCGGGTAGACCAGATTGGAACGGAGGGAGAATGCGGCGCCAAGCCAGAACATCACGACCAAGGACCCGAGGGTCCAACGCGTAGCGCTGGAGTAATTCCCGAACCAAAGCAGAAGAACCGCCACCAGGACGGCGGGGAACCCCGCAAGCAAGGCATAAGACAGCATCCGGGCTTCAAAGCGCATCCGGCGGCGTGAGGGCCTCCGCGTCGGGAGCGCACTATTCCCTGGCCAATCGTTAGCCATAAACAAGCAGTCAGTTCTCAGTCATCAGCCTTCACTGAAACATGCCTGCGAAATGACGACCGCCATCTGCGGTGTTCACAAACCGTATTTCTTGAGCCGGCGATAGAGGGCGCTTCGACTGAGTCCAAGGGCATCGGATGCGGCGCTGACGTTCCCCTCGTAGCGAGCCAGGGCCTTCTTAATCAGAAGACTTTCAACATCCTCCAGGCTCATGTCATCGATGCGGCCGCCCCCCTCGCGTCCCACGCGCAAACCCAGATCGCTGGAACGCACTAAGTCACTCTGCGCCATCAGGACCGCGCGCTCCACGGCATGCTCAAGCTCGCGGACATTGCCGGGCCAGGAAAACTCTAGAAGGGCTTGCATCGCGGCACTCTCAAAGCCGGCCAGATGCTTGCGATAGCGCTGCGAAAACTGTCGGAGGAAATAGTTTGCCAGAAGCGGCAAATCCTCGCGCCGCTCCCGCAAAGCCGGCAGATGGATTTCAATCGTGTTCAGCCGGAACAGCAAGTCCTCTCGGAATCGTCCGGCCTCCACCTCCTGCGCGACGTCAGCGTTGGTGGCGGATAAGACACGCACATCAACGCGTCGAGTTTTCGATGATCCCACGCGTTCCAATTCCCCCGCCTCCAGCACGCGTAGGAGTTTTGCTTGAAGGTTCAGCGAAACGTTAGCGATTTCGTCGAGAAAAAGGGTTCCACCCTCGGCAAGTTCGAACCGGCCGACGCGGTCGGTTTTGGCGTCGGTAAACGCACCCTTGACGTGGCCAAACAACTCGCTTTCGAATACTCCTTCGGAAAGCCCACCGGCATTTACCGTAACCATAGGCCGCGAAGCACGTTCCGAAAGAACATGCAGGCTGCGGGCTACCACTTCCTTGCCCGTGCCATGCTCACCGGTGATTAAGACATTCGCATCCGAGGGACCTACCCGCGCGAGCAAGTCAAGGACAGGCCGCATGGCCGCGGATTCCGCGATCAGAGTGGGCCGCCCTTCGGTGCGCAGCAGGCGATTTTCCGCCTCTAAACGTTCTCCCTCCCGGAGAGCACGGCTCAACTCAATTTGTGTCCGCAAAATCGCGATGAGTCGGGCATTGTCCCAAGGCTTTTCAATGAAATCACGAGCACCGCGGCGCATCGCCTCGACCGCCAGGCCCACGCTTCCCCAAGCGGTCATGACTACGACGGGAAGCGCACTGTCCATGCCTTGCAGAACAGTGAGCAGGTCGAGGCCCTCCTGGCCGGAGGTTGTGTCGCGCGAATAGTTGAGATCCATGAGGACGAGATCGAAGTCCTTAGACTTTAGCGCCGTCACGATACCGTCGGGCGAGGTTACGGATTCAGTCAAGTAGCCCTCGCCCTTGAGCAAAAGGCGGAGGGCTTCCAACACGTCCGGCTGGTCATCAGCAATCAAAATCCTTGCAGTTCGCGAAGTGGTCATGGTTGGGCGGACTCGAGTCTATCTTAGCGCGGTTCGTCTGAGGTGTCATGCCGCCGCGCCGTTTCCAATTATGAATCTTAATTGCCGGCCCGGGTCTTCACTCGTCGATCGAATATAACCCATCGATCCAGCGCGCACGGATCTTCTTATTTGGCACTTGGACGGCGAGGGGAGTGCAACTTCAGCGGCAAAGCCTTCAAGTAGTTCTTGAAATCACGATCCGTTGTGAAAATGTTCCATCCCCTGCTCAGAGCAACCTGGCGGATCAAAAAGTCCACGAGGAAAGCAGCGATTCCCCTCGCCCGGCAGGCGTTGCTGGCCCCGGCTGCCGCTTCGTAGCCAGAGGTTGCAATTGGCTCATCGGGGAAGGCGCGCAGAGCAACCCGCAGCTTCTCGTACTGGGTGAGCGTTCGAATTCCCGATAGCAGTTCCTGCCGTATCAACCCGATCATGCGTGCTCGCCCTTCACGGGTGAGGTCCGCGAGTTCGGCGACCACCGATTTTTCGTCTGCAGTCAGGTCGCTCGACCGCCGGCGCAGGGCAAGCGACCATACCGAGGTGTCAACCAAAACGTTCATTTTCGCTTGCGGCGCTCCCGCTTATAATCATAGCTTCTGTTGAAATCGATCGTTCCGAAAAGAGAGAGAATCCGCTGCTGCTTCCGGTGCTGGACGTACTCGTCGAGTGCGGCAGTCACGGCTTCCTTTTTCGTTTGGTGCCGTCCCAATTTTTGCGCCTCGGTAATCAAGCTGTCATCAATCGCAAGGTTGGCCGGAGCCACCCGACCATTCAGCTCGTTCGGCAATTTACCACCCGCAACGAACCAAGGCTAACCGCCGTTCAATCGACGACCGGCAATCGAAAATCGACCATCACGCGATCCACCCGTCCTGGAGCCTGATAATCCGGTTACCATAGGCGGCATTCGCCTCTGAGTGCGTCACCTGAATAATTGTAGTTCCCTCGTTGTTAAGCTTCTTGAATAGTTCCATGATTTCTTTTCCTTGGCTGGTGTGTAGGTTCCCCGTGGGTTCATCGGCAAGGATTAACTTAGGCTTGGCAATCACGGCGCGGGCAACGGCGACCAACTGTTGCTGGCCGCCCGAGAGTTGGCTAGGGAAAAGGTCCTTTTTCCCAACGATCTGAAAACGGTCGAGAGAGTCCGCGACCAGCGACTGCCTTTCCGACGATTTCACGTCTCGATAGGAGAGGGGAATATCCAGGTTTTCCGCCACCGTCAAGCTGTCGAGCAGGTGGTACTGTTGAAAGACAAAGCCAATGTAGCGTTTGTTTATCTCGATCCGTTTCTTGGGTGCGAGCTTGTGGATGGGGTGTTCGAGGAAATAGAATTCGCCCTCCCACCCGCCGTCGAGCATCCCGATGATGCTGAGGAGAGTTGATTTTCCCGCGCCTGACGGCCCCATAATGGTGATGAATTCACCTTCCCGGATATCGAGGTTAATCCGCCTCAGCACGTAGTATCGACCACCCGCCAGAGGATAGTATCTTTCCAAATTCAGCATTTTGATCATAAAGTTGTCTTGTGAACCCCCCTAGAACTGAATCCTCCAAACCTCCCGCCAGGGTGCCGTTCTTCAAACAGTCAGGCCCGACGCTTGCAATCCCGGGGCTGCCGCATCCTCGAAGACGATGTTACCCCCCCCTCGCCATCACCCTCGTGGCGCGACGAGCGGGAATGTACGCCGCCAGCAGCGCGACTACAAGCGGGAACAAGGAAACCGCAGCAAATCTCAGCGGATGGTCCGCCCGACGCCGGCGAGTAGGCTGGACAGATAGCGCGTCACCACGAGCGCCCCGGCCGCTCCCAGGATCTACCCGACGAGGG
This sequence comes from uncultured Acidobacteriota bacterium, assembly GCA_964501985.1. Lineage (GTDB taxonomy): Bacteria > Acidobacteriota > Terriglobia > UBA7540 > UBA7540 > Bog-366. Next base: position 15,970 of record CAZCVY010000058.1, on the reverse strand, counting down.
CCAAAATAAATCCTTGGCCCACAACCGCCCGCAATACATTGTTCCGCCGCGCTCTCACTCAATTATGGCGTCGCCCATTTTCGAGATCACCAGCGGCTTAACGGCCACAGAGCTGATGAGTCGATTTACGCTCGGGTCTCTTCCACGATCCGGCCGTCAAAAAGATGCACGGTCCGCTGCGCGAATTCCGCGTACCGAGGATCGTGCGTCACCATGCAGATGGTTGCGCCTTCCCGGTGCAGGTCGCGCAGCAAATCCATCACCGCTTCGCCGTTCTTCGAGTCCAGGTTTCCCGTGGGCTCATCCGCCAACATGATAGAGGGCTTTCCTACCAGCGCCCGGGCCACGGCGACGCGCTGTTGCTGACCGCCGGAAAGTTGCGCGGGGTAGTGCTTCATGCGATGCGACATCCCCACGCGCTCCAACGACTCCTGCACGCGCTGGCGGCGCTCCGTGCTCGCCATGCCTCGATACGTCAACGGCAATTCCACGTTCTCATAAACATTGAGATCACCGATCAGGTTGAACGCCTGAAAAATAAACCCAATTTCCCGGTTACGGATGCGGGTTCGATCCGAGATCGAGAGGTCTTCGACGGAGGCGGTGTTGAGCGTATACTTGCCGTCCGTCGGCGAATCAAGCAGGCCGAGGATGGAAAGCAACGTCGACTTTCCGCAGCCCGATGGGCCGGAAATGGAAAGGTATTCGCCGCGCCCGATCTCGAGATAAATCCCGGAAAGGGCGTGTGTTTCCACTTCGTCCGTGAAAAACACCTTGGTGACACCATCCAGGTGGATCAGCGCTTGCCCCGATCCGTTGGATTTCAACTTCCCTGCATCCTGCTTCTGGTCTTTGCTTTCAGAACCTGCTTCCATAGCACTCTCCTTTAGACTTGTTTATTGAATTATAGGCTCATTGATCGATCGAAAACCGAAACTTGAAATCCGAAAATAGAAACTCGAAATCTCATTCATATCTTAACGCCACGATGGGGTCGACATTGGTCGCTCGGCGCGCCGGAATGTAGCAAGCTGCCAGCGCTACCAGGATTAACAGGCCTGCGACACCAGCGAAGCTGAGGGGGTCATGGGCGCTGACGCCGAACAGCATACTCGCCATCAGACGCGTCAATCCTAAGGCGGCCGCCAAACCAATAGCAACTCCCAGGAGCGCCATCGTCACCCCTTCCCCCAGAACCATCCGCAAGACGTCTCGCCTTTCTGCTCCAAGTGCCATGCGAATACCTATTTCATGAACTCGTTGGCTGGCGAGATACGAGATAACCCCGTAGATCCCGACACACGACAGCACAAGTGCGAGCATGGCGAAAACCCCGAGGAGAACCATGGAGAATCGTCGGGCCGCGAGGGAACCGGAAATGACCTCTTCCAAGGTCTGGGTGTTGTACACCACCAATTGGCTTTCTGTGTGGGACATGGCACGCCGGAGCTCGCTTCGGGCGATCGTGGGTGGAATTCTGGTCCGAACCGCTACCCCGATCCCCTTGCCCATAAGTGACATAAACTGGTCTGGAATCTGCTCGATGGGGAAATAGAACTGCGCCTGGACTGGCGCCGTCGAGTCTTCGTCGAGGCCCCATTGTTTCACGTGCCCGACAACTCCGACAATTTGTGCGGTGACATTGAGGATATCGAAGTTGACCCGCCTGCCGATAGGATCCTGCCCGGGGAAATAAAGCTGGGCAAACCGCTCATCGATGGCGATTACAGGGGCAGAATGTTCGTTATCCGTCGTGGCGAGGAAGCGGCCGCGCTTCAGCGGGGTCTTCATAATAGACAAATAGTCCGACTGGACAAGGTAAAAGAGCGCCGACTTCATTTCCCCCTGACTTGTCGGTTTGGGTTGGCCTTCCAGCCAAAACGGCAGTTCGGAATCGCTGGTCATGGGGAAAGAGCCCGCCAAAAGGGACGACGCCTCGATGCTGGGCACGGCATTAATGTCGTTATGAACCTGGCGCCAATGGGCTCGAACCGCAGTCGGGGAGTTGTCGACGGTGGGATACGACAAGAAGAACGTCATGACATTGTGGACGTCAAATCCGGGGTCGACGCTCCAGAGTTTGGACAGGCTCCGAATCATCAGCCCGGTGCCGGCGAGCAGGACGACGGCGAGTGCCAGCTCGGCGACGACAAAAATCCTCTGGACGCGATGCCGGGCGCCACTTGATCCCCGCCCTCCTTCCTTCAGCGTTTCCTGCAAATTGTGATGCGCGCTCCGAATCGCAGGCGCCAATCCGAACAAAATGCCCGCCAGAGCGGACACAATCACCATCACCAGCAGCACACGTCCATCGAGCTGGACTTCCTCGGCGCGCGGCAGTGCCTCTGGAAGCACTTTAAGCGCCCCTTGCAAGCCCCAGACGGCGAGGAGCATCCCCACGCCGCCACCAGCCAGCGCGAGCAGCAGGCTTTCGGTCAAAAGCTGCCGGATGACGCGTCCGCGGCTAGCCCCCAGAGCGGAGCGGATGGCCATCTCCTGGGTCCGAGCCGTCGAGCGCGCCAGCAACAGGTTCGCCACGTTCACGCAGGCGATGAGCAGGACAAGTCCCACCGCCGCCAACAGCATCATCAGAAAGGGTTTAATGTCTCCCACCATGTCTTGCTTTAGTGGAACCAAGGTGATTCCGGTGCCCTTATCGACCTCGGGGTACTGTTCCGCCAGATGCTTTCCCAATGCCTCCATGTCGGACTTTGCCTGCGCAAAGGTAACGCCGGGTTTGAGCCGCCCCACAGCGTCCATGCCCATTGAGGCTCTTCGGTCGCGAAACGTGGGTTCACTCCACTGACCGATCGGAACGTAGAGATCGCTCGCCTGGTAGTTGTTCTCCGCGAAACGGAAGCCCACCGGGATCACACCGACGATGGTGTATCCGGTGCCATTCAGGGTGAGCGACCTTCCCAGCGCGTCAGGTGCGGAACCAAACCGGCGTTTCCACAAGCCCTCACTGATCATCGCCACAGGACGCGCGCCGAGCTGGTCCTCTTCGGGGAGGAACGTCCGCCCTATGATAGGTTTGACGCCGAGAACCGGAAAGAAGCTTGCAGAAATCATCTCCCCGGGGATGCGTTCGGGCTCGCCCATGCCGGTCAGATTAAAATCCTCTTGCCGATAAGCCGCCAGGGCGGAAAACGAGCGGTTGTCGCGCACCCAGTCCAGGAAGTTGGGATAAGAAATCGACGATTTGGCGAAATCAGCAGTGCGCGAGTAGAGCGCCACCAGGCGGTCCGGCTCCGAGTAGCGCAAGGGATTGAGCAGCACGCCGTTCACCACGGAAAACAGCGCGGTGTTGGCACCGATCCCGAGCGCCAGCGTGAATACCGCCACCGCCGTGAAGCCGGGATTCTTCGCCAACATGCGAAGGCCGTATTTCAGGTCTTGAATCACTGTGTTCATGATTCTCCTCGGTGCCGAAACCTTAGCTGTGGGCTTCGAGCTATCAGCATTCAGCTATCAGCTATCAGCCATCAGCGATCAGCTCTCAGCTACTCCGCAAACAAGCCGCTATTCGGACTTCCCGTCTGCTAACCACTAGCCACTACCCATTGGCCACTGCCAGTTGACATCATGATGCTTCTGCCGTAGCATCAAGATGTGAGAACAACCTTAACTCTCGACGACGATGTGGCCGCCAAACTCCGGGACGAAGCGCGCCGGTCCGGCGAACCCTTCAAGCAGATCGTGAACCGCGTTCTGCGTACCGGCTTGACCATTCGAGCGCAGGCCGCTTCCATTCCTCCTTACAAGATCAAGGCGCGCGCTTTGGATCTGCGCCCAGGGTTCAACTACGACAAGGTATCGGAACTCATCGAGGAGATTGAGGGTCCCTACCACCGATGATTCTGATCGATGCCAACCTGCTCCTCTATGCCAACGATTCTTCCTCCCCGCATCACCAGCCGGCTCGCGACTGGCTCGAAGCAATTTTCTCTAAGCCCGAACCCGTGGGGCTCGCATGGACGACTGTCCTTGCTTTTATACGCATCGGCACAAGCCCACGCCCTTTGGAAAATCCGTTATCTATCGATGAGGCCACCGCCATTGTCGCGGAGTGGCTCGAACGTCCCATGGTCACCCTCGTGAATCCTGGCGAAAGGCATTGGCAGATTCTCCGCGACATGATGACCAAGGGACAGGTGCGCGGACCTCTCGTCACAGACGCCCACCTGGCGGCGTTGGCCATCGAGCACGGCGCGACCCTCGCCACGACGGACCGCGATTTTGCGCGCTTCCCCGGCCTGAAATTCTTCAATCCTCTCGACAAGCTCTGACTCTCCCTATCCACCATCCACCTGCCATGTGACATCTCGTCGTGACTGACCCAAACTCTTGCGGATGGCACGAGTCACTTTGACAATCGACGACCGCAACCATGAGCCGTTCCTCGCCACGACCCGCTGTCCACCAAGCGCTGCCCTACTCATGCCTCAGCGCTACGATGGGATCGACCTTGGTAGCCCGGCGTGCCGGGACGTAAGTTGCCAACAAGGCCACCCCCACGAGCAAAAGCGGAACCGCGATAAACGTGATGGGGTCGGTGGTGGTGGTGCCGTAGAGTACACTCGCGAGCAGCCGGGTGAACCCCAGGGAGCCCGCCATCCCCGCGCCGACGCCGATGAGCGTGAGAGGCAAACCCTGGCCGACCACCAGCACTAAAACGTGCTGCGGATCGGCGCCCAGCGCCATGCGAATGCCGATCTCGTGCGTCCGCTGGGCCACAGAGTACGCCATGACGCTGTACAGGCCCACCGCCGCGAGCGACAAAGCCAGTCCCCCCAGCACACTCAGCAGGTATGCAGCCACCCTCTGCGCGTACAGGGAGGCCAAAATGTGCTGCGCCAGCGGCACCGCCTCTACGATCGCCACATTCGGATCGGTGCTGCGCACATCTGCCCGCATCGTGTTGATGGCTTCAGAAGGTTCCGTTTGGGTACGAATGTAGAAGACCAGTCCCATGTCGGCCCGGTAGACCTGGCGAAACGGCGCATAGAAGAACGGCATCGGGGCTTCGGTGAGCGTGATGTATTTGCTGTCCTTCACCTCGCCGATGACCGTGCACCATTTCCCCCAACCGTTAACCTTGCGGCCGATCGGATCCCGCCCCCCAAAGAACCGCTTGACGAACGTCTGATTCACAATGATCACCGGCGTCCGCGTCTCGTCGTCCTGCTCGGTGAAGTCGCGCCCTTCCAGCAGAGGAATGTGCATCAGTTGGAAGTAGCTGGGAGACACGACGCTGCGATCAATCTTCATGTTCTCGCCAGGGCCGGGAATGTATCCTTCCACCTGTAAAGGCTCCCACCAGCCCGAGAGGTACCCCACCGGATCGACGTCGGAATACGCCACATCGGTAATACTCGGCTCCGTCTCGAGTTTTTGGCGCAGCCGGTAGCAGAATTGTTTGCGCTGTTCGAGATTGTATCCGGTGGTGCTGATATAGAAACGCGACATCAAAACATGGTCGGGGTCGAATTGCGGGTTGACCGCCCGTGCGGCTTCGAAACTACGCACCAGAAGCCCCGCGCAGACCAGCGCCATGATCGCGAGGGAGAGCTCTGCAACCACCAGCGACCCGCGCAGGCGATGCGCGCCCGCCCCTGGAGTCCCGCTCCGTCCGCCTTCTTTGAGATGGTCGTTCAAATCCGTGCGCGTCACCTGGAGAGCCGGAACAATTCCCGTGAGGAGGGTCGCGGCAACGCATGCCAGGGCCGTAAATAAAAGGATGTGGCCATTCACGGGAGCCTCGAGGTCGACCGGGAGAGAGCTACGCGAAGCCATGAATTGCAGTGCGCCGCCCATCCACAAGGTCAAAGCCGTTCCGGCAGCGGCGCCGGCAGCCGCGATCACCAAACTCTCGGTGAGCACCTGCCGGATCAGGCGGAGCCGCCCAGCGCCAAGCGCCAGCCGCACGCTGAATTCCTTCTGGCGGGCCGTGAGCCGGGCGAGGAGCAGGTTCGCCACATTCGCACAGACGATCAGCAGGAGGACCAGACAGACCGCCATGAGAACTCGCAGCGGCTTGAGCAACAGGGCTTGCGCGCCAAAGTGCGATTTCCAAAGCGGAACGACGGTCGCGCTTATGCCTTTGTCGGTATCGGCATCCGCCACCGCCAGGGCACGGGCGAGTCCGGCGATCTCGCTCCGCGCCTGATCCATCGTGACGCCGCGCTTCAGGCGAGCGACGCAGACCAGTTGGCGGTTCCCGCGGTCGCGCAGCGCCCACTCGCCGACGCCTTGAAGCACCGGATGCATCATGTACGGTACCCAGATTTCATTGGCCAGCCCTGAAATCGAGCCGCGAAAATCCGGCGGCGTGACGCCGATGACCGTTAGTTCGTGCTGATTCACTCGAATCGTTTTCCCCACGATCAGGGGATCGGCGTCAAAGTACGAATGCCAGAGGCGCGAGCTGATGATGGCCACGGGAAATGCGCCCGGCTGATCCGCGGACTCCTCCGGCGAAAAGGTGCGGCCCAAAATCGGCTTGACACCCAGCACCGCGAAGTAGTTCCCCGTCACCATCTCTCCCCAAACCTGGCGGGCATGGTCGTGTGGACCAACGCTGAACGGCGAGATTTGGGACGCGGCGAGTCCGGCGAGGGAGGTCAGATGATCGCGATAATCGCGGTAGTCCGGATAGGAAGTTGTCAGGAAATCACCGTTGGGAGCAGTGGCCTCGAACGCCACCAACTCGTCCGCCTTTTCGACACCCGGCAAAGGCCGGAGCAAAACGGCATCAATCCAACTGAACACAGTCGTGGCCGCGCCAATCCCCAACGCCAGCGTCAGGACAGCGACCGCGGTAAAACCCGGATTCTTCGCCAACATGCGGAGACCGTAACGCAGGTCGTTGAGCACCGTATTCATCGTTTAAATCCTCCGACGGCAGCTTGCAGCCATCAGCGGTCAGCTCGTAGCGCGGGCGTCCCGCGCGCGCTACATCAAACGTCCGCGCTGCTGGCTGACCGCTGATTGCTGAACGCTGACTGCTTCCTTACTCATACCTCAACGCCACCATAGGATCGACCTTGGTTGCCCGGCGCGCGGGGATGTAGCTGGCCACCAGCGCCACGCTTGCGAGCGAGAGGGACGCGACCACGAACGTTAGCAGGTCGGTCGGCTTGACGGTATAAAGCAGGCTGGCGAGAAAATGGGTCAACGCCAGAGCGCCGGCGATACCGAGGCCAACGCCCATCATGGTCAGCCTCAAGCTTTGCCCCACGACGAGCTTCAGGACTTCCCCCCGCTCGGCCCCCAGCGCCATCCGGATCCCCATCTCATGCGTCCGATGCGCTACGGAATACGAAATGACTCCGTAAACACCGATCACCGCCAGCACCAGCGCCAGTCCGCTGAACAGCCCGAGCAGAATAAGCGTCGTTCGCTGCGTCGCCACCGAATCGCTCACGAGTTGCTGCATGGTGGCGATGCCTGTAATCGGCTGGTCCTTGTCAATCGATGCCACGGCGCCGCGAATTTCGGCGGTCAGGCTCGAGGGATCGATGGCAGAGCGCACCAGTAAATTCATCTCGCCTTCGGTATTCTGGCGATAGGGTACATACACTTCCAGCCGCGAAGGATTTGCCAACCCGTAGAGTTTGGTGTCGCCGGTTACTCCCACCACGGTGATCCACTTCAGCGGGTTGTTCGGCCCTGGACGCCCGAACATAAACCGCTTGCCGATCGGATCATCGTTAGGCCAGAACTCGCGCGCCAACCGCGCATTGACCATTCCCACCGAAGCAGTTCTCTCGTTATCGTCATCGGTGAAATCGCGTCCGCGCAGCAGCGGCACCCCGAGCGTGAGCAGGTAGCCCGTACTCACAAGGTGAACGTCGGGATGGGGAAAACTCCCGGGCTTGGGCAGAGCCATTCCCTCGATGGTAATGTCGGTGCGATTGTGATTATCCGTCAGCGGGACCACGGTCCCCACGGCCGCGCTCTCCGCACCGGGCAGCGCACGCACGCGGTCGAGCAGTTGCTGCCAGAAATTCCGGATCGCCGCATCTTTCGAGTACTGCTGGGTGCGCAAATCCATTTCCATGGTCAGCACACGCTCGGGGCGGAAGCCGGGATTGACCTCCATCAGCCGGTGCAGGCTTTTCAACATCAACCCCGCGCTTACCAGAAGAATCAGCGCCAGCGATATTTCGGCGATGGCAAGGGCGCCGCGGAAACGGTTTTGCGCCGCGCCGGCACTGGTGGTCCGCCCGCCCTCCTTCAGCTCCGCTTGCACATCGGTTTTCATCGAGTGTATTGCCGGCGCCAAGCCAAATGCCAACGCGGTCAGCGCCACCGCGGCCGCCGCAAACAGAAGCACGGCGCCGCTGATGTGCACGGCCTCTCCCATCAGCATTTCCGCCGGAAGCAGCCGGGACATTCCCTGCGTCCCAGCCATCGCCAGCGCCAGGCCCAGAATCCCTCCCAGGCAGGCTAACACCAGGCTCTCAGTGAGCATCTGCCGGGTGATGCGGCTGCCGCTGGCGCCAAAGGCGATGCGCAGGGCGATTTCTTTCGTCCGCGCCGCGCCATGCACCAGAAAAAGGTTTGCCACGTTGGCGCACGCAATCAGCAGCACAAAAATAACCGCGCCAAAGAGCACCAGAATCGCCGGGCGCGCGTGGCTTACGAACGCATCGCGAAGGGATTCGAGCGATACTCCACATTGGTCATTCGTGCCAGGAAACTCCCTGGCCAGGCGCGCCGCGATTCCTTCCATTTCCGCGCGCGCTTGCGGAAGGGTCATGCCGGCCGCGAGCCTCCCCATCACCACCATATCGCCGCGGTCGCCCCGATCGTTGGCGGTGGGATTGTGGGTGGCCCACACGCCGATTGGCTCCAGGAGATCTGTCTTATCGAGCGAAGTGTAGTCCGGCGGGAGCACACCCACGATCGTAAAGCTGCGCCCATCGAGCGTAAGAGTTCGCCCAATGGCGCTTGGATCTCCACCCAAGTGGGATTGCCAAAGGGTGTAGCTCAGAATCACCACGGGAGCGGTGCCGGGTTTTTCCTCCCCGGCGTCAAAATCGCGCCCCAGGATCGGCCGCACCCCCAACATGGAAAGATAGTTCGGCGATACCGCTCCCCCACTGATGGCTTCCGGCTGGCTGACCCCCGCGAGGTTGAAACCCACGTCGTAAACCGCGGACATCTGCGAGAATTTTTGGCTCTGCTGCCGCCAGTCCAGGAAATTCGGATAGGAAACGGAAACCCTTCCCACCCTCGGCGTTGTCTCATGCATCACCACCAGCGCCGAGGCATCTCGAAAGGGCAGAGGCCGCAGAAGGACCTGATAAACGACCGAGAATATGGCCGTGGTGGCCCCCATGCCTAAACCCAGGGTCAATGCCGCCACCAAGGTGAAGCCGGGGTTCTTCGCCAGCACGCGGAAACCGAATTTCAGGTCGTAAATCAATGCATTCATTCGTGTCCTCAGACTTGGGCCGTCAGCTATCAGCTATCAGCTATCAGCGGTCAGCGGTCAGCCCGCGGGCGTGTGCCATGGCCATCCTGGCCATGCATGTGGCATGGGCGGGACGCCCATGACACATGCGGCGGGAGCGGGACGCTCCCGTGACAGCGGGCGGGACGCCCGCGCTACATCACACGTCCGCGCTGCTGGCTGACCGCTGATTGCTGAACGCTGACTGCTTCCCTACTCATACCTCAACGCCACCATGGGATCGACCTTTGTTGCCCGCCGCGCGGGGATGTAACACGCCAGGAGCGCGAGCCCGAATAATCCTAGCGCCACCGCTGTAAACGTTGCCGGATCGGTCGGTTGAACCTGGAAAAGCAAGCTGCTCATGAAATGCGCGAGTCCCAGGGCCGCGGCGCAGCCGATGGCGAGGCCGATGCCGGCCCGGAAGAGTCCATGCACCACAACTGACCGCAAGACGTCCGCCCGCTGAGCCCCCAAAGCCATGCGCAATCCAAACTCCCGAGTCCTTTGCGCTACGGCGTAAGCCATGACTCCATAAATCCCCACTCCCGCCAGAACCAGCCCCAGCCCGGCAAAAACAGCAAGCAGCGTCATGAGGAACTGCCGCGGTGCGGCCGGTTCCCTGGCGATTTGATCGAGAGGGCGAATGTCCGCAATGGGAACTCCTGAATCGAGTGCCTCGACCTCGCGCCGGACCGCCTGCGCCACGGCCAACGGATCTCCCACCGTGCGCACCACAAAATGCCGTGGATCAAGAAGCCAGGGGTATTGCGTGTAGGGGACGTAAAGTTCCGGCTCAAAGGCTACGTCCGGACCCTCGGTTCGCACGTTCCCTGCTACGCCCACGACCGTAAGCCACGGAAGCTTGGGATCGGTTCCAGTCTTTAGCCGTTTCCCCAGAGGGTTCTGGCCCGGCCAATACTCGCGCACGAGTTCCTCATTCACAATCACTACGCGCTGCGAGCCTTGGAGATCGGCATTGGTAAAAGTCCGCCCTTGCCGCAGAGGGATGCCCATGGTCCGGAAGTAGTGGGGGGCGATGACAAGATAGTTGGCAGCCGGCACGTCTTCCGGCCGGGGATGCGGATTCTCCTCAACGACAAAATCCATGCCATTCTGACCTTCGATCGGCAGGCCGCGGGAAACACTGGCGCATTCGACCCCCGGCAAAGCCTCCACCCGCCCCAGGAGTTGCTCGAAAAACCTTGCCTGATTGCCCTGCTCCTGGTACTGAGGCCCCCGCAGGGGAATGCGCAAAGTCAGCACGTTGTGCGGGTTGAACCCCAAACTGAAATGCGTAATCCGCTCGAGGGTCCTGATCATCAACCCCGCGCCGATGACCAGCACGAAGGCCAGGGCGAATTCCGCTGTAACCAAGAACCCGCGTAGGCGATGCCCGCGCCCGGTGTCCGAAGAGCCTCGGCCACTCGCCTGAAGCGAAGCCGTCAGGTTCGGCGTGGACATTCCCCAGGCCGGAACCAGCCCGAAAAGGAACCCCGTGACGACGGTGAGCAACATTGCAAAGCCCAGCACTCCGCCGTTGAGCGTGGCACCATCAAGCCCCGGTGCAACCCAAAGGAGGGCCGAGGGAGAAAAAGCCACGAGCGCCTTCGTCCCCACGGCCGCGATCAAGACCCCCAGGCCTCCCCCCATCAGCGCGAGCAAGACGCTCTCGGTAAGAAGCTGACGAAGGACCCGCGAAAAACCGGCGCCCAGAGCCGAACGCAGGGCGATTTCTCTTTCGCGGCTGGCGGCGCGCGCCAGCAGCAGGTTGGCGAGATTAACGCAGGCGATGAGCAGCACGAAGCCCACCGCCGCCACGAGCAACAGCAACACGGGCCGGGCAAATCCCACAATCTGGTCGTGCATGCCGACCACCGCGACACTCCAACCTTTGTTTTCCGGATACTGATTCTCAATGCGGCTCGCGATGGTATCCATGTCCGCCTGCGCCTGCCTCAAGGTAATGCCCGGCTTGAGCCGCGCCAGCGCCAGGTAGGCGTGGTCGGTGCGCCCCTGGGGTCGCAGATCCAGGCCGGGCACCCACACCTGGCCCTGCACGTTGAAGTAAGCGGTGTAAGCCTCGTTGAAGTCAGGCGGCATGATTCCCACCACCGTGTAGCTGCGGCCATCAAGCGAAATCGGGCGGCCAATCATTTTGGCGTCGCCGCCGTAGGACCTTTGCCACAGGCCGTAACCGATGATGGCCACAGGGGGGCTGGATGGCTCGCCATCGTAAGGGGAGAAGCCTCGGCCACGAAGGGGCTGAACGCCCAACAGCGTGAAGAGATTGGCGGTAACGCGCTCGCCGTCAATCTCCATGGGCTCACTGGCGCCGGTCAAGTTGAAGGAAGTGGGGTCAACCGCGGCCATCTCGCTGAAGACCGTATTCTGCTGCCGCCAATCGTCGAAATTCGCCGCGGAAACAACATTCGTGTGCCAGCCGCGCTGGATGTTCTGTTCCCAAACAATCACCAAACGGCCCGCGTCCCGATAAGGGAGGGGCCGAAGCAGGACTGCGTTTACGACGCTGAAAATCGCCGTGTTCGCCCCGATGCCGAGAGCGAGAGTGATGACGGCCACGGCGCTGAAGCCGGGATTCTTCGCCAACATGCGGATGCCGTACTTCACGTCTTGAATCAAGGTGTTCATTTGTTTCCTCAACGTCGAGCTTTCAGCTGTCAGCGATCAGCTCTCAGCCAGTGCTCGCCGGGCCTTTCGGTCCCTAGCTGAAAGCTGAGAGCTGATCGCTGACAGCTTCCTTACTCATACCTCAACGCCACCATCGGATCGACCTTGGTCGCGCGGCGCGCCGGGATGTAACACGCGAGCAGGGCCGCAACGGTCAGGATCAGCGGAACAGCCACAAACGTTAACGGGTCGGTGGGACGGACGCCGTAAAGCATCTTCGCCAGGAACCGGGTGAGCGCGAATGCCCCCGCGAGTCCGGCGCCAACACCGATCAGCGTCATCGCCAGTCCTTGGCCCACCACGAGCCCGACGACGCTCGCTCGCTGGGCTCCTAGCGCGACGCGGAGACCGATCTCGTGCGTGCGCTGGGTGACGCCGTAGGAGATCACACCATAGATGCCCACCGTCGCCAGCAGCAGAGCGAGTGCCGCGAACAGACTCAACAAAAGCAAATTGAAGTTCTGCTGGGCCGTCGAGCTAAGAGTCAGGGACTCCATGGTGCGCACGCGGGTGGGAGGAAGTTGGAAATCCCCGGCCAGCAACGCTTCTTGGGCAGGCTGGCTGATGCTCATGGGAGCGACCCCCGGCTTGGTGCGGACGATGACACTCGCAGCCGCCAGCCCATTCACCAACGCCATCGCGGCGTCGGGAATCTGCGAATGCAACTGGTACATGACGGGAGGCGGATCGTTATTGAGTCCGTTCTCCCGGACGTTGCCCACCACGCCAACAATTTCCACGGAGCCTTCGTCAAACTCGGGACTCAGTGCACCGCCGATCAAGAGCACTTGACCGAGAGGGCTCGAGTTCGGCCAATACTTGTGGGCGAACGCTTCGTTGACGACGACAGTGCGGGCCGGCTCCTGGTCTCGAAACAACCGCCCCGACCGCAGCGGAACCCGCAACGCCTCGAAATAGTGCGGCGAAACGAAACGCCATTGGTCATCGCCTGTGAATTTGTAGCCTGGCAAGAGCGGCCGCCCGGGGATAGTGAAGACCATGTCGGGACCGTCCTCAAACGGCAAGACATTCGCCATGGCCGCAGCCTCCACGCCGGGCAGGACCTCCAGCCGTTCCATCAATTGCCGGGCGGTGCGGTCAACCGCCTTGCTATTCGCATATTTGGAGCCGGCGAGCGAAACCTTCAGGGTCAAGAGGTTCCGCGAGTCAAAACCCGGGTCGACGGTGTGCAGCGCGGAAAAACTGCGGATCAGCAACACCGCCCCACACAGGAGGATGACGGTGATGGCAACTTCCGCCACCACCAGAACGCCGCGAGCGCGATGGTGTTTCAGCCCCGTGCCGGAGCGGGCGTCGGATTCCTTGAGCATGGAGGTAAGATCCGTCCGCGCGGCCTGGATGGAGGGGAAAAGTCCGAAGAGGATGGCGGTGACCAGGGAAAGCAATACCGTGAAGCCCGCCACCCAGGGATTCAAACCGGGGATGGCCGCCATTTCATCGACACGCGGCAAGTCGCCAGGCGTCATGGCCAGCAGCGCTCGCACTCCCAACGACCCCAGCCCAAGGCCGAGCGCTCCACCCGCGAGAGAGAGCAAGAGGCTCTCGGTCAGGAGTTGCCGCACGATCCTTCCCCGCCCTGCTCCCATGGCCACGCGGATGGCAACCGCTCTTTGCTGCCCGGCAGCGCGCGCCAGCAGCAGGTTCGCCACGTTGGCGCACGCGATCAGCAGCACCAGCCCCACCGCACCCAACAAAATCAGGAGCGCCGGCCGGACGTCGCCGGTCATCTGTTGCTGGAGGGGCGCCACCTGGAGTTTGTCATCCTCTCCTAGCTGCTCCGGGTGGGTCAGAACGAATTGCCGGCCAAGGACCGCCATTTGCGCATTCGCCTCGGAGAGCGTTTTGCCGCCAGGGAGCCGCCCCAACACCTCAAGAGTGTGCGCCTGATTGGTGCTGCCCGGATCGGCCTGCAAAGGCATCCAGATATCCGCCGGAGGATACGGTTGGAATTTTGGCGTTACGATACCAATAACGGTGTAGGGCGCAGCCACCAGGGTTATCGTCTTCCCCAGAATCGAGGGGGAGCCGCCAAAACGCTTCTGCCACAGGCCATAGCTCATGACCGCGACACGCGCCCCGCCGGGCCGGTCCTCATCCGCATTGAACGTGCGGCCCATGATCGGGTTCGCCCCCATAAGGCGGAAATAGTTCTTCGATACGTGGATTCCTTGCACAAGTTCCGGCCGGTCTCCACCGCTCAGATTGAGGCCGATTGCGGTGAAATCGTAAGCAGACAAATCCTCGAAAAGCGAGTCGTGTTGCTCCCAAAAGGTAAACATCATGATGGAGGCCGAACCGCCACCCTTGCGCGAAATGTTCACAATGCGCCCTGAATCCGGATAAGGCAGCGGACGGAGGAGCACGGTGTTAACGACCGTGAACATTGCCGTGTTGGCGCCAATACCCAGCGCGAGCGTCAACACCGCCACCGCCGTGAAACCGGGATTCTTCGCCAGCATGCGGAAGCCGTACTTCAGGTCTTGAATCAAGGTGTTCATTCTTATCCTCAGAGTTGAGCTATCAGCAATCAGCTTTCAGCTATCAGCGGTCAGCTCGTAGCGCGGGCGTCCCGCCCGCGCTACATCAAAACCATCGCGCCACATCAAACGCCACCGCCGCTGGCTGACCGCTGAGAGCTGATCGCTGACAGCTTCTTTATTCATACCGCAGCGCCACCATCGGATCGACCTTGGTCGCCCGGCGCGCGGGAATATAGCTTGCCACCAGCGCCACGAGCGCCAGCACGAGAGTTACTCCGGCGAAGGTGAGCGGATCGGTGGCGCTTACGCCGAACAGCAGCGTGGCCATGATGCGGGTCAAGGCGAACGATCCCAGAACGCCCAACGCCACACCTACCGCCACAATGGCCAAGCCTTGGCGCAGCACGAGGCGCAGCACGTCGGTCACTTCCGCCCCCAGCGCCATCCGCACTCCAAACTCGCGGGTGCGCTGCGCCACGGCGTACGCCATCACGCCGTAGATTCCCGCCATCGCCAGCAGCAGAGCGGTTGCGGCAAAGACTCCCACCAGCAGCAAGTTGAAATACCGCGCCTTCAGCGAATCCGCAAAGACCTTGGTAAAGGTGCTGAGGCTGGGTGGAACGTTGGGGGCAAGATCCGTCAATATTTTCCTCGACGCCGGAATCAAAGCGCCCGGCGGGAGGCTGGTGCGTATGACCACGGTGAATTGCGAGGCCGCCTGCGGCCGCTGCTGGTAATCCACGTAAATGATGCCCGGAGGCTTGGACTCCAGGTTCTCAACGTGCACGTCGCCCACGATGCCCACCACGGTGAGCAGGCGCGTGTCGCCATCCATGTTTCCGAACTCCAAGGTCTGCCCGAGCGGATCCTGGCTTGGCCACTTCTCTCGCGCCAAGGCCTGGCTGATCAGCGCCGCGTGCGGCGAATCCATAGTGTCGCTATCACGGAACAGGCGGCCGCGCAACAGGGGAATGCCCAAGGCGTGGAAATATCCCGCGCTCGCCACGCAATAGTCGGCGTCGCCGGTCCGGGTCGCATCCTGGAACATCTTCTCCAGATCCTGCATTCCCGGTACCTTTTCTCCGGGATTCATTACCACAAAAGTCCCATCCGCCAAGTCCCCGGCGAGCGGCAACCCGCCGGTGCCTCCCACTTCTACGACTCCGGGAAGCGCTCGCAATTGCGCGAAGAGGTTATTGAGGAGTCCCAAGCGCTGGCCCTTTTCTGCATCGTTCTGGGGAAACGGCAAGGCCAAGTCCATGGTGAGGATGTGATCGGTACGAAAACCCGGATCGACGGACAGCACGCGCAGCAAGCT
>CAZCVY010000057.1:0-35696 GCA_964501985.1 uncultured Acidobacteriota bacterium | reverse complement strand
ACCGCGACGACGCGCTCAGCTACGCGCGCTTCCTCTTCGATTGGAACAAGCAATTTCAGCTTTCCCTTGATCCGGAGACGGCGCGCTCCATGCACGACGAAACCCTTCACGACGAGTATTACAAGGAAGCCGCCTTTTGCTCGATGTGCGGCCCCAAGTTCTGCTCGATGAATACCACGCAGGTCATGGAAAAGCACCTGGGGTTGGATCAGAAAGGCCGCGAGCAGAAGTTTGTGGAGCTGTTGACAAAAGTGCAAGGTTGACGATTGGTGATGAACTTGAATTACTCATTGGTAATCGAAGCAACGGAAGATCCAAATTTCTTTGGATTCTATCCACCTGAGCTGGAGGGTTTCACCGGGGTTGGCAATTCGATTGAAGATTGCCTTTACAAAGCCCGCTGGGGTATGGACGAGCATGTCGCCCTTTTGCGCGAGCGTGAACTGCCGGTTCCCGTGCCGGTGGGGGATCCCAAAATCGTAATTCGAAATGCAGTACCGCTGAAGACTGTGGCGACGTGATTAGAGAGCATGGCAAGGAAACTCGAAGGACTAGCAAGACTCAGAATATAGCAAGACTTTGCAGCAATCGATCAGGGCTCGATAGAAAACTGAAAATCCTAGCGCGACTGAGCCGCTACCCGAGGAAGGCTCGTTGACTTCTTTGTGCTTTCCAGGCTTTAACACAGAGCCACGCACGATCTCAGCGACCCTAGTGTAAAACTGACCTAAGCACGGAGGTCCCGGAGTGAGAACGCCCGATAGGTGGCAATTCTAGATTCGCAGCTTTGTAAGTCCAGCGGAGGATTCCAATGAGCCAACCCACAGCACCCGATGTTGAAAGGAAATCCCAGGGAGAACCTGCGGGGACGGCCCCGGCGCCCGCTGGAATGCCCAACCCCGGGCGGTTGTTCCGGACCTTTAACGCTTATCAACAAACAGCCGCAATGAAGGCAGCCATCGAGCTCGACGTTTTTACCGCCATCGGCGACCGGCAGACGACGGCTGAGCAGATTGCCCTACGGACGGGTGCGGCCAAACGTGGCATTCGCATCCTTTGCGATTTCCTCACGGTGATGGGTTACCTTACGAAGGAAGATTTTCATTATGGCCTGGCTCCCGACGCTGCCATTTTCCTCGATCGCCGCTCGCCCGCGTATATGGGTAGCGCTGCGCGCTTTCTCGATGCACCGGAGATGCTCAAGGCCTTCGATGACCTCACCGCGGCCGTGCGCAAGGGCGGAACCGTGATGGGCGAAGAGGGAACGCTGGGAACTGAGGATCCAATCTGGGTGGAGTTCGCTCACTCCATAGCCCCCATGATGAAAATGCCTGCCGAGGCCATCTCCCAATTGGTGGGAGCAGACGAGGGCGGCAAATGTCGTGTGCTGGATATTGCCGCCGGCCACGGACTTTTCGGAATCGACATCGCCCGCCACAACGCGCAAGCCGAAATAGTGGCGGTCGACTGGGCCAGCGTACTGGAAGTTGCGAAAGATAACGCGCGGAAATCCGGAGTCGAATCCCGATACTCCACTATCCCCGGCAGCGCGTTTGAGGTTGGATTCGGTGATGGTTACGATCTCGTCTTACTGACGAACTTCTTGCACCACTTCGATCCTCCCAGGAACGAAGAGCTGTTGCGCAAGGTCCACGCCGCACTTGCGCCCCGGGGCCGCGCGGTGACCCTGGAATTTGTGCCCAACGACGACCGCGTCACTCCCCCCGATGCCGCTACCTTCAGCATGATCATGCTAGGCTCAACCCCGCATGGCGACGCTTACACCTTTGCGGAACTCGAGCAAATGTTCAGCAACGCCGGCTTCACGCGCAGTGAACACTTCCGGCTGCCGCCGATGCCAGAGTCCGTGATCATTTCCCACCGATAGCCAGAAAAACAAACTCATCAATCTCAGATCGCCACCCCGGCGGTACTGCAGGGCCACGTCAAAGTCCGCGAAGCTCGCCGAAGGGGAACAACATCATTAGCCGTAGGTGAAACCTACGGAGAAGGGGGATATTCGACCCCGCAGGGGTCGAATATCCCTGGAGTTTCTACATTTCCGAATGTGCGCTGCGCCCCGCCATCCCTCACATCCCCCCAAAGTAACAGAAAGACGGTTTGGTGACTACACAACCATATGAGGTACAATCGGTCAACTCTGCGCCGCTACCCGGACTGCATCTTGACCCATCGCCTTTTCCCACGCCGCCGAGTTCTTTGGCCGGATTTTAGAGTGGGGTTGCGCTTGTCCCGACAATAGCGACTTGCGACAAGCCGCGGCTGGCGGTGCGCATCGACCCTACAGCGCATTCACAGGAAGGGACATGGTTCAGGTCTCGGGCAAGCTCATAACAAAGTGAACGGATTGGGCTTCGTGGTTTTGCTTTCTTAGCTAAAGCAATGGGCATAGTTCGGTGATCCCGACCGGTTGATGCTCGTAGAAATTGGAATTATCAATAGTTACCCGAACGGCGGTCAACGTTCGTGCGTCTCAGCGCATCTCACTCAGGGACACAAGACCTAAGCATTGAATCGAAACTACCGATGCGGCTGCTGCTCGTCGAAGACGATTTGTCGATTCAGCGATTTGTTGAGCGCGCGCTGGTGGAAGCCGGTTTCCAGGTGGATGCGTCCGCTGACGCTAAGAGTGCTGAGGCCCTGGCTGTGGAGGGCATCCATGATGCATTCATCATTGATCTCGGCCTGCCTGACATGGATGGGCTCGATCTGATTGCCCGCTGCCGGGCTCATGGCAGCGCTGCTCCCGTTTTGATCCTCTCGGCCCGGCGCTCGGTGGATGAGCGCGTGAAGGGTCTCGAGCAAGGGGGCGATGACTATCTCACCAAGCCGTTTGCGCTGGCGGAGCTCTTGGCAAGGTTACGAAATCTCCTGCGCCGGTCCTCCACCTCACAGAAGGAACCCCTACGTTTGGAAGTTGCCGATCTTCAGGTCGATCTGATCGCGCGCGAAGCGAAGCGGGGCGACCGCATTCTCCAACTCACCCCGCAAGAATTCTCTCTGTTGGAGTACCTTTGCCGCAACGCGGGCCGTGTGGTGACGCGGACCATGATCCTCGACCACGTCTGGCACATGCGTTTTGATCCCGCCACCAATGTGGTGGACGTTCACATTTATCGCCTGCGCAGCAAGGTTGACGAGGACGATCGCCAACCCTTGATTCACACCATCCGCGGTGTGGGGTACGTGTTAAAGCATGCCTGAGAATCTACGCACCACCGCCGCCTGGCGCATCGCCCTGTGGACCACGCTGGCATTCTCCGCCGGAACCTTCGTGGCGTTCTCCATCGTCTACCTGCTGATGGCGCAGGAGATCTGGGCTCGCTCCGATGCGTGGCTCACCGGAGAGGCCCGGGTGCTTGCGCAGGTTGCGAAGAACACTCCGCAAGATAACCTGTACGACAAGATCGTGGAGGAAGTCGCCGAATTGGCGATGCACGAGGTGCCGGACGAGCGCAGTTCCGGCGGAGAGCGGTTGAATTACGTCTTTTTCTTGCGGGTCAACCACTCACCTACCGAGGACATCCTGTTTGTAGGTCCGAGCTCGAAAGACGCGTTCTGGCGTGCCATCCAACAGGCGCATTTTGCCGAAGGCAGTCCGAAGTCCATAAGAGTGGAAGGATGGCAACCCGCTTTCCGGGTCGTGGAGCAGGTGCAAGAGGGCAGTCCGATTTACTTGGGGCTCTCGGAGCGCGGCGCCCAGCACGTCCTGCATACGCTCACAAACCGCTTCCTATTGGTGTGGACCGGAACCGTCTTTCTAGGGTTCCTGATCTCCTACCTGAGCACACGCCGAACGCTGCGGCGGGTGGAGCGCATCACCGAAACCGTCGCGCGAATCGGCAGCGAGGTCCTCGACGAGCGCTTGCCCGAACCCGCCGGTTCGGATGAAATCTCCCGGCTGGCGAAAACGTTTAACCATATGCTGGAGAGAATCCAGGCGTCGGTGAAGCAATTGCGTTCGGTGACCGACGGGGTTGCTCACGACCTGAAAAGCCCCGTGACCTCGATTCGAGGAACTCTTGAATCGGCGCTCTCAGCTGAAAATGGCGAGCATTGGCGGGACTCGGTGGCGCAGGCCATCGAAGGACTCGACCGCATGTCTGCTCTCCTCAACACGGTGCTGGATGTGACCGAAGCCAAAGCTGGAGCCCTTCCCATGGAGCGTGTTCCCGTGGACTTGTCCGCGGTTGTGACTCAGTTGGTCCATCTCTACCTGCCCGCCATGGCCGAAAAGCAGCATGAGGTGAAGACGGATCTGGAGAGCGGGGTCGTGGTTGAGGCCGACCTTGGCCTGATGAATCGCACTCTGAGCAATCTGCTGGAAAATGAGCTCATACACCTGCCACCCGGCTGCACGATTGATATCCGGCTTCGGTCGCACGACGGCCACGCCGAACTGGTTATCGGGGACAATGGCCCGGGCTTTCCCCCGGAAATTGGCAGCCGCGTTTTTGAACGGTTTGTGAAAGGAAAGCACTCGCCTGGAAATGGGCTCGGGTTGGCGTTTGTTGATGCCGTGGCGCAAGCCCATGGCGGGACCGTGACGATTTCCGCCGGCCTGCGCGAGGGCGCCACTGTTACGCTGTCACTGCCCGTTGCTGAGATCACTCCTGCCAGAGGGTAGTGCCTGATTTGAATGTACCCCTGCCATCCTGGCGGCTTCTGTGCCGGCTGGAAGCCGGGTACGCAGCAATTGGCGGTACGCCTCAATTTAGGACACTACCCGCCTGAGGGCATCTTCGACGATCCCCATTTGCCTCAGATCAACACCGCAAACTTCGTTTGGCCGCTCACCGAGGTGAGGATAAAGGTCAAATAACCAGAGAATTACAATTTGTTCATGTTGGCAATTGGCGGCGAAACCTGCGCTATTCTGAATCCTTGCACCACGACGCGAGAGCCCGGCGGAAGTCAAAGTGATGCGCGCGCGAACGAACGTTTTCTGTTTACTTCGTCTTCCGCGGGGAGAGTTGGGTTTGCTGGTTGCTCACCTGAAGGGGTTCGATGAAGTATTGGAATGAACGGAGGGTCGGATGCTAGCGAAGATCGCACACCAAAGATGCGCATGGGTCGCCGGCTTCTTGGGCGTGTGTCAATTCGTAATCTTCGCCCCGGCGCTGATGGCGCGAGGGATGGGAGCATTGGCGGGCAAGGTCACCGATCCGGCCGGAGACCCGGTCCCGTTCGCCGTGGTCACTGCCACCAGTGTTGACACGGGCCAGGTGCTACCGGCGGCCACGGGTGCGGACGGCACTTATAAGTTTAGACTCTCGCTAGGCACGTACCACGTGACCTACGAATCGGCAGGATACGAACCCGCAGAACTCCCCGTCGTCAGAGTTGCCGGGCCCTGGACGGTGGTGGAGAACTGTAAGCTCGAGATGAAGGATGAACAGGCCCAAGGAAATCCCGACCCGGCCCAGCAGCCGGCGCCGAATCCTCCCGCCAATTCGCAGGAGCCGTCGCTCGAGGACCTTGGCATCACTCCCGCTCAAGCCAAGGGCAATGCTCAGGCTCAGGCGCTTCTCGACAAACGCAGCCGCATGCTGAAGATCCATCAACGGCTCGGAATAATCACTATTGAACCCTTCGCCGCCACCCTCATCGCCTCCGCGTTCGCTGGCGGGAAAAAGACCAGCAGCAGCGATCGCGACCTGCACGCCATTCTGGGCACCGCGACGGTGGGACTGTACGGCGCGACAGCTTACTTCGCCATCCGCGCGCCCGAGATCCACGGCACCAAAACCCGCGGGCCCATTCGCCTGCACAAGACGCTGGCCTGGATTCACGGGCCGGGAATGGTTTTAACGCCCATCCTGGGGGAGATCGCATTCGCGCAAAAAGACCGCGGAGAGAGGGTTCACGGAATCGCCTCGCTGCATGGGCCGGTGGCCATCATTACGGGCGCGGCGTTCGGATTGGCAGTGGTATCGGTATCGGTTAAATTCTAAAGAGGGGTTATGCTCAGAAAACTGCTGATCGGAATTCTCTTGATGTGTCCTGCCGCCCTTGCCGGGGCGGAAAGTCAATGGATGCTGGATGGAAGCACTCTCACCTATCATGTGTCGCATCCGCTGCATCAGAGTGAGGGGATCAGCCACGAGGCACGGGGCAAGGGCATTTGCCATGAAGGGCAGTGCAACTTTCTGATCGCGGTCCCGGTGAAGTCATTCGATTCGGGAGATAGCAACCGCGACCTTCATATGCTGCAAGTGACGCGCGGCGCGGAATTCCCCATCGTGACCGTGCGCACGCGCGTGCCGGAATCCGCTGCCGAATCCGCCACGCTCAATCTCGATATCGAAATCCAGTTCGCCGGCCAGACCGTCCAGTACAAGCAGGTTCCCTTCCAACGGGTCGTGAAAGGCAACGAGACCCAGATCACCGGAACCATTCCGGCAAAGATGACCGACTTCAAGATCACCCCGCCTTCGCTCCTCACAATCCCCGTCAAGAATGAGTTCCCCATCACCGTCGATCTGACCTGGCACAAGATGTGACGCGCGGGCGCACGATTTCTCCGTTTTCGACCTTAGGCCGATCCGCACGACTGGGAAATTAGCGCTCGGGGTCTCGCCCGCGAAAGACCAAAGATCGGCTAATGGCGTACCCAAAAGAATGGCGTACCGGCTCTTCCTATCTCTTGAGGATTTTATGGTGAATATCGGGCCAATATTCCTTGAGCAAATTGAAAAACGTGTCCTCTCCCACCATAACTCCCCACCGGCTGAGGTTGGCGGACATGGTCCGATCTTCTCGCGGATAATATAAATTGGAGATTCCGGCTGAGGTTCCGGCGCCCAGGATTTCAGAAAAGTTAAATGTCCTGTGCCCCGCGTCGGTCTGCGTCACCCAACTTCGACTCAGCGCATAGCCGGTGCGCTTGAAGAAGCCACCCGTTCCGAGACGAAAATAGCGCGGGTCTTCCTTCAGCAACCAGGGAACGACGGCTTCGGTCATAATGTTTTCACTCGTCTGGTCTGCGAATGATGCTCCGTAGCGTTTGATGAAGGGGACCCAGCTTTCTTCACCCCAGGATTTCGGATCGTCTTTCGTCTGTCCGAGTCCAGCGAAGGCTCCCGCGATGACGTAGGAGTAAGGATCAAAGGAATCCTCAATGGCCAGCTTGAATTTTCCTTTTGCCGACAGAGACGCCATGCGGATATTGGGATTCTCCACCGTCCGGTAATTAGGAAGAACGCCAAAAATGCGGTCATTCTTGGGCTGGACGGAATCCGCGGGCGGGGGCTCACTGTTTGTAGAGGGCTGGGAAGCGGAGGTTGGGGGTAATTGCGCCTGCGTAATGCCACATCCACCGATAAGGAAGAGAAACACAGTCGGGCACAACGCGAGTATACGAAAACGCCCGGGAAGATAACTGCCTGCTCCTACCGTCACATTATTATCGTACCCCAGGTGTATGAACGCCGAATGTCCGGAACATTACACTTCGTTCATATTCGCAATATCCCAGAAAGGCCAAAAGTCGGTCGGCTCTTCCCAACAACCGACCCCTCTAACGTAGGATGCGCCCATGATGTGAGGAGGGACAAGTCGATGTGCAAAAGAGAAAAAGCTCCCGCCACGCCGGGCACTCTGACGAGAAACGGCCTAACCGTGCTTCTGGAGACGGGCGGTGATGGGGCCGGAGCGGCGAAACCACATTCGAAATGTAGAAACTCCAGGGATATTCGACCCTGTAGGGGTCGAATATCCCTCTAGCCCCGCTTCCCACGGGTTCCACCCGTGGCTAATGACCTTCGGCCCCTGCGGGGCCGCCACCCTACCACGACTTTGACGGGACCCCGGCGGTACTGTCATCCGGGTGTGCTACTTTGTGCTAGAATGAACACAGGAGATTACAACGATGGCCGAAACCGCGACTTTTACCGTTCGGGTTCCCGTAGAACTAAAGAGGCGCCTCGACCAATTAGCCAAGGCCGCGGACCGGAGCAGATCATGGCTGGCGGCGGATGCCCTTCAGCATTATGTCGAAGACCAGCAATGGCAGTTGGCGGAAATTGAAGCGGGGATGCGGGATGCGGACGCCGGCCGGGTTGTTCCCCACGAAAACGTCGAGCGCTGGCTTAAGTCCTGGGGAGGCAAACGGAAGCTTCGCCCGCCCACATGCGAGTAGTTTGGACCGCCACGGCTGTGCGGCACCTCGGTGCCATCCAGGCCTCTATTGAGAAGGACAAGCCGGAAGCCGCCCGCCGCGTTGCGGCAGCCCTTCGCAAGGCGGTTGCCTACCTTGCAGCCTATCCTCACCTCGGTCGGGGGGGGAGAAAGCCTGGAACTCGAGAGCTCGTCATTGCAGATACTCCGTACTTGGTTCCGTTCACTGTCAAAGGCGACCGGCTGACGATTCTAGCGGTCTTGCACGGGGCGCAACGCCGCCGCAAAATGTAAGATTGCTCTGGCCCTTGCGAGCGCCAGAGGTACTTTCACACAGAGAGTCTGGGGATTACGCATGTCTGACAGCACGGGTAAGGAATTGCTTCGCGAAGAATTCAACCGCTGGGCGGAAGCGGGCCGCGGCGAGCAGATGGAGGAAAGTCACCTTCCGATTGTCGAGCCCACGCTCGCGCTGATGAATCTGCGGCCCGCCGATCGCGTGTTGGACGTCGGCTGCGGAAGCGGCTGGTTGGTCCGGCGGCTCGCCGCCTTTGTGCCGAATGGCTCGGTTTTGGGTATAGACGTTTCGGATGAGATGGTTCGGCGGGCACAGGCCGCGAGTGGCGGCGTGCCCAATGTCCAGTTTCAACTCGGGACAGCCGAGGAAATCCCCGCTCCGAATGGTTCATTCACCAAGGTTCTGTCCGTCGAATCGGCATACTACTGGCACGATCCAGGGCGAGGAATGGGTGAAATATTTCGCGTGCTTGCGCCCGGCGGCTCCGCGTGGACTTTGATCAATTATTACCGCGATAACCTCGACTGTCACCAATGGGGGCTTCACTACCAGATTCCAACCCACCTGCTTTCCGCCGCCGAATGGCAGGCCCACTTTTGCGTTGCGGGTTTCCGCGACGTTTCCGATCGCCGCATTCACGATCTCTCGCCGACTCCCGAGGTTTACTCTGGCCGGTGGTTTCGCGACGCCGCCCAGATGCACCGGTTCAAAATGGCGGGAGCCCTGCTCGTGACGGGTACAAAACCTCTCTACTGAGGGTTGCAAAATACGGTGACGAGTTCCGTGAGTAGCGCGGGCGTCTCGCCCGCTGGGGCGTGGGCATCCTGCCCGCGCACTGACGGGAGCGGGACGCTCCCGAGACAGCGGGCAAGATGCCCGCGCTACGGCCGTCATTGTCACTGTATTTCGCAAACCTCAGTAGACGTGCCGCCCCTCCGAAGATTAGTCTGTGTCCAGACTCGTTCGTGATTGCACGGAGGATATTGCTCTGTGAGTTCGCCGAATACCCAGGATAACCTCTCGTCTGGAGAGCCAGGTTGGGCGCGGTGGATGGCCCGGCGCGGCGTCGCTCAGACTGTCGCCTGCGCCCTCGCATTTCTCGCCTACATCCCCACGCTCGGCTTCCAGTTCGTCTATGACGATAAACCGCAAATCATCGAGAACCCTGCCATCCACGCATGGCGATATCTGCCAAACTACTTCACCACCCATGCTTGGGCGGAACTGTATCCGCATGTGAGCGGGAATTATTACCGACCGCTGTTTCTGCTCTGGTTTCGTCTGAACCACGCGATGTTTGGGCTTGACCCCAAAGGGTGGCACCTCACAACGATCCTTTGCCATGCCGCAGCCACCTATCTGGCGTTTGGACTGGTTCGCCGCCTAAGCACCAGTCCTTGGATCGCCTTCAGCGCCGCGACGCTCTTTGCCCTTCACCCTGTTCACATCGAAAGTGTCGCTTGGGTATCCGGCGTTACGGACCCGCTGATGGCAATCTTCCTGATTGGGAGCTTTCTGGCTTACCTGCGATTTCGCGAGGAAGGACGCGCGGGATGGCTGGCGGTGGCGCTGGCACTGTTCGCGCTAGGGTTGCTCGAGAAAGAGACGGCCGTCATTCTGGGCCCCCTGGTGTTCGTGTACGCGTGGCTATACGCGGAACAACGGGCGTGGCTTTCGCGATTGGTGATCGCGCTGAAGCACTGGGTTGGTTTTTTCGTACTGACATGCCTATATCTTTCGGTACGCGCGCATGTCTTGCGTGGCTTGTCGCACTCGGTGACTCCAATGAGATTGAGCACCATGGTTCTGACAGAGCCGAGTGTCTTGTGGCTGTACTTTCGCCACATGCTGTTTCCCACGGGCCTGAGCGGGCTTTATGGTTTGCCCTATGTTGAACGTCCGGCCTCCGTGGCGTTCCTCGTTCCGACGGTACTGTTGCTGGCAACTATCCTGCTGGTTGCGTGGGGAATCAGCCGGCTCGAACAGACCCGCCTCGCGCTGTTCGCTTGCTGTTGGATTGTCTTACCGATCATCCCCGCCCTCTGGCTGCGTGCTTACGCCGAGGGCGACATCGCCCACGACCGGTACTTGTATATCCCCTCCATCGGTTTTGTCGTGCTGGTTTCGCTGTTCATCCAGGAGATCTCCCAGCACTGGCAGATGAACCGGAAGACCCTGCAATTGTCCGTTCTCGCAGTTCTCGCCTGTACGTACGGATTAGGAACCGTAACCCAGCAAATCCACTGGGCGAGTGACCTGCTTCTCTACGAAAAGGCATACAGGATTGCCCCGCGCGACAATTTGATCTGCAACAATCTTGGAACAGCGCTGACGGAAGCGGGGAAAACCGGCGACGCCATCGCTCTTTATTCGCAAGTGTTGGCGCGTGAGCCCGGCTTCTGGCTCTCCAATTACAACCTCGGCTACACCTATTACAAACTGGGAAAATTCCAGGAATCGGAGCGTTACCTTCGCCGGGCCATTGGCATTAACGCCGCCGATTCCGATGAGTACATCTATCTTGGACTTAGTATCTGGCGCCAGGGGCGGGCCGACGAAGCGGTTCCGTACATCCAGCAGGCGATTCAAATTCGCCCTTCAGCTCCGGGCTACCATTTTGTTCTGGCAATGATCCGCCGCGATCAGAACGACGTCCATGGCGCGGAATCCGAGCTAAACCTGGAGCTCCACTATCATCCGGACACCGTTGCGGCGCGACAGCAGTTGGATTCGTTGACTCGCGGGGCACCGTCCGGATCAAAGTGAAACGAACTTGTCCCTCCCCTCAGCGTTTGGCCCGCTCACCCCGCCCCTCAGGGTCTTCCTTTGTCCCGCGTCGACCGAGGAAAAAGAAATTCTGGTTCTTGGTGACGCCTTCAGGCTCTCCTTATGGGTGAACTGAATCGATTCACTGCCCGGGACTATAGTGCCTTTGTCCCCCAGCCCTTTGCAGTTATAATCACCCTCGATTTGCAAGTATTTCGGGCCAGACAAGTGTTTCAACCCGGCGAGATATTATCGCAAGATGGTTCGAAGCGAGGGAAGCCTTTGCTTGAACAGTGGAACCGGTGGCTTGAAGATCATCCGCGTCTGGCCGGGGGCCTGCTATTTCTCTCCACCTATGTGGTCTTTTGCGGCACACTTTCCAATCTTTTTGTTCATGACGACATTCCGCAGGTTCTCGAAAACCCTTTCCTCCGGAACCTCGGCATGTGGACACGTATCTTTACGGGATCGGTCTGGTCATTCCGCGGGCCGGCACAGCACGACAACATGTATCGGCCCCTCCAGTTCATCATTTATTGGGCCTTGTATCGCTTGAGAGGGCCCGACCCGGTTATCTTTCACTTCTTCCTCTTGATCTTCTATGCCGCCTCGGTGTGGCTGGTTTTCCGTCTCGCGTGCGCCCTGTTAGCGAACTCATTGGTAGCTTTTGTGGGGGCTCTGCTCTGGGGGCTGCATCCCTTACACGTGGAAACCGCCGCTTGGATTTCGGCGCTCCCTGATGTCGGCGCGGCGTTCTTCTATTTACTCGGCTTCCTCCTCTTTGTCCGCGCTGATCGGTCGGTAGACCGGCCCGCCGTCCGCCATATCCTCGCCGCGGCCGCCTTTTTTCCCGCATTGTTCTTCAAAGAAATGGCGCTCAGTTTTCCGCTCCTCATTTTGGTCTACTGGTTTTTTGTTCCAGGAAAGTATTCGTGGAAGAACAAGGTCTTTCACGGGGTGGTCTACGTGGTCCCCCTAGCGGTTTACTCAGCCATCCGTATCGCGGTGTTGGGACGCTTTTCGGAAGCGCCGCATTTGCTTCGGGCATCGTGGCGGCTGGTCGGTGGCGCCGCTGCTTTGCTCGGCGAGAATGCCAGACTTTTTTTCTGGCCCGCTCACCTTTCGATATTCCGTTCGTTTAACCTGGGCACAAGTTTGCATTCGCCGTGGCCGGAAACTTCCATCCTCATTCTCGCGGCCGCGCTTTTCCTTCGTCGGCGGGAGCCAATGGCAGGATTCCTGATCGTCTGGTGGGGAGTAACCCTGTTGCCGTGCCTGGATATTCGCCAAGTGAACGCGGCGGTGTCAGACCGCTTCTCTCTACTCCCCACCGTGGGCCCGTGCCTCGTTCTATCGTACTTCGCTTTGGTTTGGTTACCCCGCCACGTGGCGCGTCCTCAAACCAAGTCAGCTTTGCTCGCGGCGATGGTGGTGCTGATGGTCCTGTGGATCGTCCAGGACGTGCGGGCCGTCCGTCACTGGCACGATAATGTCACTTTGTGGGACCAGGCCTACGCAGCCTCACCTGACTCGCCGGTGGCCCACATGCTGCGAGGCGCCTTGCTTCAACAGCGGGATGGAAAACTGGACTCGGCAGCGGAGGAGTATCGCATCGCCCTCAAGCTCAATCAGGCAAGCGAACGGCCGCTGCCCGGGGTTACCGCCGAATGCAGTGTGTTACTCGGCGAGGTCGCTAATATGCAGGGCCGGATGCAAGAGGCGGTCGATGATTACAATCAAGCGCTTAGAGCAGTTCCGGGTTACAGCCTCGCATACAAAGCCCTCGGCATCGTCTATTTTCCGCGCGGTGACTACGCCCAGGCGAAGCGGTATTTCCAGCGGGCGGTGGAACTCGACCCGCAAGAAGTGGAGTCGCGCTTTTATCTCGGAACTTGTGATATGAAGCTTGGTGAGCCCCGCGAGGCTGCCGCGCAATTTCATGCCGCACGCCAAGTCGACTCGACTTATGTTGAAGCCTACGCGGCCGAAGCGCGCGCGCGCGACGCGGCCGGCGATAAGGTGGGGGCGGCGCGCGTCCGGTCCGAGATTCCGAAACATTGACCGCGACCCGCCAGGAGCGGGCGGAAGGCCTGGGGAGGCCGGCATTGCTGAATCGGTTCGAAGATCTGTTGAAGAAGCACTCGGTGGTGGCGAAATGGCTGCTGGTCCTCGCCACCGTTGTGGCATACGGCAGAATGCTGGCCAACGGATTTGTTTATGATGATGGCAAGCAGGTCCTGGAAAATCCCTTCGTACGCAACCCTCGCCTCTGGCGGCGCATTTTCACGGGGTCGGTCTGGTCCTTCCAGGAAGCGCCGTCCGCTGGGAATTTCTACCGGCCCCTCCATATTTTTTCCCACTGGCTTGTGTGGCGCGTCGCGGGACCCAATCCCTCGGTGTTTCATCTGTATCAACTGGTTTTTTATGTGATCACCGTGCTGTTGGTTTACCGGTTGGGGCGCGAGTTGTTCTCGAGTCATTTGGCTGCCTACGCGGGAGCGCTGCTGTGGGCGCTGCATCCCTTGCATGTTGAGCCGGTCTGTTGGATCGCGGGAGTCCCCGATGTTGGCTGTGGACTGTTTTTTGTGCTGGCCTTCTTGCTCTTTCTGCGAGCGGAAGGCGCGGCGCACGGGCGCTGGGTCTGGCACGCGCTGGCGGCAGGGGCTCTCGCCGTGGCCCTGCTCTTTAAGGAAACCGCCCTTAGTTTCCCGCTGCTCTTGGGGATTTATTGGTTCGTGCTGGGAAAGCAGGAGAGTTGGTGGCGACCCGTTCTTCGTTGGCTGCCTTACGGAATGGTGGCGGCAATTTATCTCGAGGTCCGCGTCATCATGCTGGGACACTTTTCTCATGCCCCGCACCTGTGGCGGATTTCGCCGCGTGTCGCCAAGGCGGCCGTCGGGCTCTTGGGGCAGCACGCGAAGCTTTTTTTCTGGCCCATTCCCCTGAGCGACTTCCGCGTCTTCGAACTGGCGCCCAGCCTCCATTCCCCCTGGCCGTGGATCACCCTCGTCGTGCTCGCGCTGGCCCTCATTCTCCGACGGCGCAACCCTACCCCACGATTTTTAATCCTCTGGTGGGCAATCACGCTGCTTCCCTGTCTCGATGTGCGGCAGCTCAGCTTCCCGCTGCTTGCAGAACGCTTTTCCTTCCTTCCCTCCGTCGGGGCATGTCTGGCGGCCGGCTGGTTCCTCATGGCAGCCCTGCCGGAGTGGATCGGAGACCGGCCCCCAATCCAGGTCCTGGTTCCGGCGCTAAGCCTGGTCCTGGTTCTGTTTGCGTGGGAGGATCTTCTCGCCATACCGCGCTGGCGAGACAACGACACCTTGTATGACTATTCGTACAGTGTCTCGCCGCAATCTGCGGTAGTGCACGTCCATCGGGCGCTCGATTTGCAATATCGGAACGGGTACCTGACCGGCGCCGCCCAGGAATATGAGATGGCAATGCAACTCAGCCGCTCGAGTTTTGTCGGCTCGACAGAGGTGATCTACGACTGCGAAATCGGCCTTGGTCAGATTGCCTCCAGCCGAGGACACAGTAACGAAGCCATCGCGCATTTCCAGAAGGCAGTCGACGTCAACCCGCACTCCAGCCCGGCCTATGATGAGTTGGGATCCTTGTTTTTTCCGCGCGGTGATTACGCCCGCGCGGCGGAATACTTCCAACAAGCCGTCCGCGTGAATCCGCTGGACTTTAGCGGACGATTTTTTTTGGGATCGTGTTTGATGAAATTGGGCAAGCCGGCCCAAGCAGCGGAGCAATTCCACGCTGCGCGCGATGCGGATCCCGACTATATTCAATCCTACCAGGCGGAAGCTCGGGCCTTGGAAGCTGCCGGTGATTTAGCCGGCGCGGCGAAGGTCCGCCAATTGATTGACAAGAAGTAAACCTTGCCGCAAACAGGTTCGCCGTCTATCGTCGGGCGTTCGGTATCGGGACGGGAAATGTGGCGCTTTCTTTGACTCGAAGAGGTAATATAGAACGCTTTGGCCGCAGCCTCATTACCGCTAAAGGCCGGGCGCGCACTCGAGAGGACCGTCGCAGATTGCTCGCGAGGCGGCGTCGTTTGTTCGTTCCCTCGGGACTAATTACATGAACGGTGCACTTTTACTTTCGAAATACTCGATCGGTGTGGGCGACAGATTTGCGCACCAGGCCAAAGCTCAATTGCAAGCGTGCATTCAGGCCGCGGGGAGGGGCGTTGATATCACGCCGGTATGGAACAAGTCGAACCGGGAACACAACATCATCGGTTCCCTTCCGGCCAGCGCACGGGCCGCGGCCGACGAAGCTGTGGGGGCGCTAGCTTGGAGCAAGCCTTACTTCGTGGATGCTGACCACATCAACCTCAACACCGTGGACAAGTTCATCGACGCTTGCGACTTCTATACCATCGACGTCGCGGATTCGATTGGTCAGCCCTCCGAAGGCGCCGCTGTGCAGGCATTCGTAAACCGTCATCCGGAGCTGACGGGAGACCTCCGTATTCCTGGCGTCGATCATCCGTTTCACATCGACCATAATTCCGTTGCCCATGCCGCGAGTAAGTATCTTGCTGCCGTTCACGAGGCAGGCCGGATTTACCGCCACATTGAGGAAAAGAAGGGCAAAGGGCGATTCATCACAGAAGTTTCGATGGATGAGACCGATTCGCCCCAGACACCGGTGGAACTGCTCATCATCCTTGCTGCCATAGCGGATGAGGGGATCAAGATTCAGACCCTTGCGCCAAAATTTACCGGCCGCTTCAATAAAGGAGTGGATTATGTCGGCGACGTGGCAAAATTCAGCGAAGAGTTTTCCAGTGACGTCGCAGCGATTGCATTCGCCGTCCGGGAGTATGGGATGCACAGCAACTTAAAACTCAGCGTGCATTCCGGCAGCGACAAGTTCTCAATCTACGCTCCCATCCATCAAACGCTCAAGAAGTTCGATGCAGGTGTCCATTTAAAAACCGCGGGAACCACGTGGCTGGAAGAGTTGATCGGCCTGGCCGAGGCCGGAGGGGAGGGCCTTCGCTTGGCCAAGGAAATTTATGCCGAAGCTTACTCTCACCGCGAGGAGTTGTGCGGGCCCTACGCCACGGTGATCGATATCGATCCCACCAAGCTGCCTGCACCGGCGTCTGTAACGCAGTGGTCATCGGAACAGTTTGTGTCCGCGCTGCGCCACGACCCGAAGTGCGCTGCATACAACCGAAGCTTCCGGCAACTCCTGCATGTCGGCTTCAAGGTAGCGGCAAAAATGGGAACCCGTTACCTTGAGCTTTTGACCGTGATGGATACCACGATTTCGAGGAACGTGACCGAAAACCTTTTCGCGCGCCACATCAAGCCCGTATTCATCGGAGAGTAAGGCGCAGGCATATTGGGCCGGCCAGTTGTTTCAAGTAGAGCTAAAGGAGGCTTAATCCATGGACTCATCGAGTCAGGTATCACGCCGGAATTTCATCAAGGCGGCCGGCATAGGCGGCGCTGCCCTCGCGGCTGCGCCGGCTTGGGGCCGCATCCTGGGAGCGAACGACCGCATCAACGTTGCCCTGATTGGCGTCGGTTGCCGCGGTAATGACCATCTTGAGCTGCTGCTCCAACACCGCCGCAACAAGCCGGACATCGAAATCGTGGCCATTTGTGATACTTACCAAAAGCGTCTGAGCATGGCTCTTCGCAAGGCCCCTGGAGCCAAAACTTACGTTCACCACCAGGAAGTGTTGCAGCGCACGGATATTGACGCGGTATTCATTGCCACGCCGGACCATTGGCACGCGCCCATCACGCTTGCGGCGATGGAGAGCGGCAAGGATGTTTATGTGGAAAAGCCCATGACCCACACGGTGGAGGAAAGCAAGGTGGTGGCCCACCGGGCGAAAGAACTGAAGCGCGTCGTGCAGGTGGGCGTGCAGGGAACCTCATGGACTCGCTGGCACAAGATTCACGACATTATTCAATCGGGGATGATCGGCCAGGTGGTGGCCGTGCAGGGCACATATAGCCGCAATGCTCCCGACGGAGACTGGAACACCGGCGAGTGGTGGTCAATTGATCCCGCCGCGAGCCCGGACGCGACTGGAGACAACCACATCGATTGGAAACAATGGCTCGGCCCGGCGCCGCAAATGCCCTTCAACGCGGACCGCTTCTTCCGCTTCCGCAAATATTGGGACTACTCGGGCGGAATCGCTACAGACTTGCATTACCATGTCGTGGCGCCATTCCACGTCGCCATTGCCAATGATTTCCCGCTTCGCGTGGCCGGTATGGGCGGACTCTGGATTTACAACGATGGCCGCGAGGTACCCGACACATTCTTAACCGCCGCGGATTACCCCAGCAAATTCTCGCTGACCGTGCAGTCGTCGCAGGTCAACGAGAACGGACCCACAACGATGATCCGCGGAACCAAAGCCACCATTCATCTGAGCGATGAATGGGAGGGGCCGCCCTCGCGGCAGTACGATTACGCGGATATTTTCCCCGAATCAACGTTCCTGGACGAATTCATCAAAAAGAACGGCAACGACCAAGTCCGCATCGATGGAGTGGGAAATGAAGGCGACCTCAAGCACGTCGATAACTTCCTCGACTGCGTGCGGTCCCGGCAGCAGCCGAACTGCCACGTGGACCTCGGGTATAAGGTCTCGATTGCAACGGATCTTTCCGTGCGGTCATACCGGAACGGCAAGGTATATTACTTCGATGCGGAGCGCGAGCAGGTGGTGGAAAAGGCATAGTCTATAAATCCTCGGAACCTGGAAGCGAGTGTAGCGCGGACCTGTTTTGTAGGTCCGCGGCTCTTCCTTGCCGTCCGGAATCCGTTGAACTCTCGGGGAGAAATATTGGGAAACACAAAGATCATCGGGGCGGTGGACATCGGCGGCACGAAGATTGCCGTTGGCGCTGTCACTCGAGAAGGCAAGATCGTCACTCGCAGCGAATGTGCCACCGCGCCGGAGGAGGGATTTGGCCTAGCGATGCAGCGAACCAAAGGTATGCTTCGCGAGGCTGCGGCCCGTGCAGGCGCGGAGTTTCAAGGTATCGGAGTTGCCTGCCCCGGCCCCCTCGATCCCTTTACCGGGATTATTGGTGATGTGGGGACGCTGCCGGGCTGGCAGGGGTGCAACCTTGTCACGGAGCTCGGGCCGGAATTCAGCGTGCAGGTTGCCGTCGAAAACGATGCGGATGCCGCCGTCCTTGCTGAGGCGCATTGGGGCGCGGCGAAGGGCAGCGCGCACTTTATCTATATCACCGTGAGTACGGGCATCGGCGGAGGAATCACCCTTTCCGGCGAACTGTACCGTGGTGCTCACAACTCGCATCCGGAGCTTGGCCATCAAGTGATCGACGCATCCGGGCCTCTCTGTTACTGCCGGGCCCACGGTTGTTGGGAAAGCCTGGCAAGCGGCCCGGCCATGGCTTCCTGGATGCGCGAACAGCGGCCTTCCGCCCGAGAACTCACAGCAGCGCAGATCTGTGCGCTTGCCGAGGAGGGGGACCCCCTGGCGGTGCGCTCCGTGGAGAGAGAGGGATACTACCTCGGGCTGGGCCTGGCAAACCTCATTACGCTGTTCGCCCCCGACACCATTGCCTTGGGTGGGGGCGTGATGAACAGCAGCCACCTGTTTCTCGATCGGGCACGGGACGTGATCCGGGAGGTTTGTACACAGGTGCCTGACGCGAAGACCCAGATTACTCTCGCGTCGCTCGGAGCCGACACGGGACTCGCCGGCGCCGCTCAAGCTTGGCTATGCAGGTATCAATGAACAATCTCAATGGCGGAGGAAATCATGGATGTTATAGAGTTCATCCCAAAGTCTCACAAGCGGATTGACAATGCATTAGTGAAGAGATGTGCGTCGGTATTCATCCTATTGATCGTTTTAGTTCCGACCTCAATCCTCAGCGCGCAGTCCCCCATCAAGCCATTCCTCGGCCGATGGGATATCACCATCAAAACACCAACACGGGAACTGCCCTCGTGGATCGACGTATCTGAGGCTCAGGGCCAGGCCAAAATCGTCATGGTCGGGACCTCGGATCATGCCACACCGCTGGCAACCCCCCAGGTGAAAGACGGTGAAATCGAATTTGTATCGCCGAAAGGCGAAGAAGGTTTCAGTGAAGACACAACCTTTAAGGGGAAGCTCGTGGGCGGGCAGCTTACCGGCACTGCGACCGGCACTAGCGGAAAATCGTGGCCGTGGATTGGCAAGAGAGCCCCCAGCTTGAAGCGAGGTGGCACGCCGGTCTGGGGCAAGCCCATCACCCTGTTTAACGGCAAGGATTTTACCGGCTGGAGGTTCAGTGATCCGAGCCACGCGAGCAATTGGAAGGTCGAAGAAGGTCAGTTGGTTAACCACGGACACGGTTCCGAAATCATCACCACGGCCAAATTCGAGGATTTCAAATTGCATCTCGAGTTCAACTGCGGGCCCCAATCCAATAGTGGCGTGTATCTGCGAGGCCGCGATGAGGTGCAAATAGAGACCGACTCTGTTCAGGAACCGCCCAGTCACCACACTGGCGGGGTGTACGGATTCCTCGACCCCACGCCGGAGCTCCCGCGCAAGCCGGGAGAATGGCGGATGTTTGACATCACCCTCGTAGGACGAATCGTTACCGTTGTGCAGGACGGCCAGACCCTGATTGATCACAAGGAGATTCCGGGAATCACGGGAGGCGCTCTCGACAGCCATGAAGAGTTGCCCGGGCCGATCTACCTTCAGGGTAGCGAGCAGGGGCGGGTGGCGTTCCGCA
Organism: uncultured Acidobacteriota bacterium; assembly: GCA_964501985.1. Lineage (GTDB taxonomy): Bacteria > Acidobacteriota > Terriglobia > UBA7540 > UBA7540 > Bog-366. The sequence goes on along the minus strand of CAZCVY010000057.1, from coordinate 15,740 downwards.
ACATCACGATTACGCCCGCAGAGCACGGCGTGGCCGAAGTCAAACACGTATTGTAGGGGTGGGCTGAATGGCATTAAGTGATGCTCTCAAGGCACGTTGGTTTTGGTATTCCATTCTGTGCGTACTTTGCTGGGGAGGGTGGGCGCTTCTCTCGAAACTCGGCTCCCGGGAAATTCCCCCGGAAACGATGCAGTTTCTCTTCACGGTGGGCGCGCTGCCCGTCGGGATTGCCCTGCTGATGGCGCGCCGCTTCAAACTGGAAAAGAGCAAAAAGGGAATTTTCTACGCCGTGCTGAATGGAATCCTCTCCGGCATCGGCGGCCTTACGCTCTTTGCCGCTTATCACACTAACGGCAACACCGCGCTCATTACCGTCGCGACGTCGCTCTATCCGACGATTACGGTGGTGCTCGCAGTGTTGATTCTCCGCGAACGACTGTCGGCCACCCAGGCGCTCGGGCTCGTATTCGCGGGAGCTGCTATTGTGCTCTTCTCACTCTAAGGGGTCTTTTACGTGCTCCATGTCGCTCCGTGGTTTTGGTTCGCGGTCGTCACGCTAGTTTCCTGGGGAATCGTTGGACTGCTCCAGAAGCTCTCGACGAATTACATTTCGGCTGAATCATCCCTCATTTGGCTGGTGGTTGGATTCCTCCTGCTTGAGCCGCTGTTTTATCCGGGGAAAGCTGTACTGCATTACAACGGGTGGAACCTCACCTGGGCGCTGTTGAGCGGGATATTAAACGCGTTGGGGGCTTGGGCACTGTTCGCAGCCATGAAGAGCGGGGGGAAGGCTTCGATCATTTCTCCGCTCACAGCTTTGTACCCTCTGGTGGTGGTTCTGGTGGCTCCCTTCATTTTGCGCGAATCCATTACTCTGCTCCAGGCCGCGGGGGTTGCATGCGCATTAATTGCCGTCGCGCTGCTGTCGACGGAGCCGCAGCCAGAAGCCACGGGTGATTCGAGCAACCTTACCCAGGATACCGCGGGAACGGGTATCTGAATGTGTGACCTAACTTCGCGAGACCGCCTGGCACGAACCCTACGTTTCGAGGCGACGGATTATTTGCCCTGCAGTTTTATGAGCTTTACCGCCCTGCGCCGCCGCTGCCAAGAAAATATGTACGAGTTGGTTAAGGCCGAGCGGGCGATGGGTCTGGATTCGTTTCTCTTTATTCCCACCTTGTCTCGCCCCGAGCGGCCGGAGCACCCCGAACTGCGCGGCTTGCCCGTACGCTTTGATCCCGCAGTGACAACGCGAGAACGCCGGGAAGACTTTCCCGGGGAGAGTGGTGTCCTTCACAAGGAGTACTCAACGCCAGCCGGCAAGCTCCAAACCAGCGTGCGCCTCTCTGACGACTGGCCTCATGGCAATCACATTCCATTCGTCGACGATTACCAGGTGCCGCGGGCCATCAAGCCTCTTCTCACCGGCGAAGCAGTAGAGCTGGAAGTTCTGCAATACTTGTTGACGCCGCCTCGACCCGACGACATCGCGCGTTTCCAGGCCGAAGCCGAGCGCGCCCATGCGTTTGCGCGCGAGCAGGGGGTGCTCCTCGCAGGCGGTTGGGGCGTTGGCGTGGATATGGCCGACTGGCTGTGCGGATTCGAAAACTTGATGTTGCTTGAACACGACCAGCCGGCCTATGTCGAGAGGCTTCTGGAATTGATCCACACCTGGAATCAGAAGCGCATGGCCGTGGTCCTTTCAGGCAAGGTGGACCTCTTCATCTACCGCGCGTGGTATGAAGGCTGTGATTTCGTGAGTCCCAAGTTCTACCGGAACGTGATCCTTCCACGGCTCAAGAGCGACGCCGCCCTTGCGCATGAGCACGGATCGAAGTTTGGCTACATCTGCTCCAGCGGTATCCTGCCGCTTCTCGACGATTTTACGGAAGCAGGAATTGACGTCCTCATCGGGATTGATCCCGTTCAAGGCACCAAGACCGACATGGCGGCGATAAGGAAGAAAACGACCGGGCGGATCGCGCTGTGGGGAGGAGTCTCGGGAGCCGTCACGGTGGAAATGGGCGAGGAGGAAGAAATCCGTGGCGCTGTCCGGCACGCCATCGGCACGCTGGGACCAGAAGGTTTCATACTTTCCCCCGTCGATAACATCACAGTGGATGCGCCCAGGACGTGGCAAAACGTTGAGGTGTTCATCGATGAGTGGAAGCAAAGGCGAAACTCGAATCGGCCCGATATCGCCGTTGCGTAGGCATGGGTTCACCGTGAATGGCAGAGGCCTAGGATATATATTTCTATAATATTGTATTGAATATTATCCAGTCTATTTCTTCAAAACTGGGGTCAGTTCGATACGCAGGGGCTTCACAGCTTGCGTCTGGACCCAGACAACCAGGTCTGTCCCTTCCAGCCGCTGAACATAGCCGAACCGAAGGTCCTTCCCCGGCGCCGTGGGTTTTCCATCAAGAACAATTCGGACCTCGCCGTCGCCCCAATTCTTGATCACGAAGGCGGGGTTAACCGCGGGCGATTCTTCGCTCGCCTTGGTCGTTAAATCAAGCGCCGTGAGCTTGACAGCAGCATCATGTACCAAGATGAAGGCTCGCTCGGCCGGATCATATCCTTGGCTGCGGAAGCCCTCCCCCGCCACCTCGATCTCCGGAGGCGACAGCCATGACTTTGCCAGGGCTACCAACTCATTAGGCGCCTTTGTCGTCAGGCCACTGAGCAGCAACTTGCTCATCGTGTTCTCCGAGGTCTGGTACGCGTCCCAATAAATGTGGGAGAGCGAAGAGTGGGAGGGGCGATCTGGCGCTACGCAAGGCCGGCCACTGGAAGCGATCTGCCCCACGGGCCAGTGGTTCCAGCACTCAAACGTGAAGTAAGTCTTCTCCCCGTTATAGATGTCCCACTTCGCGTGGGCGGCAGGAACGATCTGGAACGGCTTCCACGCCGATCTAAGATTCACCATCTGGATGTTAGCATCGGGCGGCCCATCGGCGGTTTCTGGACCGTCCGGCCGCGTGAACCTCATCGCAGGCTTGGGCTTCCAAGTATAGGTGGCGGATTCTCCCTTCATGTTGGCCAGCGTCAGGGCGTCCAGGTTGATGTTATCTTCTGGCTTCTGTCCCGGCCCGTTGATCACAATAGTTTCCTGCCACTCGAACTCCTTCGACGTATCCGTTGTGTGAAGCACCTGTTTGCGTACTGCGACACCATCCGGATAAATGGTCCAATATTCGTCTGCCCAATCGAACCAGCCCGTAAGGGGATCGGCGTGCGCGCCCTTGTGATGCTCGACTTCCGCAAGCGCATACCGCCAGTGGACCACCACCCTGGCATCGCTGCATTCCAAAATCCTGCCGTGCGAGTAGACGCTCTGCTTGTCCGACATGGGCTCGCAGTCCTCACCGTCAGGACAGGTGGGGCCCCAGGTTTCCAGGAACTCATCGCTATACCACTTGCCATTCTCAGTAACCCATGCCGGAACGTAATTTGTACCCTGCCAGAAAACCAGGCGGATGGGCGATTGGTCGAAGCGGACCACGACGTCGGACTCCGGTCCGATTCGCCTCGGCCGGTCCCATACGTCCTCGAATTTCAGAGTGGCGTAATAGGCCCCGAAGCGTCCGGCCCCTGCCGGACCCGAGGGCAGCACCGGCCAGGGCAGAACCTCACCCGCCGGGGCTCTGACTTCGGCAAAGTTCTTCTGCACGTCTTCCGGACTCAAGCTGCGCGAGTAGATCCTGACTTCATCCAGGATCCCATCCAGCGAGTACCAAACCTGGTAGATGGGGTGAATGGCCTCCGCAGGAAACGGGAGAGTCGCCTCGCGAATCCTGCCGATCAGCAAGTCCGCATTCTCGGGCACTCTCATGCTGCCCGTTATCGGCAGTCTTCCCACTTTCTTCCCGTCGATATAGATCGCCACGCCACGATCCGGGTCAAAAGTGCCCGCTACGTGCGCCCATCTCTTGAGCGGCAGCTCGGCTGTCGAGGTGAGGGACTGCCAAACACCGTTAACCGCCAACTGCAAACCCAAGTGGCCGAATGCGTCGATTCCGAAGGAGTAACCGCCTTGCTGATAGAGTTCATGGTCAACGATCGGCGCCCAATTCCAAGGAAGTGTGTTCAGCGCCACCCACGCTTCCACGGAAAATGCACCGTCGAGCTTGGGCGCCTTCTGAGCCGTGCGAATGACCTGGGTGGTATAGCCGTCGAATCGGAGACCCGTTCCGGTAACCCCGGGAACATACTTGTAGAAGCCCCCAACTTTGTCGTCGAGGCCGCTTGCCGTGTCGTGTGCTGTGGGCGTAGCAACTTCCTCAAAGGACCACTTGGCCACCAACCCCTGGTCCTGCGCAAACGTCCGCGCAGCACGCACGGTCAAAATCAGTGTAGAGAGCAGAGATATGAATACAATGGTTCGCAACCTCATTATTCAACCTCGTTATAAAGACTTCCAAACGTGTCCAAGCGCGGGTCGGGTCACACAGTTGACTGTTAGCGTTGCGGCCGCCCCCCCAATTTACTGCGTAGAGTTTTAAGTTTGGCTTGTGATGGCAGGCTCGTCCAGATCGATCATGACCTTCATCACCGCCTCGCGATTCTCCTCAATGAACGCGTAAGCTTCGGGGTAGCGGCAAAAGGAAAAGGATTTCGTCAAGAGGGGCCCTGTCTTGATCCCGCCCTCAGTAAGGCAAAGGATGGCATCCGCATAGTCCTGCCGCTGGTACATCAAGGTTCCGCGCAGCTCGAGCTCGCGGTCCTGGACGAGGCCCAGGTCGACCGCGGGTTGGTCCCCGAAAACTCCCACCACAATGACCGTACCTCCCTTGCGTACGGAGCGGATGGCATGGTTGGCGGTCTCGCCGAGCCCCACGCATTCAAAGGCCACGTCGGCGCGATCGGGGCCGAAAACCTCGGCCACACGAATTTCCAGAGAATCATTGCGAGGATTTACGGTGTGGGCGATCCCGCATTGCCTGGCAATCGCGAGGCGGCGGTCGCTCACATCGCAAATCAGGACCTGACGGGCTCCGCGCCATCGAGCCACTTGCGCCACCAAGTTGCCAATCGGCCCCGCGCCCAGCACCAGCACGCCCAGCTCAGAGACGCTTCCGGCGCGACCGACAGCATGGATCGCCACCGCAGCCGGCTCCACCAGAGCCCCAGCTTCCGGAGTGAAACTCTCGGGCAGCTTCAGCAGGGCGGACTCGGGGAACGGGAAATACTCTTGCGCCACTCCCGGCGCCTGAAAGCCTATCACTTTAAGGTTTTCGCAAATGTGATAGCGCCCCTCGCGACAAGGCAGGCACTCACCGCAAACAATCTGTGGCGGGGCCGTGACGAGGTCGCCCGGCTTAAACCCATGCACATGGCGGCCAACCTCAACTATCTCGCCTGAAAACTCGTGGCCCTGGACAACTGGGTAGGAAGTGTAGGGATGTTTGCCGTGATAGACGTGAAGATCGGAGCCGCAGATTCCGATCCGGCGAATCCGCAGCAGGGCATCGTCCGGCCCGAAGCTCGGTTTCGGGACAACCGAAAATTCAACCTTACCCGGGCACGTCATGGTGGCACGAAGCATATTGGCCCTTCTCTTCCCACGAAATGTGGAATGCGAATAATCCCCGTTTCCTTCGGAATTTGCAAGCCGCGCTAGCGCTAGGGTAGACTCTTGCCCGCCCCGAAGTTGTCGACGCAGTGACGGAATGGAATTATTCAAATTGCGCCGAATCCGGCAGACGGCGGTGAGCTGTCTGCCGCGCTGATTTCGCATGGATCTGACTTGGAGAAAGCTCGGATTGCTGCTTACGGCTGCACTCGTCGCGTGGCTCCTGTATCGTCCCGTCGGGCGGCCGGAGCTGACGGTCGCCACCGCAAACAACACCGACATGATCCTAATGCAGCAACTCTCCCCGGAATTTGAGAAGCAGACCGGGGTCAAGTTGAACTGGGTGGTGTTGGGGGAGAATATCCTTCGGCAGCGTCTGACCATTGATATTTCCACCGGCAGCAACACTTTTGATGTTATTACAATCGGATCATATGAAGCGCCTCTGTGGGGGGAGCGCGGCTGGCTGGTCCCGCTCGATGACCTGGGCGCGGATTACGGATACGATGACATTTTCAAGGTGATCCGTCAGGGCCTCTCGTATCAGAACCGCATGTACGCAGCACCGTTTTACGGAGAAGGCTCCTTTACCTATTACCGCAAGGATCTCTTCCAACGAGCCGGCTTGGAAATGCCGCTCCAACCGAGTTACGAACACGTACGCCAGTTCGCCCGGACACTGCATGACCCGGAGCACGGCGTTTACGGCATCTGCTTGCGTGGCGAGCCGGGTTGGGGCCAGAATATGGCCTACCTCAGCACGCTGGTCAACACGTTCGGAGGGCGCTGGTTAGACCTCGACTGGAAGCCGCAACTCTCGAGCCCCGAATGGGCCGAGGCGATTAGTTTTTATGTCGATTTGTTGAGGAATTATGGGCCGCCAGGCGCGATCACCGACGGCTACAATGAGAATCGCGCCCTGTTTGCCAACGGCAATTGCGCCATGTGGGTCGACGCCACTTCCGCCGCGAGCTATTTGCTTGATCCCAGCCAGAGCCGTGTGGCGACCACCACAGGATTTGCCAAGGCGCCGATCGCCAAGGTGCCCAATGGCGCCTCCTACGTTTGGAGTTGGGCATTCGCCATTCCGACTTCCTCGAAGCGCGCCACGGTCGCCAAGCAATTTATCAAGTGGGCCACCAGCCGTCAGTATATTGTCACGGTCAGCAAGCGCTTCGGATGGCTGCGCGTTCCTTCCGGCTCGCGGGAATCGATTTACGAAAATCCCGCTTACCTCAAAGTGGCTCCCTTTGCTCCGCTGGTGCGCGCAGCCATTATGAATTCTGATTACACCAAGCCCAGCGCGTTGCCGGTTCCGTATGTGGGAATTCAATACGTCGGCATCCCCGAGTTTCAGGCTATGGGCACGGAAGTTGGACAGGAAATCAGCGCGGCGCTGGCGGGCCGCGCCACGGTCGCCCAGGCACTGGCGCTGGCCCAAGCCGAAGCCGAACGTGACATGGAAGGCAGATCACGCAAGTGACCACAACGGCAAAACCCGCGCGCCACCTTCACGCCCGGTCCCTCCTGGCGCCGTCCGTCGCGGCACTTCTCCTTTGGATGATCGTACCCCTGGTCATGACACTCTGGTTTTCCGCCGAGCACTATAACCTGCTCAGTCCCGGCAAAACCGCCTTCGCGGGATGGGGGAATTACCTCGATCTTCTGACCCATCGGGCGCTTTGGGTGGCAATGGGCAACACGCTGATCCTGGTCGGGCTGGTCTTGGCCATCACCCTGATTTTTGGCACACTGTTATCCCTCCTGCTCGATCAGGATTTTCCCGGCCATCAGGTTTGCCGCCTCCTGGTGATCGCTCCCTTTTTCGTGATGCCGACGGTAAGCGCGCTCATTTGGAAAAACATGCTGATGAACCCCGTCTTTGGCCTTTTCGCGTGGATTACGCGTTCCCTGGGGTTCGGCACCATCGAGTTCTTCTCACGCATGCCTCTGCTCTCAATCGTGGTGATTGTAGGCTGGGAATGGACCCCTTTCGCTGTGCTGATCCTCCTGCCGGCTTTGCAATCGCTCAATCCCGAGCAAGTCGAGGCTGCCCGGCTGGATGGCGCCGGCCCCCTCGCTCTCTTCCGCCACATCCAACTGCCACACTTGCTTCGGCCGATGGCGGTCGTCGCCATGATCGAAACGATCTTCCTCCTCAGCCTTTTCGCGGAGATTTATGTGACCACCAACGGCGGTCCAGGGCTCGCGTCCACGAATCTCGCCTATCTGATCTTTCGCGATGCGCTACTGGGCTTTGACGTGGGACGCGCCTCGGCAGGGGGAGTCATCGCCATCGTCCTGGCGAACATCGTCGGCCTCTTCCTGATGCGCCTGGTGGGACGCAATCTGGAGGATTTGCGGTGAGAAACACCGGACAAACACGCTGGGGGCTGGCGATCGCCGGTTGGGCCGTCGCCCTGGGAATGTTTTTCCCCATCCTTTGGATGTTCATCTGTAGTTTCAAAACGGAAATCACCGCTGTCGCGACGCCACCCGCGGTGTTTTTCCATCCGACCCTAGAGAATTATTACGCCGTACTCGAGCGGGCAGATTACCTTGCGTTCGCGCGCAACAGCATCGCGGTTTCGCTGGGATCCACACTGCTGGCCCTGGCGCTCGCCATCCCCGCAGCTTACAGCATGGCGTTCTTCCCCACGCGGCGGACGCGCGACATTTTGCTTTGGATGCTTTCGACGAAAATGCTGCCGGCGGTCGGCGTCCTGGTTCCGATCTACCTCCTCTGGAGGGATCTCGGCCTGCTCGACACGGTTCTTGGGTTAATTCTCATCAACAGTCTGAGCGTTCTGCCGATTGTGGTGTGGATGCTCTTCTCCTATTTCCGGGAAGTGCCGGCCGTGATTCTGGAGGCCAGCCGCATGGATGGCGCGACCCAAACCGAGGAATTGATGCGTGTGCTGTTGCCGCTGTGCACGCCGGGCATCTCCGCGACGGCGCTGCTTTCCATTATTCTCTGCTGGAACGAAGCGTTCTGGAGCTTGAACCTGGCGACGGTCAAGGCCGCAACGCTCACCGCCTTCACCGCATCATTTTCCAACCCGGAGGCCCTTTTCTGGGCGAAGCTCTCGGCAGCCTCTACCTTGGCGATTGCTCCAATCCTGATCTTTGGGTGGATCAGCCAGAGGCAAATGGTGCGTGGCCTTTCTTTCGGAGCGGTAAAGTAGAGGCGGCTTTACGCCGACATTCAGGGATTTAAACTGGATCTTGTCCAAACTGGGTAGAAATTTATGGCGACCGTGGAATTGCGGAACGTGCGTAAGAGGTTCGGGGACCACGAAGTGATTCATGGCATCGACCTGCTGATCCAGGACCATGAGTTCATCGCGTTTGTGGGGCCCTCGGGCAGCGGCAAATCGACGTTGCTGCGCATGATCGCCGGACTTGAGGAAGTGAGCGAAGGCGAGGTGCTGATCGATGGCTCGCCCGCGCGGGATGTGCCTCCCTCCAAGCGCGGACTGGCGATGGTGTTTCAGAGCTACGCGCTCTACCCGCACATGACCGTGGCGGAAAACATGGGCTTCAGCCTGCGCCTGTCCGGAGTGCCAAAGGCGGAGCGCGAGCAGAAGGTCCGCGCCGTCGCGCGCGTCCTGGAAATGGAACCGCTGCTGGAACGAAAGCCCCGCCAGCTCTCGGGTGGTCAATTGCAGCGCGTCGCCATTGGCCGCGCGATGGTCCGTCAGCCGAAGGCGTTCCTGCTGGATGAGCCGCTTTCGAATCTCGACGCCGCGCTGCAAGGCCAAATGCGCCTCGAGCTCGTGCGGTTGCATCGCGAACTCAACACCACCATGATCTACGTCACGCACGACCAACTGGAAGCCATTACCATGGCCGACCGGATTGTTGTGCTCAACCAAGGGAAGGTTGAACAATTAGGTTCTCCGCTGGAGCTCTACCAGCACCCGGCAACCCTTTTCGTGGCAGGATTCATTGGCGCGCCGAAAATGAATCTACTGGAGGCGGAGATTAAAGCCGCGGACGTGCGACGACTGACCTTGATGCTCGCCAATGGCGCGTTCGTGACCGTACCCGCGCCGGCCGAGAAGTTGAGCGCCGGCGAGAAAATAAAGCTGGGTGTCCGGGCGGAGCACTTAACCGTGGGTGCGGAGGGCGAGTTACAGGGCGAAATCGAAGCGGTGGAGCACTTGGGACCGCGGGCGTATCTTTACGCGCGGCTCGTGGACGGAACAACGGTGGTCGCACAGACTGACGGTGACACCCTGGCGCGGATTGGCAACCATGTGGCATTTCGCGTGCGCGCCGAGGCAACGCACTTATTCAACGTCTCTGGAAAGGCATTGGCCCGTGCCGATTCGTAATGTGGACTTCGCCGTTCCTGGTTGCTCTGAAGGAGGAACCTTCATGCCAGATTCATCAAGCTCTTTCACTTTTTCATCCCTCGGCTCGACGATGAAAGCGATGCGGTTTCACGGTGTGGGCGACCTGCGCTTAGACGAAGTGCCGGCGCCCGACCCCGGACCGGGCGAAGTGCGGATTCGTCCCCAAGCGGTGGGGCTGTGCGGCACTGACGCTCACATTTTCAAAGGTGAGTTTCCAGCGCCGTCCCCGGTGGTCTTGGGCCACGAAATTGCCGGCATCATCGATGCCGTGGGCGCGGGCGTGAAGGGCCTCAAAGAAGGCGACCTCGTAACGGTGCAGCCCAACACCTACTGCGGGGTCTGCCGCTATTGCCGGACCGGCCGCGAGCACTTATGCTCTGACCTGCGGGCTTACGGTGTGCACATGAATGGCGGTTTTGCCGAAGCCATGGCGGTGCAGGCGCGAGTTGTTTACCCGCTGCCTTCCCACTTGGACGCGCGGCTGGGTTGCCTTGCGGAGCCACTGGCCTGTTGCGTTCACGGCATGGATCGGGCGGCCATTCAATCCGGATCGACGGTACTGGTGATCGGCGCGGGGCTAATTGGCTTGATGCTGACGCGTCTCACGCGATTGGCTGGCGCGGGGTTGATCGTCTCGAGCGAGCCACAGGAATCCCGACGGAAGAGCGCCCTGCAATTTGGAGCGGACACTGCGGTGAGTCCGACCCCAGAAGGTGAGCACCACGCTTTAGAAGCGACACACGGCGAAGGGTTTGATTTTGTCATCGATGCTGTGGGCTCCTCCGCCACATTCACGCAAGCGATCGCTATGGCCGCGCGGGGAGGCACGATTCTGGTTTTCGGATGCGCCCCGATGCAGGCGACCGCCACCGTGCGCCCCTTTGACATTTATGCGCGCGAGCTGACCGTGATCGGTTCGTTCATCAACCCCTACACGCACGGGCGCGCGGTCAGCCTTCTACCGCAGATGGGCTTGGAGAGACTCCGTATCGAAGCATTTCCATTGGCGGAAATCCGGGGAGCTTTCAAGGCGCAAGCGGCCTCGAGCGCCGCCAAAGTGGAACTTCTGCCCCAACCTTGAAAGCCTTCGTGGCCTCGTCGCCAGACACCCGGATGATTTCTCCGCATTGATTACGCGGGCACCACGTCCCCCTCGCCGGGCGCGAGGAACAGATTCGCTTCCAGCCCGTGCTGACGGGTGTAAAGGTCATAGTAGCGCCCGCCGAGCGCGAAGAGCTCCGCGTGGTTGCCGCGCTCGACGATAAGTCCCTGCTCAACCACCAGAATTTGGTCGGCGCGGCGAATGGTTGAGAGCCGGTGGGCGATGACGAAGGTCGTGCGCCCCTTCATCAGTTGATTCAGCCCGGCCTGAATCATGGCCTCTGATTCGGAGTCTAGCGAACTGGTGGCTTCGTCGAGGATGAGGATGCGCGGCTCCGCCAGTAGCGCGCGGGCAATGGAAAGCCGCTGCCGTTGTCCGCCCGACAGTTTTACGCCTCGTTCGCCCACAATGGTGTCGTAGGCCTCAGGGTAGCGCTCGGCAAACTCGTCGACGCGAGCGGTGCGGCAGGCAAACAGAAACTGCTCCTCGCTCGCATCCGGCCGTGAAAACAGAATGTTCTCCCGAATCGTGCCGTCGAAAAGAAATGAATCCTGAAGCACCACGCCCAACTGCGAGCGAAAGGTGTTCAGATCCACGTGGGCAAGGTCCACATCGTCCACCAGCACTCGCCCCTTCGTCGGCGTATGGAAGGCGCACAACAGGCTGATGATCGTGGATTTTCCCGATCCCGAAGATCCCACGAGCGCCGTCACCATTCCCGGCTCCGCCAAAAAGCTGATACCGTGGAGCACTGGCTTCTCCGGGTCATAGGCAAACTCCACATTTTCAAAGCGCACCGTGCCCTGAATAGGCGGCATTTTTACGATGCGCTCCGGGCTCTTATTCTCTTCCAGCTCGGCCATGATCTCGTTGGTGCGGTCCAGGCCGGCAAAAGCTTCCGTTAATTGCGTGCCGATATTCACAATCTGAAATACCGGTGCAATCATGAAGGCGATAAACATGTTGTAACTGAAGTAGTCGCCGACCGTCCAGGTATTGGCCAGCACGCGATGCCCGCCAAGCCACATCACCACCGACGAAACCAGACCCAACACCGTCATGGAGGCGGCCGAGAGGGTGCTGGTAAGGGTCAGCGACTTCATCACATTGGCGAGCAGCCGCTCCACCCCTACGGCGAAGACTCCGGCCTCGCGCTCTTCCGCGTGATAGCCCTTGATAACCCGCACTCCCCCCAGCGACTCGGTCAACCGTCCGGTAACCTCCGCGTTGATTTTGCCCCGCTCGCGGAAGATGGGGCGAATCATTTTGAAGCCGTACTGCAAGACGAAGACGAACGCGCCGACCACCGTGAATACCGTCAGCGTAACGGTGACGCTCAAGTGCATGAGATAGAGAAACGCCAGCACGGCGGTCAGCATGCCGCCAACAAAATCAACCAGGCCCGTCCCCACGAGATTGCGCACGCCCTCCACGTCGGTCATGATGCGCGCCACCAGCGTGCCGGTGCGGTTGCTATCATAGTAGGCGACCGAGAGCAGGCCGACGTGCCTCTGTACCTGCCGGCGCATTTCGGCAATCAGCCGCTGGCCGGCTTTCGAGAGCAGTTGCGTCAGCGAAAAAGAGGTGATGGCCTGAACTACCATGGCCGAGAAAACCAGCGCAATGATGCGGAGCAATCGCTCCGGATGCGGGTGAAGCGGCGAAAGCACCCCGTCAAGCAGTGATTTGCTGGTATAGGGCAGGACCAGGCCAGCCACGCGGTTGATGGCCATAAGTCCCAATCCTAAAACGATGAGCCATTTCCGTGGGGCCACCAGCGCCCATACCTGCGGCCAGAGCTTCTTCAGGCTGGGTTTGCGCTTGGGCAAATCCGCCAGCCCCGCGCGCGTCGATCGCCCGTGCGACGTCCGCTCCGCGCGCGCGCTCATGCCCATCCCGCCACCCCGCATGGTGCCCATACGCTACACCCCTTGACAGACGTTTCCCTTTATCGATGAAGTCGCTTACTATTCTACACTGGTTTTTCCCCTTCGTTGAAATGAGGCTTGGGGCGGGGTATGATCTCGCGAGAGATAGGTCTGAACATCTGGGGTAGGAGAATACGCAATGAAGGCAGTGGTGCTGCATGAGTATGGCGGTCCCGAGAAGCTGAAGTTTGAAGACAACGTCCCCTCGCCGCAGATCAGCGGAGGCACGGTACTGATCGCGGCCGCCGCCGCTAGCGTCAATCCGATTGACTGGAAGTTGCGTTCAGGGATTCTGCAGAAGGGTTTTCCGTTGTCGTTTCCCGCAATTCTGGGTCGCGACGTCAGTGGCGTCGTACGGGCGGTAGGCGCCAATGTGAAGCACTTCAAGGCCGGCGACCGTGTTCTGGCGCTCTCCAACGCGACCTATGCCGAGTTGGTAGCAGTGGACGATTCAGACGTCACCCATCTGCCGGATGGTGTGGACCTGGCGGACGCGGCCGCGATCCCGCTGATTTCGCTCACGGGTGACCAGCTCGTGCGCCTTGCGACCAATGTAGAAAAGGGGCAGGTTGTGCTGATCACCGGGGCGCTGGGCAGTGTGGGGCGCGCGGCGGTGCATACGGCGAAAAAGATCGGCGCGCAGGTGATTGCCGGTGTTCGCGGGAAAGACCTGGAAGACGCCCGTTCGCTCGGTGTCTCTGACGTGCTCGCAATTGATGACGATCAAGCCATTGAGAAATTCCGCCCGGTCGATGCCATTGCGGACACCGTGGGCGGCGCCGTCGGAGCGAAGCTGATCGCGAAGGTAAGGCAGGGCGGCGCGTTTGGGTACGCCTCGGTCTTGCCGGAAAGCGCGGCGGCCCAAAATCCGACAGTGAGGATTACCCGCGTGGGCACGCGGCCTGATCCCTCCAAGGTGCGTGAGTTTGCCGATGACGTGCGCGATGGCAAGTTCGTTCTGCCTATTGGCCGCCGGATGCCGTTGCGCGATGCGGCAGAAGCACATGTGCTGGGGGAGAAAGGCGGCATTGGGAAGATCCTCCTGCTGGCGCCGGAGTCGCCCCACTGATTTCTTCCCGGCGACATGTCATGCCAGCGTGCAGGCATGGCTCGCAGGCAAAAACTCACTCAATACACCGTCCGGGGCGTGCCGCCCGAGATGGATCGCGCGTTGCGAGACCAAGCATTGCGGCGCCATCGAAGCGGCAATCCTCGGAAGCCAACAAATGATTCCATGCGATTCGTTGCAGCGCCTCACTCGCCAGCGGCGAAGCCTGCGCCCAACGCGGCGCGAGTGTCTATAGACTTCCGGTTGGGACTTCGCCCGCACGCTCGTAATTGACGATAATGACACCTTTCGAGGTGACTGTGCCTTCCGTCACCTTGAAAGCCGCCGGGACCGTGCCATCGGCAAACAGTCGTTTTCCACCGCCCAACGTAATCGGATGTATCTTCAGCCACAACGCATCGACCAAATCATGCGTGAGGAGCGTCTGAATGAGATTTGCGCTTCCATAAACGTGCGGACCTGCCCGTCCAGCGGCCATCAGGGCGCGATGACCGTGCCCTGCTGGGAGGAAAGGCTGTTCACCTCAGCGGATATGCGGATACAATGCCTCAGCTACACGAGGCTTGAGGGTGTGGATTTTGCTCTGTCTGCTCGGCTCGGCCAATAAGGCGTGTAGCCGACGGCAAGCAGGTATCAGGGATCTTTCCGGGAGGCTCAACATGCGACCCAAGCGTGAAAGACATTATTCTCGCCGGACTTTCCTGACGGCGGCGGGAACCGCGGTTCCCGCCATTCGGTTGGTGAGCCGTGCGTCACCCAAGGAGGGGGGCGGCGAAGACAGATCACGTTCTGAGTCGAGTCAGGCCTACAACTCCGGGAGCTTCACACCCATCGACCTAACCCCATTCTTCAACTGTTCTCCTGAGGACTTCGGGCCGCGAGAACAGGCCAAATCCTTGCAGGGTTACGCTGGCCACCCGGGGCTTATTCGCACGCCCGCAGGCCGCCAGAGGTTGCGCGGAATTCCCTTTTTTCTCGGTCCCGGCGGGTGGGACCAAAAAGGTTGGGTGGTCCTGAGCACCCGGAGCGAACCCTGGGCAACGCGAACACTCGAGGTCTCCTTGAATCACGCCGCCAACTTTGTCTGCCTGGCCGCGTTCTGTGACTGGGACCCGAACGAACATCCCCGGATTGGGGAAGACGTATCCGAAAAAATGGGCGAACGCCTGGCCGAGGCTCGATTGGTTCACGACGATGGCTCCGAACATGTCTTTCCCGTTCGCCGTCGCTTCGAAGTCAGCGCGCCTTCCATTTTATGGGGCCACCTCTGTTATGCGGCTCTCCCTCACCTTCAGGACGCACCGAGGAGGCTGACCGACCCCCTTAGCGATGGCACCCTGTGGGGATACCTCCAGTATGGTTTGCAGGACGGCCGCTTCCCCCTTCAGCCGAAAAGCGGGCGCCTGCCCGCCTTCCTGTGGGTGTGGGCAGCACAGAACCCTGACCCTTCGCGTCCTCTGAAGTCGCTGCGTCTGGAAGCGGTAAGTGACGCCCCGCTAGTGGTTTGCGGACTGACCCTGTATCACGGCCGGGAGAACCCCCTGCGCGTCGAACCTCTCAGCGTCTACCGTCTGACCCTTCCGGAAGCTGCCGGCGAAGCCGAGAACAGGTGGGAGCTGGAAGTGGATCTCGGAGTGGTGGCGCGGACCTATGCCCTCAACGAATTCCATCCCGACGCCTGGCTGGCGGCGCCGGGCAAGGG
>CAZCVY010000056.1:0-35755 GCA_964501985.1 uncultured Acidobacteriota bacterium | reverse complement strand
GATGTCGCTCCAGGAACCAGCCTTCCGCGGAACAACTGATATTGAAGAGGCGCCGGACGTCCTTGGCGTCTTCCTGGGGAACCAGTCCCACCGAAAGCACCACCATGTCCACGGGCACGCGCCGCACAAACGATATCAGCGTATCCTCGGCGCGCATCACCAGCTTCCCTTCCTCTTCCTTGGTCATCGCCCAGTCCGTGACCTCCGCCACGCGGCCGCGGATCATGTGAACGCCTTCCGCCAAGAGCTGGTGGTAGAACTCCTCGTACGCCTTACCCGGCGCCCGCATATCGATATAGAATTGATAAACCTCCGCGCCCGTACGCTCTTTGAGCAAGTGCGCCAGCTTCAAGCTGTACATGCAGCAGACGCGCGAGCACCACTTGTTGGTGTTTTCGTCGCGGGAGCCCACACAGTGGATGATTCCGATGGCCTGCGGCTTGCGGCCATCGCGCATAATCACTTCCCCGCCGGTCGGGCCCGAGGCGTTGATTAAGCGTTCCACTTCCGGAGCGGTGTAGACGTTGGGATACACGCCGTAGCCGTAATCCGGCACCTTGCGGGCATCAAAGGGCTGATATCCCGTCGCCAAAATGATAGCCCCCACCTTGATTGTTTCCTGCTTCGACTGCTGCTTCAGGTCCACGGCATGACGGTCGCCGCAAGCCTCGATGCAAGTCTTTTTGCAGCGCCCACTCTTGAAGTCGATGCAGGTTTCGGGGTCAATGACCGGGATTTGCGGCACGGCCTGGGGGAAGGAGATGTAGATGGGCTTGCGTTTGCCCAAACCCAGGTTGAATTCATCGGATACTTTCGCCTGCTTGTAAACGCACCCCTCGATGCATTCCAGACAGCCCACACAAAGGTCTTCATTGATGTAGCGAGGGTGGCGGGTGACGGAAACCTCAAAATTCCCCACGTACCCTTGCACTTGAGTCACCTCGGAAAGCGTCCAAAGGGTTATGTTGGGATGCTTCTTCACCGCCGTCATCTTGGGCGTCAGGATGCACGCGGCGCAATCGAGCGTGGGGAAGGTCTTGTCGAATTTCGCCATGTTCCCACCAATGGTGGGTTCGCGCTCGACAAGGTAAACATGCTTGCCGGCATTGGCCAGAGTGAGTGCCGCATGGATGCCCGCGATGCCACCGCCCACGATCAGTACGTTGGGATCGATGGGGACGCGCTTCTTCACTAGGGGTTTGTGCAGCGCCACGCGACGGATGGCAGCGCGCAGCAGGGCCTGCGCTTTTTCCGTCGCCTTCTGGTGATCCAGATGCACCCAGGAATCGTGCTCGCGAATATTCACCATTTGGAAGCAAAAGGGATTCAGGCCGCCCTTCGCCACCGCGCCGCGAAATGTCTCCTCGTGCAGCAAGGGCGAACAGGATGCCACCACCACCCGGTTCAGCTTGAACTCCTCGATGTCCTGCCGGATCAACTTCTGCCCGGGGTCGGAGCACATGTACTTGTACTCACGAGCCACCGCGACCCCCGGTAAGCCTGCCGCGTAATCGGCGACCGCCTTAACATCCACCGTGGCCGCAATGTTTGTCCCGCAATGGCAGACATAGACGCCAATTCGCAAATGACCATTCCCAGCTTCCATTGGGTTCACCTCATGATACGCATTTATTCGGAGCTACGCCGCTGCCGGCGCATACTTTGCGAGCGTTCGCTTGGCCGCAACAATATTGCGTTCGAGCCCGAGTTCCTTGGCGGAGAAGCCGAATGCCAAGCCGAGAAGTTGGGTGAAGTAGACGACCGGCATGGAGATATCGCCGTACTTCTTCGCGGCTTCGTCCTGAAATGCATCCAAATTGAATTGGCAGAGAGGGCAAATGGTGGAAAGAATGTGCGCTCCGCGGCGCCGCGCTTCCTTCAAGAGAATGTGGATGAGCGATAGGCCGACTTCCGGCAGTGTGCCCTTTTGGCTTCCCCCGCAACAGCGCGTCTTCAAGGGGTAGTCCACCACTTCTGCACCCACCGCCTTCAGGAGCTTGTCCATCGTCACGGGGTAGTACATCAAGTCGAACGTGGCGTAGGGGCGAACGATCTGACAGCCGTAGTAGGGCGCCACCTTGAGTCCGGTGAGCGGCGTCTTAATGCACGCCTTGATCTGGTCCATTCCTATATCGTTGATAAGAACGTCGAGGGGATGCCGGACCTTGACGGTGCCTTTATACTCGAGACCCGCGGCCTTGAAGCCGTGCTCCAGCGTCTCCGTTACCTTGGGGTATTCCTTAATGTACCGCTGGGTTTTGTTGAGGACGAGAAAACAGGCACTGCACGGCGCCAGAAGATCGAGATTCTTTTTCTCGGCGATGGCCAGGTTTCGACCGGCCAGGGCAAAGGAACTCACCTCATCGATGGCCATGTAGGCGGTGGCGCCACAGCAATTCCAATCCTCAAGTTCTTCCAGCTCGATGTTTAGCGCCTTAAAGACCGCCAGCAGCGATTCTTCGTACGCCTTGCCCGTTCCTCGTAGCGAACAACCGGGGTAGTAGAGGTATCGTTTCACGCCGCCACCTCCTTCTTGTGCGCCTCAACGGCGTCGAGCATAGTCTGAAGTTGTTTGTGACCTTTGATAGTTGCAGGCAGAATCTCCATGCGCCCGGTGAGGAAGAGCTTGGTCCCTAACTTCGACATCCCCAGCAACCTCATGATCGCGGTCTTCAAGAAGACTCGTACGACCAACCATGACTCTGTCACCCGGCCGTTCCTCCGGATCATATTTCCGAATTCGCTGGCCAGGACGGGAATGGGAAACCGCCGGGGGTAGACGCCGTCTTCGATTGCGCGCCTTTTCAGCGCGTACATGACGTCGGTCACCCGAATGCGGCGCGGGCATTCCACTGTGCAAGAATAGCAACTCGTGCACAGCCAGATGGTGAAGCTTTCCAGAACGTCGCGCTTGAAGCCTTCGCGCGCCATGTGGATCAAGCGCCGCGGAGTGAGGTCCATGTAAGGCGAAAGCGGGCAACTGGCGCTGCACAGTCCGCACTGGATGCAATTGCGGATGCGCTCGCCACCCATGACGCCGGTAACCCACTTGGCAAATACCGGGTCGCGCTCGACTTCATACTTGATGAGGCTTTTTACCGCCATGCGGATTCCCTCCCCTGACTTGTGGGTGACTGTGGGCGATGGCCCCGGAGGTTGCTGGTGAGCGTAGTAATGAGGGGTTCGACGGCTGACCGAGGGTAAGCGGGCGTGGGGAAAATCGTCACGACGATACACCCCCGACGAGACCGACTTAGAAGAAGAGTGTGAGCAAGGCGGGGGCCAAGATGACCGATGCGTGCAAATTCGCGGTCACTTTGTCGAGGAGCGAGCAATTTGGAGGGTTGGCTGAAAACTCGACTGGACCTAGGCTCAGAGTCGGACAAAACCGACAGTTACCGTTGAATAACTTCATATCGGCGAAATGGAATTATGCAGATGAGTGTGGGCCCGCCGTGATTCGTTGAATTTCGCAGCAGTGGGATTCGCACCAGACGGATTCAGATCGACGAATCAACTGGCAACCCTTCCCGCCAAGTGCAGGATTTCCCCCCGTGGTTTGGGTTAATTAACACGGACTCTCCGGGACTATCGGGGTATTTCAGGGTGTCCACAAATGACGAGCACCGGGAAGGCCTCAAGTTCCGGAGTGAAACCTCTTCCTGCCAGCGCTGTACTGATAAGACGGCCAAGTGGAGCTACTCCGCAGTTTCTCACTCGCCAGGGCTTGCCCTCGCGATCCCCAGCCATCGGCAGACTTGCTCTACGACCTTGGGGAGGGCGGCAGAAACAGCGGGCGAAAGCGATTCCCCAAACTCGAAGGACTGCGCGGAAACGGTGATGACGATTGTCTTAGGCCGATGGCCAAAAAGCTGTTGGGCGCTGTCGAGCAACCCAGACGGTGTGCACGTATGGGTAAATGCTGAAGACGTAGCCGCTTGCGCGCGAGTGGCGCGGCGATGAACTTCCCCCGGCTGCCCTGCGGCGTCGGCATCGATGAACACGGCGCGCTGGCAATGGCTAAGTGGTTCGGCAAGTTCCGGCGTAAGTTGATGACAGGTAATAACTTCGATGTCTTCTTGGGGCAGCGCCTGGGCAAGCAATCGGCTGGCGTGCCACCCAAAGCCGTCGTCGCTCCGCAGGGGATTACCGTATCCAATGATCAGAGTCCGGGGTCCAGGGTCCGAGGTCCGGGATCGGGCTATGGAGCTCGAAATCCGAAAATCCAAACTCGAAACTCCCAAAGCGTTCGAACTCCGGCCAGTGTTCGGTTTTCGAGGTTCGACCTTAGTTCCCTTGCCCCCCGGCTTCGGACCCCGGACACCCGACTTCTTCATCAACTTCTCAATTCATCGAGCAAGGTCCCGTCCCGGCCCATTAACTGGATGTGCAAGGGCACTTGGCCGGCAGCATGGGTAGAGCAGCTAAAGCAGGGGTCATAAGCGCGCACGATGGCGGAAACCCGATTCAGCATCCCCTCTTTCAGGTGCTTCCCGTCGACGAAATGCCGCGCCACTTGATCGATGCTGCGATTGATGGCCAGATTGTTATGGCCCGTCGCCACGATGAGGTTCGCCCACGTGATGGCACCCTCCTCGTTCACCTTGTAGTGATGAATCAGAATGCCGCGCGGTGCTTCGATCATGCCCACGCCTTCCAGGTTATTCACGCCAGCGTGGGCGCGAATTTGCTTGCCCAACACCGCCGGATCATTCAGCAGGGCTTCCATGCGCTCCAACCCATACAGGGCCTCAATCAGCCGGGCATAGTGGAAGTGGAAAGAGCTCGGCACGATCTTTCCCAGGCGCTGGTGGAATTCGGCGAACTCGACATCAGCTAGCGGCGTCCCACAACTCTTGGCAACATTCAGCCGCGCCAGGGGTCCGACGCGATAAACTCCGTCCGGCAACCCAATGGGTTTGTAGTAAGGCGCCTTCAAATATGAATTGGAAAGGCTCGCCTCGCCAATAAAATTCTTGTAGTCACTGGCTGGAACGTGATCCGCCACGATTTTACCTTCGGCATCTTTGAAGCGGATGCCGCCATCGTAGTGCTGGAGTTTCCCCGCCGCATCCACCAAACCGGCATACATCGTGGGGACGTTCCCAAAAAACTCGATTTCCTCCTTGAACTGGTCGAGCACTCCCTTGAAAAATTTCAGGGTCCGGCGAACGATCGACTTGGCATCGGGCAAGCCGGCAAGGATCTTGTCGCGCACAGCGGGTTGCAGGGGAGCGTTCACTCCGCCAGGTACAGTCCAGGAGGGATGGATGCGTTCCTGCGCAAGGCCGGAAATTACTTCCTGCCCAAACTTCCGCAAGGCGATTCCGTCGCGGGCGATGTCGGGAAACTTCTCAAGGACTCCCAAAACGTTGCGGCGCCCAGGATCCGAATCCATTCCCAGCAGAAGATCAGGCGAGGAAAGGTGGAAGAAGCTCAGAGCGTGTGACTGCACAAACTGGCCGCAATGCAGGATCTCCCGCAGCATTGCCGCGGTTTCAGGGATTCGAACGCTCATGATGGCGTCGCAGGCTTTGGAGGAAGCGAGCAGATGGCTGACGGGGCAAATTCCGCAAATGCGCGCTGTGATGGAAGGCATCTCGTAATACGGGCGTCCCTCCGTAAATTTCTCAAATCCCCGCACCTGGGTGATGTGAAGTTGTGTGCCCGACACCTGTCCGCTATCGTCAAGCTGAATCGAGATTTTGGCATGGCCCTCAATTCGCGTGACAGCGTTGATCATTATTTTCTTCATCGGTACCCCTTCTTAAAGCAGTAGGCAGAAAGCACTAGGCAGTAAGCGGAAAGTAAGGAAGCGTTGCTATGCTGCTTGCTACGAAGATGGGGCGAATCTTTCGGGATGTTCGATCTTCGCCTGCCCCCTACCGTCGATCATGAGCAACATTCCCTACCGGTATTTCCTCCCCCCACCGCAATATTGAAATCATGAGCGACCTTGTAGACCCACCGGCCTTTTTCGCCTTCTGCTTCCTGCCTACTGCTTTCTGCGTTCTTTATCCAAATTTCACTTTCGAGGTCAAGTCCGGCACCCGCCCGTCGAGCAACTCACCCAGCACGTAGCCGATGGCTGCGGCCGGGGGCGGGCAGCCGGGCACGAACAAGTCGACCTTCACCACTTCATGCAAGGGTACAGCGCGCTTCAACAGGGCTGGAACGCCATCAGTGGGGATGCGGGGCTTGTCGTCAACGCCCTGAATGTAGATTCTCTCCAGAAGCTTTTTGACCGGAATGGGATTGCGCATGGCCGGCACGTTGCTGGTCACCGCACAATCACCAAGCGCCACCAGCAGGCGGGTGTTTTCGCGAACACGCTTTATTTTCTCGTGGTCGTCCTGGCTGGAGACTGCGCCCTCGACGAGGGTAACGTCCACGTCTTCGGGAAACTCCTGGGCATCGACGAGCGGGCCATACACGATGTCAGCCTTCTGCGCGACCGAAGCGATGGCCTCGTCAATATCCAAAATCGACATATGGCAGCCGGAGCAACCGTCGAGCCACAATGTAGCAACACGTGCTTTCTTCATGTATACCTCTCAAGTCCGGACCCGCTCTATGCGTGTACTCCCCGTTTGGCGGCGAGCCACTTAATGTTGTCATAGCTCTTGGTCATTTCTTCCACCGCCAGGCCTTTTTCCGCCAGCGCTCCCGTGGGGCACACCTGTACGCACTTTCCGCATTTGGTACAGGATTTCGACTCCCCCCATGGCCCGGCGAGCTCCGCCACCAACCGCGAGTTGATGCCCCGAGCGCTGACTTCCCACACATTCGCCCCTTCCACCTCCGCACACACTCGCACGCAGCGAGTGCAAAGAATGCAGCGGTTGTGATCAAGGATGTAGCGTTCATGCGAAACATCTACCGTCAGCTTTGGGTAGTTGTAAGGAAAGCGGACGTGGGTTACTCCCAGGCGCTGGGCCATGGCTTGCAACTCGCAGTGATTATTGCTCACGCAAACGGAGCAGTAGTGATTGCGCTCGAGGAGAAGAAACTCCACTGCCATCTGGCGATGCCGCAAAAGCTTCTCCGAATTGGTATTTACCGACATGCCATTCTGGATGGGAGTGGTGCACGCGGGAAGCAAGCGCCCGACACCGGCGACCTCCACGAGGCACAGGCGGCACGATCCCGACGGAGTCAACCCCTCCAGGAAGCAGAGTGTAGGAATGTACTTCTTGTTTGCGCGTGCGACGTCCAGGATCGTCTGGCCTTCGCTGGCACGGCAAAGCTCGCCGTCAATGCGTACTGAGAGTTCCTGGGGCATACTGATTCTCCTTATCGGGAGATCGGGTGATCGGGAGATCGGAGGAGCAAACAACCCGGCGCGATCTCTTCATTGATGTTCGCTTGGCGGTTTGTTGCGACGCCACAAAGATGGCGACAAGTTCATTCGCCTCGGCTGTGAGCTCGGTGAGGCGATGTTGGGGAATAATCCCGGCCTCCGCGAGAAGCTCCAGCCAGAGTACGGATTCGTCAGCCTGCTCGATAACCACTCCCGTTTTGGCGACGAACTCAGCCTGGGAGCGTGCGCGGCCGACAGCACGATAGTTTGCCGCTACCGACGTCCCTGAGCGCAGGAGCTGGCGGCTGATCGTGCGGCCGGCGTCACTCCTGGGCAGCGAATCGCAGAGCTTGATCACACGTAAGGCAAACCGCTTAGTTCGGTCCCGAAGCGCAAAATGCCTGTCAAGCATCGCCTAGTCCCATCTCAACGGTACAAATCACCGTTCCTTCGTTCTCCCGATCTCCCGATCACCGGATCACCCGATCCTTACCGGTGGCTTGGCACCGCTCCGTTCTCTCGAATGTCGCACCGCAAGCAGCGGCTGGCCTCTTCCACGGCCTCTTCGGCCGTGAGCGCGAGGACGGACTCCTGGAAGTCCTTCACCCGCTGCTTGGCGGCCAGCGGATGGGGATGATGGCGCGGGCTTTCGCTGACGTGCTCCGGCGGCTTCTGGTCGTAGTCGAAGTGCGTTAAAAACTCCTGGGTTCGAACCTCTTCCATCAAGCGCTGGTCGATAAAGCGCGCTGCTTTCTTGCCATAACCCATAGCGTTGGAAACATTGGACGCGCCGGAGATTAGGTCGCCGCCGGCGTAGAATTTTTCGCGGCTGGTTTCGAGTGTATAGCGGTTGTACTCGAGCGTGCCATTCTCATGAATACTCAGGCCGGAAGCCCTGCAGAAGTCGCGATCCACGGCCTCGCCCACGGCCAGAATCACGGTATCGCACTTGTAGCTCTGAACTTCTTCGGTGGCAATGGGTCGGCGGCGGCCCGAGGAGTCGAACTCGCCAAGGCGGGTTTTAAGCACCTCGATGGCCTTCACTGCGCCGTTCTCTCCTACGATACGATGGGGCGTAGCCAGAAAGACGAAGTGGGCGCCTTCCTGCTCCGCAGCTTCCACTTCTTCATGGATCGCCGGCATATCTTTGCGTTCGCGGCGGTAAATCACCGTCACCGTCGCCCCTCGGCGCAGGGCCGTGCGGGCGGAATCGATGGCGGCGTTGCCACCGCCAACGATTGCCACCCGTTGCCCGAGAGGGACGGGATCGTTCTTGGCGATGCCTTCCAGGAACGGGAGCGCTGGCATCACGCCCTTCAACTCGGTTCCCGGTAGGTAAACCCAGGCCTCTTTCCAGGTTCCGATGGAAAGGAACACCGCCTCGAAATCGAGGCCGAGGTCGTTCAGGGATATATCCGTCCCCACATTTTTGTTGAACTCGAATTTGACGCCCAGTCGGCGAATCAATTCGATTTCCTTGGAGAGGACGGCCTTGGGCAAGCGGTATTCGGGCAGCGCAAACCGCAACATTCCGCCCGCCTCCGAGTGCGACTCGTAAATAGTAACTTCGTGGCCGAACAAGGCGAGATAGAAAGCTGCGGTCAGGCCCGTGGGCCCGGCTCCCACCACAGCAATCTTCCTTCCCGTAGCCGCCATCTTCCGCGCCACGACCCGCTCCACCATGCCGTCAAAACGGTCAGAAAGAAAGATGTTGTCCGCAATAACGCGGTGTACTTCGCGCATGTTCACCGCTTCGTCCATAGAGTGACGGCGGCACCGGTTATCGCAGGGGTGCTGGCAGACGCGGCCCGTGGATGCGGGGAGGGGGTTATCGAGGATCACGGACTCAAAGGCTTCCTCCAGCCGGCCTTCCTTGTAGAGTTCAAGGAAACGGGGGATATTCATATGCAATGGGCAACTGTTCTCGCAAGGTGACAGCGCCAATTCCTGGCAAACGCCCGCGCGGCAACGATGGGCGCGAAGATGGTCCTCAAACTCGTGGCGGAAGTGCCGCATGGTGGTGAGCACCGGGTTGGGGGCCGTCTGCCCCAATCCACAAAGGGAGGTATCGCGAATCATGCGCCCTAGTTCATCCAGGCTATTCAGATCTTCTTCGGTCCCCTTTCCTTGAGTGAACTGGTTAAGAATGCGGAGGCCCTTGTCTAATCCCACGCGACACGGTACACACTTCCCGCAGGACTCGGAATGGGTGAACTCGATGAAGTACCGGGCAACGTCCACCATGCAGTTGTCCTCGTCCATCACCACCATGCCGCCGGAGCCCATAATGGAGCCGAGTTTGGCCAGAGTCTCGTAGTCCACCGGCGTGTCAAACATCTCCTG
Organism: uncultured Acidobacteriota bacterium; assembly: GCA_964501985.1. Classification (GTDB taxonomy): domain Bacteria; phylum Acidobacteriota; class Terriglobia; order UBA7540; family UBA7540; genus Bog-366. Next base: position 26,112 of record CAZCVY010000056.1, on the reverse strand, counting down.
GGGGATGCAACCGCCCGAAGGCCCGCCGGTTTGTACCGCTTTGACGGGGCGTCCACTGGAAGAACCCTCGCCGACGTCGTAGACGAAGGTATTGAGCGGCGTCCCCAAAGGCATTTCCACCAGTCCCGTGTTCTTGACCTTACCCACCAAAGAGAAGACCTTGGTTCCGGGACTCTTGGCGCTGCCGGTTTCGGTGAACCACGCCGGGCCCTTGGCGATAATGGGCGCCACGTTGTACCAGGTTTCAACGTTATTAATGTTGGTGGGAAATCCCCAAAGGCCTTTTTGCGCGGGAAAGGGTGGGCGCGGCCGGGGGCGCCCGGCAAAGCCCTCCAGGGAGTTGATCAGCGCCGTTTCTTCACCGCAAACGAAGGCGCCCGCGCCTTCCACAAGATCAATATTGAAATTAAAGCCGCGGCCGAGGATATCGTCGCCCAGGAATCCGTATTCCTTGGCCTGTTCGATGGCGCGTTCCAGCCGGTGAACGGCCAGCGGATATTCCGCGCGCACATAGATGATGCCCATGGTTGCGCCGGTCAGGTATCCAGCGATCAGCATTCCTTCCAAAAGCGAATGAGGGTCGCTCTCGATTTCGTTCCGGTTCATGTACGCGCCGGGGTCGCCCTCATCCGCGTTGCAGATAATAAACTTTTTCGCCGCCACCGCCTTGCGCAGGAAATCCCATTTCTGTCCGGTGGAGAAGCCGGCCCCACCGCGCCCACGCAGCTTCGCAGCCTTAATTTGTTCAATGACCATATCCGGACGGTTGTCGATGAGCACGTTGTAGAGCGATTGATAGCCGCCTACCGCGATGTACTCTTCCACGTCGTCGGGGTTGATCAGGCCGCAGTTGCGCAAAACGATCTTTTTCTGGCCCTTGAAGAAAGGGATTTCGCGCCAGGATGGAGTATTGGCGTAGCCGCTTCCGTACTTGACCTGCGCGGTGATATGGTCCCATTCCTCAATCTTGCACAGGGCCATGCTGGTGGGAATATTCCCCATCATGACGTCGTCAATGATTTCATCGACCTGCTGGCTCTCCACCCGGCGGAGAATCACCAGGGGCCGGCCAGGGATCCAAACATTCACCAGCGGCTCCTGCGCGCAGAAACCGAAGCAACCCACGCGGGCCAGATGGATATCGAGGCCGCGCTTGTCGATGGAATCGGCAAACGCATGATAAACGCCTTCCGCGCCATTGCCGGCCCCACAAGTCCCCATCCCGACGGCGATACGCGGCCGAAAAGGAAGAAGCTTGGCCATCCCTGCTCCACGAACGGTGCTGAACGTGCTTAAATCCCGGATGCGCGTCATTTCTTTGCCGTCTCCCTTCCCAAATGCTTCAGCTCGCGTTGCAGCGTTTGCTCATTCATATGGCCGTACACTTCATGATTCACCTCGACCACGGGAGCAAGAGCGCATTGGCCAAAGCATGCGACCGTTCGAATCGTGTACTGGCCATCGCTGGTATTGAGGGCGATTTTGTCCGCCAACTCGTCGTCGGGATTGTGGAACCCCAGCTTGAACATCAGACTCTCGAGCAGTTCGCGCGAACCGCGAGTGTGGCAAGCCGTTCCGCGGCAAATGCAGATGGTATTCTTTCCCTGGGGATCGAGGTTGAAGAGGGCGTAAAACGTTACCACGCTGTAGACTCGCGCCAACGGGGTGTCCGTCTTTGCGGCAATATACTCGAGGGTCTCGCGCGGAAGGAACTTGCGGGGATTGTGGTCCTGAGCCTTTTCAAGGATGCCCAGCAGAGCGCCAGGCCGGCCGCGCTGCCCGGCGATCACCCGGTCTAAGAATTCCTGCTCCGACTCTACCAGCGGAAGAGAGGTTAGCGTGGCCATTGGAATGCTCCTAAGAAAGTCCGGCGTCCGGAGTCCGAAGTCCGGGGTCCATAAACCGTGTCCGGGGCCCGCCTTGCGGACTCCGCCTAAAACCCCGCAAATACGAGGTCAGGCCTCCGATAATAGACACGGCCTCACAAGCAAGCCGATTCAACCTTTCAAATTCATGCGCGTCCACGTAATGCACGTCGAGTGCGACATAGAGCAACGATTGCACTTCGATAGCTGAGCCCCTGGCGATGTCGAGAAAGCGGGCAAACTCCTTGTCACTCTTTCTTGCCACTCCTTCTGCAACATTAGACATGGAAGAAACTGCGGTGCGCCGCATTTGGTTCCGGAGGCCGAAATCCCTCGCCAAAGGACCTTCCGCGCATGACTTGTATATTTCGCGAACGAGTTCTCGAGCCTTCCGCCATGCCTGAACATTTTCGACGCGCCGGATCGTTGCCATACACCGCCTTCAAGATTCGAGGTGCAAGAATCGTATTCAAAGTCCGGGGTCCGAAATTCGGAGTCGGGGCAACTCAAACGGTTTATTGGACTATGCGATCAGAGCCGAGTGGACGCGTCGAGTCATGTTCGCGCATCTCTGACTCCGGACCTCGGACCTCGGACTGCGGACTCTCAGATCTACCCCCGTCGAATCTCGTGCAGCACCACACCATCGGGCGACAACAATTGGACTTGGAGGGCCATGTGTCCAAGGGCATGAGTCGAACAACTCAGGCAAGGATCGAAAGCCCGCACCACTGCTTCCACCCGATTGAGCATTCCTTCCGAAAGCTTTTCGCCATTAACAAAATGCTTTGCCACTTGCAGAACGCCCCGATTGAGCGCCAGATTGTTGTGACCCGTGGCGATAATGAGATTTGCCCAGATCATCAGCCCATTTTCATCCACCTTGTAATGGTGAATCAGCGTGCCGCGCGGGGCCTCAGTCACACCGATGCCCTCCGGATTATTGACCCCGGCAAATGCTCGGACATGCTTGGAAAGGATATCCGGCTCCTGGAGCAACTGCTCCATGCGCTCGATGCCGTAAATGATTTCGATGAGCCGTGCGTAATGGTAATAGAAAGAGCTGAGCACCGCACCGCGGTCAAGCTCGCGAAATTCGGCCCATTCCTGATCGGCGCGGGGAGTTCCGCAGCGGTCGACAATGTTCAGACGAGCAAGCGGCCCTACTCGGTATATCCCCTCGGGGTACCCGCGCGGCTTGTAGTAGGGAGATTTGAGGTAACTGTCGGGCTCGCAAGCTTCGCCGATATAATCCGCGTAGTTGAGTACGTCTAGTTTGTCGGCGACGATGTTGCCGCGCGAATCCACCACCCGGAAGAATCCATTGTAATGTTCGAGCTCCCCAGTGGGGCTCACCAATCCCAGAAAATACGTAGGGAAATTCGCGAAAGTGCGAATTTCCTCGCGAAACTGGTCCAAAACCGTTTTGAACCAATCAAGTGTATTTTGTGCGAGTTGCATGGCTTCCGGCAGGACGGCCAGAATCTCGTCGCGAACCGTCACGGGGAGAGGCTCGTTGACTCCGCCTGCCACCACCCACGCGGGGTGAATGCGCTTCCCCGCCATTTTCTCGATGATCTGCTGCCCGATCTGCCGTAGCCTCACGCCATCTCGCGCCATCTGGGGATGAGCTTCCGCCAAACCAAAAATGTTCCGCCGCGCCGGGTCGGAATCCATTCCCAACAAAAGATCGGGGGAAGAAAGATGGAAGAAGCTGAGCGCATGGGACTGCACAATCTGCGCCAGGTTTAAGATGGTGCGTAGCTTGACCGCCGTGGAGGGAATGCGGGTCGCCAAGATTGCATCGCAGGCTTTCGCTGAGGCGACGAGGTGGCTGACCGGGCAGATCCCACAGGTCCGCGCCATGAGCGAGGGCATTTCGTAAAACGGCCGGCCCTCGCAGAGCTTCTCAAAGCCGCGGAGTTGCGTCACGTGAAAGCGCGCATCCGCGACCTTCCCCTGGTCATCGAGATGAATCGTAATCTTCCCGTGGCCTTCGATCCGCGTCACCGGATTGATAACTATCGTCTGCTTACTCATCGCTTTTTTCTTAGCCATCCCTCTCCGTCTCGGCATTTCTGATTCAAAACTTAAGATTCAAGATGACCCCGGACTCCCGGCGTCCGGTTTTCTTGTTGCCCACTCGTAGGTTGTCACTCGCCACTGCCTTGTCGATCCCGGACTCCGGACACCGGACAGTCGCTACGCTCCAAACCTCGTCTTCGTCATCAGCTCGGGACATCGCCCTTCCAGGATATCCGTCAGCACCATAAAGATGGTGTCGGCAGAGGGAGGGCACCCCGGCACGTAGACATCGACGTTGACAAACTCATGGATCGGCCGGGCCTGCGGAAGCAGTGTGGGAACGCCTGACTTGGGCGGCCCCGGATTGAGCGTAGCGTTCTCGACATACGCGCGGTTCAATACGTCTTGAACCTTAAAGGGATTCCGCATGGACGGGATATTGGCGGTGACCGCGCAGTCCCCGAGGGAAACCAGCAAGCGCGTACGAGCGCGGACCTTGCGAATCTTTTCCAGATCCTCGTCGCTACTCACGGCGCCTTCCACCAGCGCCACGTCGACGTTTTCCGGGAACTCCTTCTGATCCACGTACGGACCGAAAACGACGTCGATCTTCCCTGCCAAGTCGAGCAGGCGCTCGTCCATATCCAGAATCGACATGTGGCAGCCAGAGCAGCCATCCAACCATAAAGTTGCAACGCGTGCTTTACTCACCAGCGTCTCTCCCGCATTAACGTCAGATAGGGTAGGAATTGCCTTTGCTTCGTCATTTCACGCACCGACTTACCTTTTTCCACCAATGCACCGGTGGGGCAAACGTTGACGCACTTGCCACAGCTTGTGCAGGTTTCCGAATCGCCCCAAGGTTGGTGAAGGTCGGTGATCACCTGGGCATTCACGCCCCGGCCGAGCACGTCCCACGTATGCGCTCCCTCGATTTCGTCGCACACCCGCACGCAGCGAGTGCACAGAATGCAGCGGTTGTGGTCCACTACGAACCGCTCGTGTGACCCATCCACGGGTAGGCGGGGATAGCGGTAGGGGAAGTGTACGTGGGTCATTTCCAACGTTTGCGAAAGATTCTGCAATTCGCAGTGTCCGTTGGAGACGCAAACGGCGCACACATGGTTGCGCTCGGAAAAGAGCAATTCCAGAATCGCTCTTCGGTATTTGCGGAGCCGCTCGCTGTTTAACGAGACTTCCATGCCTTCCTCGACGCGCGTCACGCACGCGGGAAGCAGCTTGTTGATGCCTTTTACCTCAACCAGGCAGAGGCGGCAGGCGCCCACGCGGGAAAGGCCCGTGATGTGGCAGAGCGTGGGAATCTGCATGTTGTTTTCCCGAGCCACCTGGAGGATCGTCTGGTCGCCCCGCGCGCTGATGTCGCGGCCATCCATATTCAATGTGATTACGCGAACCGCTTGGCTCAAGCCTCCACCTCCTTGTGAATCTTACAGACGCCTGACGGGCATTTGCCCTCATTCACATGGGCATCATATTCGTTGCGGAAATACCTCAAGGTGCTCAGCACTGGATTGGGGGCCGACTGTCCCAGGCCGCACAGGCTGGTGTTCATCACCAGGTCGCACAATTCCTCAAGGACCAGCACATCCTGTGCAGTGGCCTTCCCGGCGGTGATTTCTTCCAGAAGTTTATGCATTTGGTAGGTCCCCGCGCGGCAGGGCACACACTTGCCGCAGGATTCCGACATGCAGAACTCCATGAAATACTTGGCAACGTCTACCATGCAGGAGGTATCGTCCATCACGATCATTCCGCCCGAGCCCATGATGGAGCCGAGCTTTTTGAGCGACTCGTAATCCACCGGCATATCCAGAAATTCCGCCGGGATACATCCCCCCGAGGGGCCGCCGGTCTGCACGGCCTTGAAGTTGCGCCCGTCAGGAACCCCGCCACCGATATCAAAAATGATCTCGCGCAGCGTGATACCCATGGGCACTTCGATCAAACCGGTATTTTGGACGCGGCCGGCCAGGGCAAACACCTTCGTTCCCTTGCTCTTTTCCGTTCCGATGCGGGCAAACCAGTCGCCGCCATTGCGCAGAATGGGAGGAATGTTGGCGAACGTCTCAACGTTGTTAATCAGGGTGGGATAGCCCCAAAGCCCTTCCGCCGCGGGAAATGGCGGCCGGGGACGGGGAGTTCCACGCTTGCCTTCGATGGAAGCGATCAGGGCCGTTTCCTCACCGCAAACAAAGGCTCCCGCACCCAAGCGCAATTCCACATGGAAGCTGTGCGTTGTGCCGAAAATGTTGTTCCCCAGCAATCCCAGATTTTGGGCTTGGCGGATGGCGATCTTAAGGTTCTTGATGGCCAGGGGATACTCGGCGCGCACGTAAATGTAACCCTGTTGGGCGTCTACGGCGTAGGCAGCAATGGCCATGCCTTCCAGCACGCGGTGCGGGTCACTTTCGAGGACGCTGCGGTCCATGAAAGCTCCGGGGTCGCCCTCGTCCGCGTTGCACACCACGTACTTCTTGTCGGCATCGGCCTTCGCCACCGTGCCCCACTTCAACCCCGTAGGATAACCGGCCCCTCCACGACCCCGCAGACCACTGCGTAGGACCTGCTCCACAACTTCGCCGGGCGAAAACTCCGTGAGGGCTTTCACCAGGGCCTCATATCCGCCCGCGGCGATGTAATCCTCAATCTGCTCAGGGTCAACGCGTCCGCAATTCTCCAGGACGATCTTCACTTGGCGGCGGAAGAAGGGCATTTCCGTGGGGCACTCGAGGCGCGCGACCGGCTCGGTGTCCAGACTCTTGACGATGTCCGCAGCGTCGTCCGCCGTCACGCCCTGATACATCACATTGCGCGGCTTCACCGATACCAGTGGACCATTGGCGCACAGGCCCATGCAGCCCACACCCTTTACCTTGCACTCGTGCTCAAGCCCGCGGTCCTTAACTTCCTTTTCCAGGGCCGCCTTGACCTTGTCGCTCCCGGAAGAGAGGCAACCCGCTGCGGTACAGACGTGCAGACGGTTTTTGAATTGCCGTTCCGCTTCCTCTTGTTTGGCGGTTATTTCGCCAAGTTCTTCCGGCGTCATTGCCCCCACCTCCCAGCTTTCGCCAACATGTCTGTGGAATTCATTTTCCCCGCCACCTGGCCGTCAAACACCACAGCGGGCGCCAGTCCGCAAGCCCCCAAGCAGCGAGCGGTGAGGAGAGAAACATTGCCGTCCGCCGTGGTCTCTCCGGGCTTGATCCCGTACTGGTTCTCCATGTCCGTCAGCAGCTTTCCCGCCCCCTTGATGTAGCAGGCTGTTCCGGTGCAAACCACACAAGTGTGCTTGCCCGGGGGCTTCATGGTGAAATAGTGATAGAAGGTCGCCACCCCAAACGCCTGACTCAGCGGCACGCGCAAACTCGTGGCCACAAAGCGCAGTGAATCGGCGTCCAGGTAGCCGAAAGCCTCCTGCACCGTGTGCAGCGCCTCGATCAACCCGTTCGATTGGTTCCCCAAGCGGCGCATGGTAGCTTCCACGATCTTCCAGCGCTTATCGGTTGATGGCGCTACCGGCTTCCTAAAACTCGTGCCCATTTCACACTCCTCCTGCGCATTTCACGCAAGGCTTCTCTCTGCTCCCTACACCCTTCGGCATTAGTTATGCACGACGTGAGCCAAATTGGATTTTGGAAGAGCGTCGGGAATGCTAATAGTTTGAACGGATTAGGCCTATCGGAGGGTACAAACTGTCGCAATTGCAGAGCGTCAAATGACACTAAGTCATGTCAGCCATTTGACCTGCGATGAATGCCCCTATTGGGGTCTCACTGTTGCGCTTTTTCAAAGCACAGAAAACAATGTGCCCGAAAGCACGAACTGTGGCTTTTCGGCAACAATGGGAGTTGAGGTTGGTACGTGATGCCGAAAGCAAATGGCCGCCAGTCCACTGAGCGTCTGGACAGCCCTTTCGCGGGTATGGCTTCACCGGGTGACCCCAAGGGCCCGCAGGAGGGTCGGCCCTTTGCACCCTCCCGGGTAATTAGTTAGACGGGTATCTTGCAGCGGATATTGAGTCACCACTCGCACGGCTGACCTGAACCGCGGCCGAGCGACAGGCCGCCAGTCCAAGATGGCCTCATCGAGCCCCCCAATCGACTAGCTGGCTCGGTCAAATAGCGTTCCCGTCGGCGTCGATGAACCGGATTTCACCGTAGCCCAAATCCCGGATTCCGGCTTCGATCTTGGCGCGATCGCCGACCACCACCCATATAAGGTTATCGGGATGGACCACCTGCTTGGCGGCGGCGTCCAAGTCCTTGGTGCTCAGCGCGGTAATCTTACTCGTCATCGTGTCGTAATAATCATCGGGCCAGCCGTATTGCAATAACTCGGTGATTGAAGATCCAACCGCATTCAGCGTTTCACGCGACCCCGGCAGGCTTAGAGTTTCGTTCGCCTTGATCCGCTCCAACTCCTCGGCCGTCACCGGGCGGTCACTCAGGATGGCGCGCAATTCCTTATTGACCTCCACGAGCGCCTCCTTGGTCTTGTCCATCTGCACGGGAGCGTAAACAATGAAAGGCCGCTGCGCGTGCGCGCCCAACAGTAAGCTTCCCGCTCCATAAGCCCAGTGCTTATCCTCGCGCAGATTCATATTGAGCCGCGAGCTAAACGTCCCGCCCAGGTCGTCGTTCATGGCCTGGATGGCAATCTCGTCCGGCGTGTTGGGGGGCATATCGACAGATCCCGCGAGGATTACCGATTGGCCGGCGCCGGGCTTGTCCACAATGTAGACCATAGGTTTGGGAGTAAGTTTCACTACCGAGACGTTCTTCGCGGGGACCTCGCCCCGTTTCCAGCCGGCAAGCAGCTTTTCCAGCTTGGGCGTCAACTCGGCAAGTGTAGTGTCGCCAGCCACAACCAGAGTGGCGTTATTGGGTCGGAACCATACCTCATGGAACTTCACCAAGTCTTCGCGCGTGATCTTCTGCACGCTCGCGGCGGTGCCCGATCCCGTCAGCGGGTTGCCATAAGCATGGCCGCGCCCATAGAGGAGGCCGGGGAGAACCCGCAGAGCCATGGGGATGGGCTCACTCTGCTCCTGCTTGATGGTGTCCACCTGAAGCTTCTGCTCGCGCTTGAAGTCGGCCTCGGGAAACGACGGATGGAGGACGACATCGGCAAACAGGTCGAGAGAGGGATCGAGCTTGGACTTCAGCGCCGAGAGCCGCACGAAGGAAAAGTCGAGATTGGAAGTAGCCTGAAGCTGGGCGCCGAGCATTGCCGTCTGGTCGCTGATCTCGAGAGCGCTCCGTGTGTGTGTGCCGTCGATGAGCAATGTCCCCGTGAGCTTCGCCGTTCCCGAAGCGGCAAACTGATCCGCCGCGTAGCCGGCATCCGCAGCCAGCCAGACGTTCACCAGCGGGACTCCGTGCCGCTCAGCGAGAATCACCTTGAGTCCGTTCGAGAGGGTCGCCCGCTGGAGCTTGGGAAGCTTCAACTCGGGCGGCGGCCCGAGCTCGGGCGAATGCGACCGGTCGGCGCCGGTTGCCGCGGCTTTGTAATCCGGGAATGGATGGACTTCGGCGATGTAAACCCCGTCCCCCAGCCAACGGTTCGCGGCCGATTTCAGATCTTCGGCGGTGGCCTCGCGCACGCGCTTGAGCGTCACCTTGTAGCCGTCCGGGTCGCCCGTATAAACCGCATACTCCGCCAGCCGGTCGGACTTGCCGCCGAACCCGCCAATGCGCTCCACCCCCCGCAGGAAGGTCGCCATGTAGCGTGTCTGCACGCGCTCGAGCTCCGCGCCCGTGGGGCCTTCCTTGAGGAAGCGCGCCATTTCCTCGTCGATTTCCTTTTCAATTTCGTCAAGGCTGTGCCCGGGCCGCGCCGTCACCTGGATATAAAACTGCCCGCCGATTTCGCGCGCATCGTTGAAGACCATCACGTCGCTGGCAATCTGGTCGTCGTAAATCAGCCGTTTGTACAGTCTCGATGTCTTGCCCTGCCCAAGGCAGGAGGCAACCAGGCCGAGATAGTCGGAGTCGGCGCTGCCAAACTGTGGGACGTTCCAGACCTTGTAGATCCGCGGCAGGGGAACGTGTTCCTGAGTGATCTCGCGGTGGGTTCCGGTCATCTTGGCGATCCACACCTGTTGGTGGGTCACTGGCGGTCCAGCGGGAATGCTGCCAAAGTACTTCTCCACTTTCTCCTTCGCCGTCTTGGCATCGATGTCACCGGCCAGCACCAGAACTACGTTCGACGGCCCGTAGTACGTCTTGAACCAATCCTGAACGTCTTTGAACGAGGCAGCATCCAGGTCCGCCATCTCCCCAATAGTGTCCCACGAGTACGGGTGCCCAGCAGGGTAGGTATTCTCCGGAATGTATTCCTCGGTAAGCTCGTAGGGCTGATTTTCGTCCTGCCGCTTCTCGTTTTGAACCACGCCGCGTTGGAGGTCCAGCGTCTTCTGGCTCAAGTCGAGGAAACCCATCCGGTCTGACTCCATCCACAGCGCGTAATCGAGCGCGGACGTCGGCACGTCCTCGAAGAAGTTGGTGCGATCGTCATTGGTAGTGCCATTCATGTCCGTCGCGCCGACGTTCTCGAGCGCCTTGATGTAGCTCCCCTGCGCGTGCTGGCTGCCGCCAAACATCAGGTGCTCGAACAAGTGAGCGAACCCTGTCTTGCCGGACTTCTCGTTCTTCGATCCGACGTGGTACCACAAGTTCACGGCGACGATGGGCGCCTTATGGTCCTCATGCACGATCAGTGTCAAGCCATTTCCGAGCACGAACTTCTGATAGGGAATGTCAATGTCTTGCGCTTGAGCCCGAATGGGAACGAACATAACCGCAGCAAGTGCCGCGAGCAGCAACAGCCGATTCTTCAGCATGCCAGACTCCTGTATGAGTTTGAGGTAGCGCAAGCGTACATCGAGGTGAACGGGGAGTCAAGCCGCTCTCAAGCGCAGCCCCGATGTTAGATAAAGCCCCCGGTACCCAACCCCTGACACCGGACACCTGGCGCCTGGCACGTGCCTTCTCCGCGAAAGGTGCTTGAATTTCCGTCCACTTCCCGATATAAACTCTGCGACAAACGCGAGCAGGCAAGTTCGCACATATTTCTAATGTTAGAGGGAAAAGAGGGATTGAATCATGATGGATGAACTTAATCGGCGAGATTTCATCAAACGCGCGGCCTTTACGACGGCGGCCGTCAGCATGTCGATGCGGGGTTTCAGCACCACCAAGGTTATCGGCTCGAACGACCGCATCCGCCTGGGGGTGATCGGCACTGGACGCCAAGGCACGGACGACATGCAGAACTTCATGCACCACGGCGTGGAAGTCGCAACCGTGTGCGACGTCTACCAGACCAACCTGGACAAGGGACTGGCGGCGGCAGGAGGCAAGGCGAAAACGACCAAGGATTTCCGTGATGTGATCGGCGACAAGGATATTGACGTGGTTCTGGTCGCGACTCCCGACCACTGGCATGCCTATCCCATGGTGGAGGCGTGCAAGGCGGGCAAGGACGTCTACGTGGAAAAGCCCATCTGCGTGGCGGTGGAAGAGGGCCAAAAGATGGTGGCGACCGCGCGCGCGAACAAACGGGTGGTGCAAGTGGGCCTCTGGCAGCGCTCCAATGCCCACTTCCAGAAAGCCGTGGAGTTGGTGCAGAGCGGCGTGCTGGGCAAGGTCAGTTTCGTGCGTACCTGGAACTATGGCAACAGCTTTCCCACAGGCCAGGGCACGTACCCGGATTCCGATCCGCCGGCCGGGCTCGATTGGGACATGTGGCTGGGCCCCGCGCCCAAGGTTCAATACAACTTCCAGCGCTTTGGTGTGGCCGATAATCGGTGGTCCACCTTCCGTTACTTCTACGATTACGCGAATGGTTGGCCGGGCGATTGGGCCGTCCATTTGATGGACATCGTGCAATGGGCCATGAAGACTGAAGGCCCGAACAGCATCACTGCCATCGGCTCCAAGCACTTCATCAAAGACAACACCGAAACCCCCGACACGCTGCAAATCACCTGGGATTACGCCAACTTCACTGCCGTTTACGAATGCCGCGAGTGCAACACGCACACCGCGAACAAACATGCCTACGGGATTGAGTTTTACGGCACCGACGCCACCATGTTCCTCGATCGCGACGGCTTCGAAGTGTTCCCGGAACCGGCGGAGGAAGAGGACTACCGCGCCGTGCACCGGCCGGAAGCGGGAGAAGGCGGACGCCAGGAAAAAGGCAAGGCGCCTTACATGAAAATGAATCGGATCGATGACGGACTGCTCGTTCACGTGGGCAATTTCCTGGATTGCATGCGCAATCGCACTCACCCGCAGTCGGACATCGAATACGGCCATCGGAGCAGCAGTTGCTGTCTGCTGGGCAACGTGGCACTGCGCGCGAAGGAACATATCCAATGGGATGTGGCGAATCAGGCTTTGCTGAAAGCTAGCCCCACCGCGCAAAAGCTCCTCGGCCGTGAATACCGCGCGCCTTGGAAGCTGGAAGTGTAGAACAGTCGAAAGTTGAGTGTCGAAAGTTGAGGCTCAAGGGTTGAGTCTGGGGAGGTATATCTGGCGTCAAACGCCTCCCCTTCAGCCGCGTATACGGTTAACATCGAGAGCGCTCAGATTGCCGGCGAAGAACCATTTATGCCCGAAGCTTTCGTCGGTGAGAACTACCCGCGCCGATCGTTTAATCCCCCCGACTAACAACTTCTTGCAAAAGCCTACAGATGTGCTATAGTCAATTAGCGCTTATTACCGCGGTTGTATGGTGCGGCTGCTCAAGTAAAGTTTTTGAGTCGATAGTTTCCGCCTCCTGTTTCTCTCCGTAAGTCTTCAGCGCAATCTAAAACAAGTCTGGTCACGCAGGTTTGTGTGCGTGGGCGGGTGTATACACCTGCAACGCCGCTACCTTGACCAGAGAAAAGAAGAAAAGATCAATGCAAAGTTTTTCAGAACTCACGATGTCACCCTATATTAAGGAGCGGCTGGCCGATGCGCGGTTTACAACCCCTACGCCAGTTCAGGCTGAGGCCATTCCGGAAGCGCTTGCCGGCAAGGACGTCCTTGCCACCGCTCAAACCGGAACCGGCAAGACCCTCGCGTTCCTGATTCCCATCATGGAGCACATGCTGCAAAATGAGGCAGCCGGAATCGCCGCCCTGGTGCTCGTCCCCACGCGCGAACTGGCTATGCAGGTGGTGGATCAGTACAACGCCCTGCGCGGAAAGCGGCTCGGGCCCGCAGCTCTCGTGGTTGGCGGCCTGGCTGAAGCGAATCAGCTCACCGCCGTCCGCAAAGGCGCCCGCCTGGTGGTCGCTACGCCCGGCCGATTGGAGGACTTCCTCGGCCGCAAGCTCTTCGGCTTTCGCGCCCTGCGCATCCTCGTTCTCGACGAAGCCGACCGCATGCTCGACATGGGATTTCTTCCCGCCATTCGCCGCATTGCGGCCATACTTCCCAAAGATCGCCAGACAATGTGCTTCTCCGCCACGTTGGCAAAAGAGGTGGTGCACCTCGTCAACGATTACATGCGAAACCCCGTGCGGGTGGCTCTCGGGTCGACCATCAAGCCCTCGGAGAATGTCCGTGTGCAGGCCTTTGAAGTGGCCCACGACCGCAAACAGCAAGTCCTCGAACGCTTGCTCGCCAAGGAGAAGGGCCGCTGCCTGGTCTTTGCGCGCACCAAGCGCGGCACGGAGCGCCTCGCGAAGAATCTGATTCGCCAAGGATTCGCTGCGGCGATGATTCATGGTGACCGCACGCAATCGCAGCGCACCGCGGCCCTAGCCGGATTCCAGCGCGGAAACTACCGCATCCTGGTGGCCACCGACGTGGCCTCGCGGGGCATTCACGTGCAAGACATCGCGCACGTCATCAATTACGACATGCCGGCCGACGCGGAGAGCTTCATCCACCGCGCAGGACGTACGGGAAGGGCGGGAGAGCATGGAGTCGCCTCGACCTTGTTCGCCCGAGACCAGCACACTGATTTGCTACAGTTGGAGCGCACGCTGGGCCTTCGCATGGAGAGGATGCGCGAGGGCGCTGATTCCTGGGAGAAGGCGGACTCCTTCTCTGAACGCGCGACCACTCCTCACTACGTTGGTGGCCGCAGTGCCGTCGGAATCAACGCCACCGGCTCCGATTTGCGGCCGCGAATGGCAAGGCTCCCCGGAGAGGTTTTACAAGTCCAGATGGAAGGGTGATGGCAGATCCTCGCTTCACTCATGAGGATGCTCGATCAAAAGTGCTCCCCGCTCTCGTAAACCGGGGAGCATTCTCCAACCGCCGAGATACTCGCCCACCTTCAACTCTTAGCTCTTTACTCTCAACTATCGACTCTCAGCCCTTAACTTTCGACTCTCGACTATCGACGGCCCTCAGCGAATCGCCGTTACGTAGATGGCCGTGTTATCGCCGCCGCTGGTGGGAGCGATGAAGGCGACGGTTTGCTGCGTATCGCCAGTCAGCGAGACGATGGGTTTTCCCTGCCCTGCCGAGGTGATGGGCAGGAAGTCTTCTGTCGACGTCAGCCGCGTTTGCTGACCTTCACAGTTGCAATAAAGAGCCAAGTCGTTGGGCGCATCCGTGGTGGCGGCGGCGAAGATCATGTCGCCCCGCGGCCCGATCGTCAGGCTCAAGATGCTTCCCACGGGCTTGACCGGCGTCGTGGTGAGGGATTGTCTTGCCATGACGGCCTTACTAGGATCGCCTGCCAGCAGCGCGGTCTGAAGGTTCCCATTTTCAAGGTAAACCAACAGCATTTGGACAGGTCCCACGTCGGTTCGCGCCGCCAGCAATTCCTCCGCGTGCGCGGGATCAGGTGGAGGCTGCAGCTCGGCGAAGGATTGAATGGCGATAGCGCGGAAGAACTGCTCGGTGGCCACACCCAGGGGAACACCGCGGCGCAGAAATCCGGCCTCATCGTGACCGGAAAAAAACGGCTCCAGCAACTCCCTGGGGCCAACTTGAAACCCCGCGGGCAACTGCAGCGCCTGAAGGCCTTGCGGGCTCCACAGGAACAACCCACTGCCTGCGCCCTTCCCTGACCATCTCGCCCCGAACAGCACGTTGCCGTCGGAAAACACCAGTGGCGCCGAGAACTGCTCAAACTTCCCGCCCGGCTGGCCCGGTGGCGCGTCCAGACTGGTGGCCACGGCCTTGGGCTTCGATCCTTCCTGCCGGACGACGACCGCTTTCGGAACATCCGCTTTTTCCGAAATGAGTGTAGCGGTGAAAGCGATCACGCCGGAATCGTTCATGCTGGGGGCGCTTAAGGAATCGTAGGTAGTTTGCGGAAACGGTCCCAGCAGCCCTTGGAAAGCCACCACCGAAAAGCTCACGCCGGTGGAACGCACAATCGCGCGCTTGTCCACCCGCGGGCTGCGCAAACTGGTGAGGAAAATGATGTCCTGATTGGCGTTCATCTCCAGGCTCAGGAATGGCCCGAAGGCAACCCCGCCGTGCCCGGGAACTTCGGTTCCCGACGCAAGCAGCAAGCGCGTGTTGACTTGCCCAAACGCGGGAACCGCGCCGCCCGCGAGCGCCCACAGCAGCACACCCACAGCGAGCCCCTTGCCGAGCCGCAAAGCCCTCTTACCCAAGACCTGAGTCAAACGTCCGTCCTCCATTCCTGTATATCGCAACGGCACTGTCCGGAACACATTCCACCCTCGGGTCCAGCGCCGCGCCTTGGCCACTCACGACTGAGCCAAAACAGGCACCCTAGCACCGGCCTTTCGCGCCCGTCAAGGTGAAATCCAAAATCGGGGCCACCAGATCATCGGTCCATCAGGTGATCGGATCATTGGGCCGTGGGGTGATCGAAGCACCGGGGGTTTTCGCCCGCGCTAGCCCAAGTTCGTCACGAAACGGCGTAAAGGCCGGTTAAGGCCTGTAGAATCAGTCAGACCCTGGCGACTCCCAGATCGTGGGACAAACGTGGGCTAAAGCGAACAAAGACGGAACCCGCGATCGACGCTTTGCGAACAGTTTCCAGATTCCATTGGTTTTGTACGCCTATTTGGGCAATCATGATATGGAATCGATGTGCAGCCGAGAACGACGCGGACGCGCGCGAAAGCGCGATGATTATCGCCAAGTCGCGTTCACGCCGGCCGTTTCTTGAGGAACGATTCTTGTCGGTCACGCCGGATCAACGAAGGTTGAACCCGCGGTGAGGCAACTCCGTCCACTGGCGGACCTCTCCCTGCCTGTTCGGACTATTTCGCCAGCGATTTTGTCCGATTCACGGGTGATTTTGCCCAACCCCAAAACCCAGTCAATTTGTCCTCTCCGTGCCTGACGATAACCCGATGGATATCAATAGTTTGAACTGTAGCCTCGATTCAGCTTGACAAGACTTGTAGCCATGCTATACTAGGCGCTGAGGCCAGCGGACGCCGGCGAAGGGGAAGAAAGAGGCGCAGGAGGCGAACCGGGGGGGACGACGATACACGACTTTTTGCATGGAAACACCGTTTCCGTTGCGAGCATTCTGGCGCCCGGCCCCAAGGCAAGGATCGATGCGAAGTAAGCCACGATGTTTAACAAAAAAAAGACTTAGCGCGAAAAAGACAAGAAGTCGAAAATTGTAAGTGTTTGAGAGAGAAGAGGTTGAGTCGCGCCTTCGGCACCAGTGGGGAAGTCAGGGGGAGTTAAAAAATGAAGGCTAATCCCACGATGTTATTGAAAACACAGGGAGGGGGTCAGGCTAATCCCACGATATTCATGAAAACACAGATAGTTAACCCTGTTTTGCCACGATGTGTATGAAAACAATAATAGTTAGATCGAATTTCGTGAGCCGGAAGGTCTTCTCTTGTAGGTTTTTCCCTCAAATCCGCACGATTTTCGAGGGGCGGCGTGTCGCAATCGCGCGAATCAATCCTCCTCGAGCAGAGCCCGAAGTATCATGGCGTCGCCCCCGCTTCCCTTCCTCACCAAATCGTGCACCGATCGCCCGGCGGCCTGACCATGGCGTCTCCCGCCTTGCAGTCGAAGGCTTTGGCAAAGGCGGGCAGATTGGAGAGTGGCCCGATCACGCGGAATCTCGGCAGCGGGTGGGGATCGACGTTGGTCAGCATGCGGGCGTATTCCGGGCGCATATTCTCTTCCCAACTTTGCGCATATGCGATGAAGAAGCGCTGGTCCGCGGTGAAGCCGTCCACATCCTTGGGCGCGGGTTTCCCCTCCAGCGCCCTGTGGTAAGCAACATAGGCGATGGCGAGGCCGCCGAGGTCCGCGATGCTTTCACCCTCGACCAGCTTGCCGTTCTCGTGGAGCTTGTCTTCGACAACAAACCCATCAAATTGACTGGCGACGCACGCCCCACGCGCATCGAAGTTTTTCTGGTCTTCGGGCGTCCACCAATTCTTCATGTTGCCGTGGGCGTCGAACTGGCTCCCTTCGTCGTCAAAGCCATGGGTCATCTCATGACCGATAATGGCTCCCATCGAGCCATAATTGTGGGCGTCGTCCGCCTGAAAATCGAAGAAAGGAGGTTGCAGAATCCCGGCAGGGAAAACGATCTCATTCAGTTGCGGATCGTAATAGGCATTCACCGTGGGCGGGCTCATCCCCCATTCGTTGCGGTCCACCGGCTTGCCCACTTTGTTCAAATCGCGGCGGAACTCGAACCCGTTCGCGCGGAAAACGTTTTCCACATAGGACACGCGCTGAATGTCCAGAGCGGAGTAATCGCGCCACTTATCGGGGTAGCCGATCTTATTGTTGATGGCGGCAAGCTTGATGAGCGCCTGCTGGCGGGTCGCCTCGCTCATCCAGGGAAGTTGGCGAATGTCATCTCCCAGCGCGGCTTCCAGGTTCTTCACCATGGCCAAAGCGCGAGTCTTGGCTTCCGGCGGGAAGGCTTTCTTCACGTACGCCTGCCCCAACGCTTCGCCCAGTCCGTGGTCGGTGGACCTCACACACCGCTTCCAACGCGGCAGAATTTCCTTCGTGCCGGTCAGGACCATGCCCTTGAAGTGAAAGTCCTCGTCCACGAACGGCTGCGACAGACTGGGCGCCGCTGAGTTAATCACGTGCCACCGAAGGTAAACTTTCCAATTGGAAATTGGCTGCGCGGAAATCATCTGCCCCATCTCTTTGAAAAAGTCCGGGGCCGTCACGTTAACGTCGCCCTTGCCTCCCAGACCGACGGCGGTGAAATAATCCTCCCATGGGAAGCTCGGGGCCAGGGTCTTCAGACCGGATTGGGGCATGCGATGATAAACGTTCTTGGGATCGCGCCGCTCGACTTCGGTTTGGGAAGACTTGGCGAGTTGGGTTTCCAGGTTCATCACCGTTTGGGCTTCGGTCGCGGCGCTCGCCGCCGGGTCGCCCATCAGTTCAAACATTTTGGCGACGTGCTTCTGGTACTCCTCGCGCTGCTCCTTGGATTTGGCGTCATCGCGCGTATAGTAGTCCCGGTCGGGCAGACCGAGGCCGCCCTGATCCACGCCTCCCGTCACTTGGGTGCTATCCTTGAAGTCCTGGGTCGAACCCACGTCAAAGAACGCCTCAACCCCGATGCTTTGGAGGTGGACGATTTCAGCTTCCAGTCCGGCGACATCGGCAAGCTGCTGGATGCGGTCAAACTCGGGCTGCAAGGGCTTCAGACCTTCACCCTCAATCTTCTCGGTGTCCATACAAGTGGCGTAGTAATCGCCGATTTTCTGCTCGATGCTTCCGTGCGGAGCTGCGGTGTTCTTGGCAGCGCCTTCCAGAATCTCATGGAGAACGTCACGGTTGCGCTCGGCGACTTCGTTATCCACTCCCCAGCTCGGGTAGGCGGGAGGAATGGGGTTCTTCGCCATCCAGCCGCCGTTGGCGAACTGGTTGAAATCCTTGCAGGGGGCGCAAGTCCGATCGAGATTCGCGGTGTTGATGCCGTGCTCGGAGCCCACGGGCGCCGCGACGATGACTAAGGAACCGAGTGAGAGCGAAAGCAACGCCAGCCACACCTTCCAGGAACGCATAGTGTACGCACCTCGCAACAATCAAAATGGCCGCCAAACCGAGCTAAGCCGTGGGCAAACCGTGCCATGCTATCAAGGACTAGCGGCGAATTCCAGAAAAGGATTTCTCATCGTAGAGGCGAGTTTACCTCGCCATCGAGCCGTAGCGGCCGGTTCATCCCGCCATGGCGGCGTCACGACGCCCGTTCGTCATTTCGCTTTCACGTCATTGTCAGCGAACATCGCTCTGAATTAGATTACAATTGCGTCGCGCATGTTAGCCAGCGCACGAAGGACGTTTCCATGCTGATTGTCATGAAGCCGCAGGCGAGTGAGGAAGACATTCGCCGCGTGTGCGATAAGGTCGCGGCCATGGGCTACCGCCCCCATCCGATGCCTGGGGCGCAGCGGACGGCGATTGGCATTACCGGCAATCCCGGCCCCATCGAGCCCGAGGAGTTCGAGAGCCTGCCCGGCGTTGCCGAGGCCATTCGCGTTTCCAAACCCTTTAAGCTGGTGAGCCGTGAAGTCAAAAGTGACGACTCGCTGATTCACATCGGCCCGCCGGAGAGGGGCGTGACGATTGGGGGGAAGGAACTGGCCATCATCGCCGGACCGTGCGCCATTGAGAGCCGCGAGCAGGCACGGGCCGCGGCCGTACGCGTTCGCAAGGCCGGAGCGCGCCTTTTCCGCGGCGGCGCGTTCAAGCCACGCACATCCCCGTACAGCTTTCAGGGACTGGGTGAAGAAGGCCTGAAAATCCTGACGGACATCCGAAGTGAGTTTGGCCTACCGATCGTCACGGAAACGATCGACCCGGAAAACTGCGATCTGGTAGAAAAGTACGCCGACGTTCTGCAAGTGGGCGCACGGAATATGCAGAACTTTTCCCTGCTGAAACGGGTGGGCCGCGCGAAGCTGCCGGTGCTGCTCAAGCGTGGGATGTCGGCCACGCTGGACGAATTCCTGATGGCGGCGGAGTACATCCTCGCCGAGGGAAACTACAACGTCATTCTGTGCGAGCGCGGCGTGCGCACCTTTGCCGACCACTCGCGCAATACCCTGGACCTCAGCATGATTCCCGCGGTGAAACGACTTTCGCACTTGCCCATCATTGCCGACCCCAGCCACGGAACGGGCAGGCGCGACAACGTGATTCCCTTGGCCCGCGCGGCCGTGGCAGTGGGGGCCGATGGGTTGATCGTGGAAGTCCACCCGGATCCCGACCGCGCCGTATCCGATGGCTACCAATCGCTCTTCCCCGAGCAGTTTGAGGCGCTGATGGAGCAGATCACCGCGATTGGCGGCGTGCTGGGGAGGACTATCACGGCGGCGACGGGTGGCAAGTGACGAAATGCTGAGTCCGAAGTCCGAGGTCCGGAGTCCGGGGTCGCAGGCCTTCTTGATGCGATGGCGCCATGCTGATAAATGGTCTTTTTGCATTTTGACTTTTGTGTTTTGGGTTTTGACTTGTTTTGCTCTCGGGTGCCGGCGCCAGGTCCCTCTGAAACCTTACATCGCATACGTCGCGAACAGTCAGAGTTCCACGTTGGCAGCGGTCAACCTGGCGGACTTTCGCGTCACGGCTTCCATTCCCGTGTCGCCGGGACCCGAGCGCGTGCGCGCGCGGCCGGGCGCGCACCAGCTTTACGTCGTGTCCGGCCTCGGTAAGATCAGCATCGCGGCGTTTCCCCGCCTCCGCCTGAT
Source organism: uncultured Acidobacteriota bacterium (assembly GCA_964501985.1). Lineage (GTDB taxonomy): Bacteria > Acidobacteriota > Terriglobia > UBA7540 > UBA7540 > Bog-366. The sequence goes on along the minus strand of CAZCVY010000056.1, from coordinate 5,565 downwards.
CACGACGCTCGACGTGGGCCGGAGCGCCAAGGACCTGGAGTTTTCTCATGATGGTCGCGCCGCATACGTGCTCGATCCGGCCGACCACGAACTGGTGTTCATCGATTGCGAAGGCGCGGCGTCCAGTTCGGCGGAGGATGCCGTCCCCAAGGTCGCCTTCCGTCTACGCCTGGGAGGGTCTTTGCGAGACCTCATCCTCTCGCCCGACGGCAATACGTTGGTAGCTTCTTCGGAGAATCCCAACCTGCTGACTTTCATCGGCGCCGCGACCCGCAAGCCCTTGGGCACGGTCGAGGTCGGGCAGTCACCCGGGCCGATGGTAATCCTGCCGGACAATTCGAAGGTCTTCGTCGCGGACACCGGCGAGGAGAAGATATCCGTTGCCGACATGGCCACGCGAAAGCTGCTTTCGCACGTTGAGATTGGCGCCCGCCCCAGCTCCCTGCTGCTGAAGCCGGATGGGGGCGAGCTGTTTGTACTCGCGGCCGAGTCGTCCACCCTGGCCATTGTCGACGCCTCTCACGACAACCTCGAACAGACTTTTCCCCTTGGCGCCAACCCCACGTCGGGAGTTTTCCGCCAGGACACGAGCGTGCTTTTTATCTCCAACGCAGGGGATGGATCGGTGCTGGCGCTGGATGTGCAAAACCGGGTGGTGCTGGCCTCGCCCCACGTCGGACTCGAGCCGCGGGCGCTGGCCTTGACACCGGACGAAAGGCTCCTGGTGGTCGCGGATCGCGCCGCCTCCAGCCTCGCCATCTTAAGCGCCGACCCCGCCAGTCTCAGCAACGACCGCTCCGTTCTCCTCACCACCGTGCCTGTGGGCGCCTCCCCGGTAGATGTGGTCATCCCTGATTCAATTAATCCAAATTGATGTGGTCGTCCTGCCTGGTCATCAAGTAACCGTTGCCCGGTAACCGCCCCCACGAAGGTAGTACCTCCGTAATATTGCCCGCAACGCGGCCCTCGCCCAAAATTTAGGGGAAAGAAAGTGGTCAGACGAGATGAGAGCGACGGCATGAATACTTCACCGCAACCGCAACTCTCATCCAAGACCGCCAAAATTATCTGTGTGACCCCGTATCGGCAGCGGAAAGCTCGGCGCTACGGCCGCCGCCAAACCCCGCCTGCCAAGATATGTGAGTAACGTAATTCCGTAGCAGTTTTTGTTAGAAGCGGCACGCCGCATGGGCACAGTGTCTGGCGCGCTTCAATCAAAACTCATGCGGGTTCAGTTCCGCGCCGATTTTACAGGTAAGACCTAAGTACTGGAGAATAGGCAATGAATTTTAACAGCAAATCTATCATCGGTCGCGTCCACGACAGCGAGCGTGGGCAGGCGTTGGTGTTGGTCCCAACGATTCTAGTCGCCCTTCTTGCTGCGGCGGCGTTCGTTATTGACATGGGGAATCTCTATCTTTCCCAGGAAGAGCTCCAGTCGGCCGCCACGGCCGCGGCGGCGGCGGGAGCTGCGGGAATTCCCCAAGGGGATGACGAATGGCAAACCCTCGCCTACCAGTACAGCGGCTGGACGAGCGCGCCCGGGGTAACATCGGTCTATAACCTCCATAAGAATATGACGGTTACAAGTGTCGCCCCTTCTTTAGCCTGCGTGGAGCCCACCACGTACCCCAATCTGGGTCTCCCCCCTTGTAGTATCTATTCTGGCAACACCGCAGCGACTTGCAATGCCTCGACCGGATGTAATGTCATCCAGGTTGTGGAGAAGGCCTCGGTCCCAACATTCTTCGCCAAGGTCTTCGGCGTCGAGTCACTCAAAATCTCGGCAACGGCGACTGCAAGCGCGAAAGGTGGGGGCGCGATCCCGTACAATGTCATGATGGTCCTCGATACAACGGCGTCGATGGGCCAAGGTACGGATACGGGCTGCGAGCCCTCAAATCCATCGGCGGTCCTCTCACCCGAGCAATGCGCCCAGAATGGCATCCAGACTCTCCTGACTTACCTGGCTCCCTGCAGCACGAGCCTGGCAACCTGCGGCAGCAGTGCAGCGGTCGATGAGGTTGGGCTGATGGTATTCCCAGGGCTGTGTAGCGATACCGCTTCGGGAGTGACTACATCCAATTGTCCTGCGGCAACGACTTTGACCAATACGACGGCGAACTCAACCTATGCGCCGGACGACTATGACTGCCCCGCGGTCAACCCCCCCATCGCCGCTTATAACAATAACCCGGAATACTTGATCCTTGGATTCCAGAACAACTACCGCCTCTCCGCCGGTGCAGGATTGAATACCAGTTCCAACCTCTTCGAAGCGGTAGGCGCCGGGACAAATAATTGCGGTGTAAGCACTCCCGGTGGGGAGGGAACATTCTACGCAGGTGTCATTACGGCGGCACAAGCATACCTTGCCAGTAACTCGAGGACGGGGGTACCGAATGTGATGATCCTCCTCAGCGACGGCAACGCATCATCTTCGTCCACCCAATTGAGCGGTACTGTGAAGCAGGCAGACGGTGCGCTTTATACCACCACGGCCGAGTGCCAACAAGCGGTGACGGCGGCGGCGGCCGCTAAGACAGCGGGGACAATAATATACTCAGTTTCGTATGGATCGGAGACAAGCGGCTGCACTGCTGGAGACACTCTGACCCCGTGCGGGACGATGTCGGCGATCTCCTCCTCGCCCCAGAGCGAGTACTTCTTCTCCGTCCCCCAGACGATTAATGGGGTCACCAGCACCGTGTGCTCGGGCGCAAGGTCGATCACCACCTTGTCCCAAGTCTTCACGGACATAGCGGGAGACCTCGGGAGCGCCAGGGTGATCCCCAACAGTGTGTTCTGACGCCCTCCCTGGATCGAGGGCGAAGCTTCTCCATTCACGAGCGCACAATCGTCTCCACCAACTAGGGTTGTGGCATGCCCGCCAAGTCTTCCGCGAAAACCATTCGGCAACCACGGAGTGTCATCCGTGCCTTAAGGTTGGCGCAGCAGTTCCAAATTAGCCCCTCCACATAAAATTGGTAGACAATCTACTACTTCACGGAGTAGATTATCTGCTACTTTGTCCGAGCAACCCGTTGACGGTTGGACGAAGGCCGACTCGATGGTGCCGTTGCGGTATGAGTGAAGTAGCGCAGGGCTCGCTCTCCAACCCTGCGGCTCTTCCCCGGCCGCGTGGCCCGAATCCCAAAAGCCGCAGGGCTAGAGAGCGAGCCCTGCGCTACGTCCCCGGCGGCGCGCCACTCTTGTCTGGGAGAACACAGCGAGCCGTCGCTGAAAGCTGATTGCCGATCGCTGATAGCTGAGAGCCCAGGATGACCTTGCATCGTAAACTCGCAAAACTCGTCGCGCTGTTTCGCCGGCGGAAGCCTGTGGACGATCTCGCGGAAGAGATTCGTGCGCATCTCGCCATAGAAGAGCAGGAAAACCTGGAATCCGGAATGCCACCGGACGAAGCGCACTATGCCGCGCTGCGGCGGTTCGGGAACGTAACCTTGGCGCAAGAGAGGAGCAAGGAAATGTGGGGATGGAATTCTCTTGAAACACTTGGACAGGATTTCCGCTACGCACTCCGTCAGTTGCGCAAGAATCCCGGCTTCACCGTGGCGGCGGTGCTGACGCTGGCGCTGGGCATTGGCGCCAACACGGCGATTTTCAGCTTGGGCAATGTCTTCATGTTTCGTCCGCTACCGGTAAAGGACGCTGACCGGCTGGTGGTGGTGGCCGTGAAATACCATGCCGACGCCGACTGGGACGAACTCTCTTTCGCCGATTACCAGGACTACCGCAAGCAGTCGGACGTTTTCAAGGATATGACATTCTACGACCTCACCTTCTCAGGGCTCGGTTATCGCGGGCACGCTGACCGCATTATTATGGCCTTTGTTCCGAGCAACTTTTTTACCATGCTGGGGCTTCATGCGGCGGTGGGGCGACTGCTCGCTCCCGGTGAGGGCGACGTGCCGAAAACGGGCCCGGTCGCGGTGCTGGGGCACAGTTATTGGCGCAAGCGTTTCGGGGGCGATCCAGGCGTAATCGGGCGCAGCGTCACGCTGAACGGGCAAATGGTAACGGTAATTGGCGTGGTGCCCCAGGAGTTTACAGGACCTTATAACGTTGTTGAACTGGACGCTTATGCCCCCATTGGGATGTCCGAATTGGCGAAGCGGAATGCGAATTTCTCCACCGACCGTCGTGATACCGAATTGCGCGTCCTGGCCAGCTTGAAAGACGGGGTAACCCCCAAGCAGGCGGAGGCGGCTCTCAACGTCATCGCGCAGCGGTTAGCGAAGGAGTATCCGGAAACGAATCAGGGGCAAATCGCGTGCGTGATTCCGGAGCGCCTCGCCCGCCCCGAACCTTCCGTGGAAAGCGCCATGCCGCTGGTGACCGCCATCTTTCTGGTGATGGTTGGCCTTGTGCTGCTGGTCGCATGTTTCAACGTCGCCAATTTGCTACTGGCGCGCGCCGCGGCGCGCGAAAAGGAGATCGCTGTGCGCGCGGCCATGGGCGCCAGTCGCGGGCGCTCGATCCGGCAGATGTTGACGGAGAGCATTCTTCTGGCTGTGGCGGGCGCGGCAGGCGGGGCGCTGATGGGGAACTGGGCGATTCACGGGCTGGAGAAATTGCGGCCGCTGGGCGACTTGACGATGCGCCTGGCCTTTACGTTTGATTGACGCGTCTTCACCTACGTCGCGGGCGTCGCTTTGGTGGCGGGAGTGGTAGCCGGCTTGGCGCCCGCGTTGCGCACATCGCGCACCAACCTCAACGAGACTTTGCGGGAAGGAGGGCGCGGCGTCGCGGGCGCTGCCCGTCCGCATCGGTTGCGCAACGGCCTGGTTGTGGCGCAGGTGGCGGGGTCGGTGATCGTGCTCGTGGCAGGCGGCCTATTCACACACAGCCTCAAAAACGTCGAGGCGATGGACTTGGGTTACGACCCGCATCAGGTGCTGAACGTGAGTCTCGACCCAAAACTCCAGGGTTACGATCAGGCGCGCGCTGAGGCTTTCTTCCGCGATTTCCTGACGCGGGCGAACATGCTTCCCGGCGTTGAATCGGCCAGCTTGGCATTCTCGATTCCCTTGGGTTATTACAATGACGGCTCCGCCGTGTACCCGGAGGGCCAGCCCGTCCCGCCGGGCAAACGAGCCCCGGGCGCCGGAATCAATTGCGTGACTCCCGATTATTTCACCACGCTGCGCATGAAGATCCTGCGTGGGCGGGCCTTTACCGATGCCGATACGAGTTCTTCGCCACGCGTTGCCATTGTGAATGAAACCATGGCCGAGCACCTTTGGCCGCACCGGGACGCGGTCGGGCAGCGCTTTAGTACGGGAGGCGCCGAGGGATCCTCGAAGCCGGGGTCTCAGAGCGGCTCGGGTCCATGGCTGAGCGTGGTCGGCGTGGTGCGAGACTCGAAAGTACAGGGTCTTATTGACTCCCCGGGAAACTTCTTCTACGTGCCCCAGTCGCAGGAGTACAAATCGACCCACGTTCTGCAACTGCGTGCAACGGTTCCACCGCGAACGCTGATTGTCCCGGTAGAAGCCCTGGTGCGCGAGCTCGATCCGAATCTGCCGGTCTACGACGTGATGACCA
>CAZCVY010000055.1:0-37337 GCA_964501985.1 uncultured Acidobacteriota bacterium | reverse complement strand
CCGCGGCCATGATTTGTTGGCGGCAAACAATTATTATTTACGGATAAGCTCTTAGGCCGCTGCCCAGCACTTACTGTGGACTAAGGACAAATGACAAGGGACAGCTTTTAAATGACCCGCTGGCTAGATGATCAGATCACCCGATCAGTTCATTGCCCGTTCGCCCATGCCAGCCCATCGGCAAGTTTCCCGGCGTCAATCAACTTATCAACCTTCCAGGTTTGCAGATTGATGGCCGCGACTTTCCTGCTTTCATGGCAGGAAACATACGCCACCTGATCGTCGGGCCGCACCAGGACTTCCTGCGGCGCCTTGGGCACGTCGATCGAGCGCACCACGCTCATTGAACTCACATCCACAACGGCGACTTTGCCGAGCGAGGGAATGGTAACGAGCAGCCATTTGCCGTCCATCGTCGAGCCCGTGCCGTAAGCGAGTCCTTCGAGAGGAATCCATTTCGTAACTTCGTTGGTCCCCGTGTCGATGACGGCAAGCTGCGGCTGGGTTTGGTCGGCGGTGAACACCCAGCGGTCGTCCGCGGAAAGTGCAATGCGCTGGGTTTGGCGCGAGACGTGGATCACCGCGAGCGTCTTGCGCGCCTCAAGGTCCAGCACGCTGACGGTTCCCACATGAACGTTGGCCGTGTACCCGCGCTTGCCGTCGTGGCTGATCGCGAGCATGTGCGACTCCGCCTGGCCGGTCGGCACCGTTCCCAGTATTTTCAAGTTGCTCGGATCGATGATCGTGATCGATTCGCCAAGTTCGGTGGTTACGTAAAGCAAGCCATTCTGAGGTCCGAAAACCGCACAGTGCGGCCGCAGTGGCTTGCCCAGGTTGATGGTATCGACGAGTTTGCGCGTAGCCAGATCAAACACGTCGATCGTGCGGCCGTCGGTGCCGGGCGAACCTACTCCGGAATTCCCGTAAATGGGAACAAAGGCGCGGCGGCCATCGGGCGAAGCCGCCAATTCGTGGCCGGTAATGCCGTTTTCGTCCACGACAGCGATCTGCTTTCCTTCAACTGGATCAATAATACCCAGCGTGTGATCACCTTTATTTGCAACCAGTAGCATTCCGGTGGTTGGGATAGGCCCCTTGGGCGCGGCCACGCATAGAGCCGCGATCAGGAATGCCCCGGCGGCAAATGCCAAACGAAAAATCCCTGTCTCCATAGATACCCCTCCCCCAATTGTCGATCCGTTGGCGCCCTTCGAGCCTTCAGCAGGATTGCATTTTATGCTATCGATCGCGCAACTTCAATCACGAGATTCTGCCGCTTTACCGTTGAGGGTGTGCCGGCGCGTAGACCGGAAGGTGCCGACCTAAAGCCCGGCGTTACGGGCCGCCGCACATTCCGGGCATGGGCACAGGCTGCGCAAGTACGGGAAAGAGTAAATGCCGCTCGAATGCCCATCGCTCCAGTAAATTTGCAAGGCATAGCGGCCCACCAACTCGGCGCGCTCGGGGTGTAACGGTTTCTGACCCAAAATCGGCAGTCCGCCCACCGCCTCCTCGGCCACGGGAGCCGCCTCATCACAGGTCGCGCAGGGACACTTGCCCCGAAGGTAGCGATAAGGGTACGCACTCTCATGGCCATCCGACCAATGAACGGCCAAGGTGTTTCCGCCGGCAGCGAGTTTGATCTTCGTGGGGATAGTAGGAGGCATGCGGCGAATTAGGATTTAGGATCTAGGATTCAGGATCTAGCTCTCGGCGTTCAGCTATCAGCGCTCAGCCAGTGCCGTGACTGACAGCTTACAGCTGGCGGCTTACAGCTCACTCGCTCCAATTTCAGCATTCAGAACTCCCCTTTTCTATTGATGCGGTGTGCCTTCTGCTCTAGCTGATTGCTGAAAGCTGATTGCTGAAAGCTGACTGCTGAAAGCTACTCAATACTTATGTCCTCCGTCGTTTGATAACTCCCGATGCTGATTTGCGACACCAGCTTTCCGGCGACCTCCTGAAAGGCTTTCCCGTAAATCGTCGCGTCATCGAGCGCCACGGGCCTGCCGGCATCGCTTTGTTCCCGAATCGACATGTCGAGCGGGATCTCGCCCAGGAACGCGATGTTAAGCTTCTTCGCCGCCTCGCGCGCCCCGCCATGACCGAAAATCTCCTCGCGATTGCCGCATTTTGGGCACAGATAGTAGCTCATGTTTTCCACGAGCCCGAGGATCGGCACGTTCAGCTTTTGAAACATCGCGATGGCTTTGGACGCCACGGTGAGGGCCAGATCCTGCGGCGTGGAAACAATTACCGCCCCCGTCAGCGGGATGGTCTGCGAAAGGCTCAATTGGATATCGCCCGTGCCCGGCGGCATATCCATGACCAGATAGTCGAGTTCTCCCCAGCGCACATCACCGAGAAACTGGTGGATGGTCTTGTGCAGCATGGGGCCGCGCCAAATAACCGCTTCATCCTTGGGCAGGAAAAACGCCATGGACATGATCTTGACGCCGTACTCGACGGGAGGCTCGATCTTGCCCTCCACCACGTACGGCGCTTCGTTTCCGCCCATCAGAATGGGGACACTTGGACCGTATACATCGGTATCCATCAGGCCGACCCTGGCGCCGGCGCGATGGAGAGCCACAGCCAGGTTTGCCGCAACGGTGGACTTCCCCACCCCGCCCTTGCCGCTCGCCACGGCGATGGTGTACTTCACCTGCGGAATGAGTGTCCGGCCGGGGGCGCGCGCCGGCGCGGGCGCCACGACTCGGACTTCCACATCGGGAACACCAAGCGCCATCACCGCCGTCCGCGCCTGCAGGACGAGTTGGTCGTGCGCCGGGCACGCGGGCGTGGTCAGTTGCAGCCCGAACGACACTCGTTTGTCGCCTACTTCCAATTCCTTGATGAACCCCAACGTAACGATGTCGCGCCCCAAATCGGGGTCCTTGACGGCTCGAAGGGCGTTCAATACATCCTGCGGGGTGACCTGGCTACTCATTCATGTTCTCCATAAAATGGCTGATGATCATCGGAGCCTTCATTCTGGATTGCACCGGACGGTTTGTCAAACTTGGGTTGCTCGAGGGGACCAAGCCGCGGGGCTTCCCTGCCGCTTGTCGCCGCTGGTATGATGGTAGGCGGTTACGCTGCGCTTTGCGGTGCCCCAGGGCTTTTGCAGCCGATTCGAACCCAGGAAGGATTGGCGAACGTGCGGATTTGTTCCTTACTCCCCAGCGCCACGGAAATGGTTTTCGCTCTCGGGCAAGGCAGTTCGCTCGTGGGGGTGACGCATGAGTGTGATTATCCCGCAGAGGCGTCCCAAATCCCGAAGGTGACTCGGTCGAATATTCCGGATGGCATCTCGAGCGGGGAAATCGACGCGGCGGTAAGTAAGGCGTTGATCGAATCGGGAACGCTCTACGAACTTGCCCTTCCGTTGCTCGAGGAATTGCAGCCCGAGCTGGTGTTAACACAGCGGCTGTGCGATGTCTGCGCCGTTTCGTATGATCGGGTGCAGGAAGCGGCGAAAAACCTGCCGTCCCAGCCGAGGGTCGTGAACCTCGAGCCTCATTCGCTAGACGATATCCTTGAAAACATTGTGACCGTCGGCGTGGCCATCGGCGCGGAGGCGAAGGCGCAAGAGGTTCGCGACCGCCTGCGGAAGAGAATCGACGCGGTCCGGCAGAAGACCGCCAGCGTCTCGCGCCGTCCGAGAGTGTTCTGCATGGAATGGGTCGACCCGCCGTTCTGCGGCGGCCACTGGATGAAAGAGTTGGTGGAAATCGCCGGGGGGCGCGATGATCTCGCCATTCTCCACCGGCCATCGGGCCGAATCGAGTGGGAAAGAGTGCGGGAGTTCGCGCCGGAGATTCTGGTCCTCACCTGCTGCGGATTCAGTCTTAGCCGCTGCGCAAAGGAAGGAGAAATCCTGGCGAACATGGAAGGCGCACACGACCTGCCCGCGATGAAAACGGGCCGCGTCTATGCCACCGACGGGTCGGCCTACTTCAGCCGCCCGGGGCCCCGCATGGTGGAAAGCCTCGAAATCCTCGCCCACCTGATTCACCCGGACCTGTTCCCTGCCCCTTCCTTGACAGCAGCGTTCACCACTTTGAACTCCACCGCCGAGCACAAAGCGAAAGTGGCACAGGCCCTCTTGCGTGTGTCCGATTGATGAGAGGCGCCAGCCTTCGGCACAGGCAAGAAGGCCTGTGCAGCTGCGCCTCCGAATAATTCACGTCGAAGGGTAGCTCAACGATTCCCTGACCTTGCGCGCATTGATTTCGGACGGGCACCTCGTGCCAGGTACCGCTGATCAAGAGCTTGCCGAATGAGGGTCTTAATCGCCGCCTGCCGGCTGATGTTCAACTCCTGTGCGGCGCGATCCAACTCCTTCAGCATGGGCGAGGCGAAATCCACGTTCACCCTTCGAATCGGGTCCATCATCTGTCCCGAATTCGTAAAGAAACACGAGACGTCCTCGCCGCGATCGGCAAGCCGGGCAATCTCCTCGGCAGAGGTGACCTTTCGGGTTTTACGCGTATGCTTCATAAAGCTGCCGCTCCTCCTTGGTTGCTTTCCACAAAGTCACCAGATGGTAATATTCGCCCTCATGGTCTTCCCTCACCTCGAAAATGACGCTGTAGAGGCGCTCTTCTACCCAACCGATGGCTCGGTACTGTTCGGGAACATCCGAGCGGTGGTCGAGATAATAAGAGTGCAGGAAGATTTCCTGTACCTCCTCGAAGCCGATACCACGTTGGGGATTCTCTCGCAGCCGCCGACTTTTTCGCGCGTCGAAGTGAAACCGCATTGGGTATAACAGTTATACCACGGACCATGGGGGAAATTCTACGCAGGTGCAGCAGCAGGGCGACATCGCGGCGCCGGTGGAGGACCCCGGATGGGCAAACCCTCGGACGCAGGCCGCGACTCAGGAATCGCGAAAACGCGCTGGCCATTTTTTAGCTTTTTTGACAGTGGCACAGGCACTCGTGCCGGCCCCCCTCGCATGAGAGGCCTCAGCCTCCGGCGAAGGCAGGAGTGCCCGTGCCACTGCTTCTCCGATTGACCCTGCCGACGGATTCTTCTATTGTGTGGCAAGCCCAGGCCGAGCGTGGAAACAGCCGCCTGCTCTCGGGTAGGCTTGATCTCATCCATGAGTTCACCTGAAAACGGTTCTACCGTAACGGTTGCCGCCTCTGCCCCGCCGCAATTGGTGCGGGCGCTGGGCTTGTGGGAAGCCACGGCCATCGTCATTGGGATCATGATTGGCACGGGCATTTTCATCGTGCCCGCGGAGATGACGCGCTCGTTAGGCACTAAGAATGCGGTGCTCTGGGTTTGGGCGGTCACGGGATTGTTGAGCTTGTTCGGCGCACTCTCCTTTGCGGAGTTGACCGCAATGATGCCGGAGGCGGGCGGGCAGTACGTTTTTCTGCGTGAGGCCTACGGGCCGCTGACCGGTTACCTGTGCGGATGGTCGTTTTTTGTCGCCGCGCAAACGGGTGGCATCGCGGTCTTGGCCGTGGGCTTTGCCGAATACGCCAACGAGTTCTTACCCCTGACGCCCTGGGAGCAGAAGGCCGTGGCGGCCGCGTCGATCGTGGTATTAACCGCCGTCAACTACCGTGGCGTGCGCGAGGGCGGCGCGTTGCAATCAATTTTAACGGGGCTGAAGTTGGGCGCCATTGCGGTGATCATTCTGCTCGGTTACGTGCTGGTCAGGGGATTGCCGGGCGGGCCCGCAACGCTCGCGGCGCCCACGGGCCACCGGTTCGCGGCTTCTTTCGGAGTGGCGATGGTCGGGGCCTTCTGGGCTTACGAAGGGTGGAATGCCTGCACCTTCGCAGCGGGAGAAGTGAAGCGTCCGGAGCGCAATATGCCTCTCGCGCTGATCCTCGGAACCATGGCCGTCATCGCGCTCTACATGGCGATGAATCTGGTTTACTACCACGTGCTGCCCTTGGATCAGGTGGCGCGTTCGTCGCGGGTGGGAGCGGATGCGGCAGTGCGCATGTTTGGCCACACGGGCTCCTACCTGGTCTCGCTGCTCATCATCATTTCGACGCTCGGCAGTCTGAACGGCAGCATTCTGGCCGCGCCCCGGGTGTATTACGCCATGGCCAAGGACGGCTTGTTCTTCCGCTGGTGCGCACGCGTGCATCCGCGTTACCACACGCCGCACCTCGCGCTCATCATACAGGCCGTATGGGCAATCATTATGGTGGCGGGAGGAACATACGAACAGCTCTATACCTACGTGATCTTTGCCGCGTTTGTGTTTTACGCGCTGACGGCGCTGGCAGTGGTAGTGCTGCGCCGAACCCGGCCGAACGCCCCTCGGCCCTATCGAGTCTATGGGTACCCCTACGTCCCCATCATCTTCGTGCTGGGCTCAGCTTTGTTCCTCGCGAATACGCTCAGGGAGGAACCCTACGAGGCGGGATTCGGCGCCGTCATGCTGGGAGTGGGACTTCTGGTGTACTGGTTTTGGAAACGCCAAGGCAGCCAGCGGCTCCGGGATGGCTGAAAACGTGCAGAGGGCTGGCGGGAGGTCGGGGATTCTGCCCCAACCTTTCCAGCCCGCAGTGAATAGCGCGCGTACCAACTACTTTCCAGCCGCCTTGACCTTTGCCAGCAGGGCCTGCGACTGGCTCTGGAAGGGTCCCGGCAAGGTTACGGCCTTGCTAAGCGCAGCCGTGGCTGCCGGGTGATTGGCGGGATACTCCTTTTCATAGGCAAAGGCCAGGTAATAGAGAGCTTGACCCTGGAGCCCCGGATTGCCCTCCAGCAGTTTGCTGGAGTTAGTCAGTTCGTCCGTTATCGGCCCATACTTCGTGGCCCTTCCTGCCTTCATCAGGGCGGCGTATCCCAGCACCAGATGGGCAATTCCCACCTGGGTATCCTGATCCTTCTTAAACGCGGCATCATCAACGCCGTCAGGTTTCTTTAGTCCTTGCGCTGCAGCCAACCCCTTCTGCGCGTAGCCGACAGCTTTCTCCGGGGAGGGGTGAGGAAGGTAGAAGGCATTGATCAGGCCCATGGTGTTGAGCACCACCACGCTGTTGGGGTCTGCGGCAATGACCTTGTCACCGTACTCCACGGTCTTGTCGAGATTGTTCTGCATCCGGTAGGCATCAAAGTAGGCATGGTTCACCTGGGCCGCGTCGTCCTTCTCCACATCGGGAAAGGCCTTAACGAAACCGTCGAGAGCCTGCACCTGTTTTGGCGGATCGGTGACGCGCGGCAAGAGTTGGAAAAACGCCCACACGGACAAGTCGTGGCTATCCTTGGTAAGCTCCTGGCTCTCTTTCTGAATCTTGTCCCACTCCTCGTCAGTGGCCTTGGCCGGCCGCGAGGGAGTGCCGATCTCGGTCTTGGCCTGATCCGGCACTTTGTTGATGGCGTCGAAGGCCGCGTCGGTCACCTTGGTACTCGCAGCGTAGGCGCGCATCACGGTGAACAGGAGGTTCAGGTCCTGGTAGCTCGCCGCCAAGTCCTTTTCACCGTACTCGATCGATTTATCGTAGTCCTTCAGCTTGAAATTGACGGTCGAATAGTACTCATTCACGCACGGCATAAACTTGGAGTCGGCGTGGTCCTTGGCGAAACTGTCGAGGGCGGCGAGTTGTTGCTGCGGATTGTCCGCGCCATTGATGGCGAGCATGAGCTTGTCTTCATCCGTGCCGACGGCAACGGAGAAACTGGGGCAGGGCTGCTGAGCCCAAAGTGGCAGGGTCGCCATCCCCATAGCGACAACCAGGAAGACGGACAGACGCTTATACATGAAATCCTCCCGTTCAGGACGAAATCCGGGTTTCGGGTGTCCGCCCGGAGTGAGGCACGAACCGTGGAACTGACTGGCGGTAGTCCGCGGATTGGAGTCCGTACTGGTCCAGGAGTTCGTGCTCCTCAAGCGGTGCGACAATTTGATACAACAGGATGGTCAGAAATGCCAGCAAAAAAATTGCCAGCGCCCCCGTCAGGAAAGCCATGCCGAGGATCATCAGCATGTAAAGCAGGTAGCGCGGATGGCGCACCCGCCCATAAATCCCCGTGCGAATCACTCCGCACAAGCGGTGCTGGGGATTCAACTCGGTCAGACCCACCAAGCGCCGCCAGCCGAAGGCGTGCCGCGTTTGCACATCAAGCCAGCTTGCGACAAGGAAGAGGACACTGCCGACTGCCCAGGTCAGAGCGTTTCGCTCCATCCGCCGCTCGAAAAGACTGTGGCGTGAAATGATGATGCCAGCGGCGAAAATCAGCCAGACCGGCAGCGCCACCGCAAACGCGCGATTGCCCATCCGCCGCCAGAAACGGATGGCTGCGTGAAATACGAACCAGTAGAAGGGAATCCAAAGCAGCATGACCAGATAGAAGAGCGCGAGGTAATCGATGAGGTGTAGGAATTCGGCGGTGAGTGACAAGTGAAGCGCGGCGGCTGTGAGCATAAACGAAAGTCCGAGGTCCGAAGTCCGAGGTCCCAGCGACTGCGATAAAAATGTAAACTTCGATTTCGATAGTGGATCGGCCGCAGCCATTTTATCGTGAAATTCGGCCCGATGCGTGTACGATACAGGTGGGCTTGAGGCCCAAATTCATTTTGATCCTGCTCAGGACTTCGGACTCCGGACCCGGACCCCGGACTCCGGACATTCTAACGGGGAGGCATGCGATGCAGCACTTGGCGTGGGCGAATGTAAAGAAAGAGATTCTGAATGACAAACTCTGGAGGAAGCTGGTCACCGGTGAGAAAGTTATGGTCGCGAAGCTGTGGCTGTTCAAGGATTGCCTGGTGCCGCTTCACCACCACGAAGCCGAGCAGATCAGCATCGTCTTCGAAGGAGAATTGAAATTTGAAATGGAAGGACGTGAGGTGATGGTGCGCGCCGGTGAGGTGTTGGTGATCCCTTCCAACGTTCCGCACAGCGCCCTGGCAATGGAGGATACGGTCGGAATCGATGTATTCAGCCCCATCCGCCACGATTGGCTGGATGGGACGGATACGTATTTGCGGAAATAGCGTTCCGAGGCCTGCTTTGTGGCGCCCTAGGTCGGAAGGACGAGTTCACGGGGGCGGCGATAACACTAACGGCGCGCGTACTGGCGGGCAGTGCATCTGGGTCTAAGCTAACTTCAACTTCGCGACTTTGCCGAGAGTGTCCCCGGGCCCATCGAAGGTGATGAAGGGCACAAGCCCCGAACAAACCTCCCTTTGGGCAATGACAATTACTTTTCTGCTTTCGCTCTGAACGCGTGCTTTGGCCCCGGCATGCAACTGGTGGGCGCGTTTCGCCGCCACCAGGATGTAACGAAACTTGCTGTCGATGCCTTGTGGAAGTTCCATGATTGTCCTCCCTCACTCACGTTGCCAGACTGGTCGTCCTTTGAAGCGGACCGAATTCGATGGCGAATTCGAGGAGGCGGAGAATAACAGTTGAATGGGGCTTGCGCCCCATGTGTTGCCTCCGTCCGCCACTTCCACTTCTCATGAGTGGACCCGGGGCGAGCTTCCGCGCCTCGGGTACACCACGAGTCAATCAGTTCAAGAACTGCCGGCCCTGAGTGCGAGAATCGATTTTCTTAAATCCGCAACCTGCCGGCGCGAGACTTCCCAGCCTTAGTAATCGCGTCTGCGGCTGAAGTTATCCCGGCCACCGCCCCCACCACCACCGCGGGGACGCGAGAAGTCATTGCGCGGAGGGCGCGCTTCGTTCACCGTCAAGGGCCGGCCATCGAGCGCCTGCCCGTTCAAGCCCGCGATCGCCCGCTGAACGTCTTCGCCTTCGCCGAGTTCGACAAAGCCGAAGCCGCGCGGCGACCCTGTCATCTTGTCGCGAATCACCACGGCTGAGGCGACTTGAAAGCCCGCATTGGTCACAAATTCGGTCAAACCTGCGTCGGTGGTGCTATGGGGTAAATTACCTACAAAAAGTTTTGTTGGCATGTGTTTCTCTATTCCTCTCGAATGGGGCGGCCTCGCGGGCCTACTCCCTTGTGTTGTACTTTCAGTTAAAGTTTCTCGGGACCATGCCCGAACTCCCCAGGGAGTGCCAGCCCCAGAGCCTGTTGTGCAGCGCTGGCTGGTCCAGCCAGTGCACGCAAATCATCAGAACCTCAAAGGCCCTCCGGCTTGAGAGACAATGAGAGACGCTGTGCCAAAATGACAACCTCCATGGTTGTCGTAGCGAAGATGTCGTAAGAGATAACCAGACTTAGTTCAGGAGACTCAAGGCGTGGCTAAGCGGGGCTGTTCTCACTAGTCATGGTAAGTGAAGCATATTTATTTGTCAAGCGATAAATGCCTTCCGTGATAATTCGCTTAGGTCGGCTGATCACGAAGGACGGCAAATGGCGTCTTGTGGAAATACCACCCTGTTGAAGTCTGTTGGGGCGACGGCAGACGTTGAAAAAGGGGCCACACCCAACCTTGCACCTCCGGGCACCCCTGGCGTTCCTCCCTTCCAGCTTTTGGAGTATAGTGTTCGGCGGATGTCGTAAATAGGGATAAGGTCATTGATGATATGAAAGCTTTATCGCTTACGGATTACAACCATTTGGTCTATGAGGACGTGCCCGATCCAGAGATCGGCGCCCAAGAGGTCCTGGTCAAGGTTCGGACGTGCGGGATCTGCGGCAGTGACGTACACGGGATGGACGGCTCGACCGGACGCCGCCGCCCTCCGATTATCATGGGCCATGAGGCTGCCGGAATCGTGGCCGAGGTGGGGAATCAAGTCAAGGATTGGCGAACAGGCGACCGCGTGACGTTCGACTCGACCATCTCCTGCGGCGCATGCTGGTTTTGCCAACGAGGTCTGATCAATCTCTGCGACAATCGCCGCGTGTTAGGGGTCTCTTGCGAGGACTATCGGCAGCCCGGCGCCTTCGCCGAGTACCTGGCCCTGCCCGGCCGCATTTTATATCGACTGCCGGACGCTGTCTCCTTCGAACAAGCCGCCATGGTTGAACCGATTTCCGTGGCGGTGCATGCGGTGAATCGCACGCCCATTTCGCTGGGCGACACCGCGGTGGTCGTCGGCGCCGGCATGGTCGGCCTCCTTGTGGTGCAGGCCCTACGCGCGGCCGGGTGCGGAAAGATCATCGCGGTGGACCTGGAGCCGCAGAAGCTCAAGCTGGCGCAAACGCTTGGCGCCGACATCAGCCTGAAGGCAGATGAGTGTGACGTTCCCGTTGAGGTAAGAAGCCACACGCAGGGGCGAGGGGCCGACGTTGCGATCGAAGTTGTAGGCTTGAGCCCGACGATCAAAACGGCCGCCGCTTGCCTGCGCAAGGGCGGTTCACTGACACTCGTGGGGAATCTCCGGCCTACGGTGGAAATCCCTCTGCAAGCGGTGGTGTCGCGGCAATTGACGCTCGCGGGGAGTTGCGCCAGCAATGGTGAATATCCCGCCTGCCTGGATTTGCTGGCGCGCGGAGCCATCGAGACAGAAGCGCTCGTGAGCGCCACGCCGCCTTTGGTCGAGGGCGCGGCATGGTTCAAACGCTTGTACGATCGTGAGCCTGGCCTGCTGAAGGTCATCTTGGAGTGTTAATGGACGCGCTCAAAACCGCCCTTGTCGGCTGCGGGAAAGTGGGGCACCTCCACGCGAAGGCTCTCAGCCGCGCGCCGGAATCCCGCTTCGTCGCCGTCTGCGGGCGCGATTTGGCACGGACGGAGAAGTTTGCCGCCACCTACAACGTTAAAGCCTATGTGGACGTCGAGGAGATGATTCACCGCGAGGGAGTGCAAGCCCTCGCGATTTGCACCCCCCACCCGCTGCACGCTTTCCACGCCGTCAAGGCTGCCCGGGCCGGCGTTCACGTCCTGATCGAAAAGCCTCTGGCATCGACGCTGGCGGATTGCGACGCCATCCTTCAGGCCGCCAGGGAGAGCGGCGTCAAGGTGGGAATGGTTTCACAGCGGCGGTTCTACGCCCCGTGTGAGCGCATCAAGAAGGCGATCGATGATGGCAAGGTGGGACGCCCGATCCTCGGCTCCGTGGCCATGTATGGCTGGCGCGACGAGGCCTACTATCGCAGTGATCCTTGGCGCGGCTCGTGGCAGGGCGAAGGCGGTGGCGTTCTAGTGAACCAGGCGCCGCACCAGCTTGACCTGCTCCACTGGTATATGGGGGAGGTCGACGAGCTTTTTGGATTTTGGGCTAACCTGAATCACCCGTACATCGAGGTGGAGGATACAGCGGTTGCGGTTCTACGTTTCAAAAACGGCGCGCTGGGTAACATCGTGGTCAGCAACTCGCAAAACCCTGCGCTCTACGGAAGGGTCTACGTGCACGGCAGCAACGGCGCGTCCATCGGCGTCCAAACGGACGGCGGGGCCATGTTCATTGCCGGGATGTCGAACATCACCGAGCCTCCCATTAACGATTTGTGGACGGTGCCAGGGGAAGAAGAGTTATTGAAAAAGTATCAGAAGGAAGACACTGACTTTTTTCTCAGTATTAATCCTATCGAGTACTATCACCAGCTCCAGATTTCCGACTTTCTAAAGGCCGTCCGAGAAAGCCGTGATTCGTCGATCCCCGGCGAGGAAGGCCGCAAAACGGTCGAGATCTTCGAGGCCCTCTACCGCTCGCAGCGAGGCCGGAAGCCGATCAAATTCCCGTTAGCGCCGGAAACGGAAACCTCGCGGTTGGCGCGATAAGTGGCTTTGTTTGCTATATTATCTCAGGGTGGAAAGCATACCAAAGATTACAACTAGGGTTTTTCAGGTTATCTGGTTTGTTTTCAGCAACATCTCAGGGTTTTTTGTAACCCATTTATATTCAACCACTTCTCAGGGTAAGCGACAAATTGTCAGACAGCGGTCCTTTGTTTTCATCAACATCTCAGGAGCAACCTTCATTTTTCATGTTGAAGAGTCACTCGATTTGAGCCAAGAACGGTCAAAATGACACTGCCTAACGCCGGTATTGCTCTGGGAGAAATAAGTCTGTCGCAATGCTGGGAAAATCCATCGACCGTAGCTCCGATTACTCGTTCATTAGCCATCCATACAGCATAACATCATGCGTTATAGCTTGTCAATCAAATTCGACAGCGGGCGGTGTCCTAATCCGAAAGTAACGCCGCCAACTTTGCGGCTTGTGTGTTGGCTGGAAGCCGGCGTGACGCCTCGTGTCACGTGGCCTGGGCTGCATGGGGACCCCGTTCCACTTCGGGGCTCATGATAAACTCAAGAGACCTCTAGATGGCGAGGGCTGAGCGTGGCTCTTTACCTGGTTACCGGCGGCGCAGGATTCATTGGCTCGCACGTCGTTGAAGAGTTGGTGAGGCGCGGCGACTCCGTCCGCGTTCTGGATAATCTCTCGACGGGCCACAAGGAAAACCTCACCTCGGTCCGGAACAAAATCGACTTTCGCCAGGCCGACATTCGGGACCTAAAGTCCATTCGCCCGCATTTTGCCGGAGTTGATTATGTGATCCACCTCGCTGCGCTGGCCTCCGTCGTGCGGTCCATGGAAGACCCCGTCGAGACGACCCTCGTCAATCTGAACGGCACGCTTCACGTGCTGCTGGCGGCGCGTGACGTCCGCGCGAAGCGCGTCGTTATGGCGGCAACGGCTGCGGCGTATGGCGACGATCCTGCCCTGCCCCGCGTCGAAACCCAGATGCCGCAGCCGCTCTCGCCGTACGCGCTCACGAAATTGGCCGACGAATACTACGGCCAGATCTTTAACCGCAGTTTCGGGCTGGAAGTTGTGGCTTTGCGGTATTTTAATATTTTCGGCCCCCGCCAGGACCCACAGTCTGCCTACACCGGCGTGCTATCCATATTTATTGCCGCCTACCTTCGTGGGGCCACGCCCACGATTTTTGGCGACGGCGAACAATCGCGCGATTTCACCTACGTGGCCAATGTGGTTGATGCCACGCTGCGCGCCTGCCAGGCGAAGGCTGCGCCCGGCAAAGTCATTAACGTTGGCACAGGCAAGAGCGCCACTCTAAATCAAACCACTACAGTCCTGAATGGAATTCTCGGCCTTCAGGTCAAACCCCGGTACGCGCCGGCCCGCGAGGGAGACACGCGGCACTCGACGGCAGACATCTCCCTGGCGCGCGCGACGCTGGGGTACGAACCCCTCGTTTCATTTGAAGACGGCCTGCGACGGACGGTGGATTGGCTCCGTACGACGTTGCCGCGAGCGTGACCAAGCACCCCGCCGTGTCACTTCTGGTCGAGCTGTTTCTCCAGTTTTTGTGCGCGAGCGTTCAGTTCGCTCAATTGCCGCATGTCATCCTCAGCGGAGCTGACGGCATTTTGAATCCGGCTCAGGACGGCGCCACTGCACGCGTTCGATCCCGGGTCGTGGCCTGTATCCAGCATGCCGCTCATCGCGCGGAATTCGCCGGTGATGTCTCGATAGCGCCGGAGGATGGAGGTTAAGTAAACGTCGCGGCGGTGTTCGAGATCCTGAAGGCCGGCAATGAAGTGGCTCACATCGGAGGCGCGGGTGGAGGTGGCGGCGGCGTCCGTCTTGAGCTTGGCGTTATCCGTTTCCAAGGCGGCGGCGCGCTGGCGGGCGATCTGCGAATCGGCAACCGCCGCGTCGAGCTTCTTTTGCAGGTCATCCATCTGGGTCTGAGCGTCCGCCTGCTGCTTTTGCAAGCGGTCCGCGGCGCTCGCGGCAGCCTTGACGTTTTGATCGTTGGCGGCTGCAAGTTGCGCCTGTAGGGATGAAATGGCGGCGCGATTCTCCGCCAATTCACGATCCAGCCGCTCGATGACCGCCTCCTTCTTGGCCATTCCGGCATGATTGCCGCTCGCCGGGATCTCCTCTGGCGCCACGGCGGAAAGCATTTGTAAATCCCTTTGGCGCAGAGCTTCTCGGAGCAAACGCAGGGTCTGCGCATCCGCATCGAGGCGGCGCTCGTCTTCGATCAGGCGCCGCGACTGGCGCAAATACGTGATCAGGGACGTGGCGAGAACCGCCCCCAAAACCAATTCAAAGGTAATTCGCATTCCCAAGGGTCGCATCAACCCTCCTTTGGGTGCAGGCGCGTGCGCCAGGAAAGCCGCGCGTCTTCGCCCTTGCACGAGACGCTGAGGTGGATTTGCGCGGTGTTATGAAATTTCGGGGGCACTTCCAAGGTCAGCCTCCAGGAGTTGGACATACGGGTGAAGGCTGCGGCGATCGCATCCGGAATTTCCCCAACTGAGCGGCAGATTTGTCCCCTGCCGCCCGTGGCATCCGCGAGGGTGATCAACCCATTCTGGTAGGACCGGTTGAGAGTGTCCGCCCGGTTGCTGATGTGGACGACCATGAGAGGCGCTTCGAGGCCACTGGCCTCCCCCACCAATTTCGAAATCTTATCCTGAATCAGGGCGTCGGGAAAAACCCGGCTGAGGTCGTGGGCATCGCTTCCGTTAATGACCGGATTCGTGTAATCCTCCCGGTAATTATAGATGCTCCCGTCAGTAATATACAAAACGGAAACGCGAACCGGCGATTTGCGCAGGATGCTGTCCGCAAGCGCCAGCGCCGAGCTGACGGTCTCAAACAAGCCCGGCTTGCCCGTGGTGGGAAGGCCGTTGATCGCCACCAGGAGGGGTTCGCGGTTGGGGCTGGGGTCGGTAAGCACGTGCAATCCGTCCTGGTCGCTCAAAAGGCCCACCCAGCCATTGGACGGCAATTTGACGACTTCCCTCGTCAGCGCTTCCTTCGCGGCTTCGACTAAAGAGGGATCGCTGGTGAAGTCGAGAACGAGCAAGATCAACTGATCGCTGCCTGGGCCCTCCTGGGAGATCACCGACGCAGGCTTGCCGTTGAAGGTCGCTTCAAACTTCGGGGCGGCCCCGCAGCCGCCCTCTTCAACCCAGGCAGGGATGGAAATACTGGCCGTTTGCGCCTGGCCGTTCCCGAGCGTCGAGGCGAGACACGAAAGGGCGAGGACCAGTGAGTGGGTTCGGAGCATCAGAAACTGATCTTCATTCCAAGTTGGACGACACGCCCACCGTGGGAACCAATGATTCTTCCGGCGTCGACATTGGGATCGCTGACCGAACCGATCATCGTATCCGGGTAGTTCCAGTTCGCATGGTTCAGGACGTTCAGAGCCGTCGCACTAAACTCAAACACGCGCTCGCCGCCCAAGGGAAGGCGCTTGCCCAAGCTGACGTCCATGGAATTGTAGCCGGGCCCGAGCAAACCCGATGTCGTGCGCGACGCGTTGCCCGTGGTGAAGTCCGCGGGCTGGTCGAATGCCGCGGGATTAAACCATTCCGCCGGCCCCGGACTCGAGACGTGCGGGCTCACGCCCGGAACCACGTCCACATTGAGGGTGGAAAGGATGTCGCCGGTATTGTTAAATTCCGGATGCGGCGCAAGCGGCGAGCCATCATTCCAGTAGGCATTGCCGCTGAGCGACCATCCCCGGACGACGGCGCCCTCGATGCCCGAGAGGTTTAGCAG
This sequence comes from uncultured Acidobacteriota bacterium, assembly GCA_964501985.1. GTDB lineage: Bacteria > Acidobacteriota > Terriglobia > UBA7540 > UBA7540 > Bog-366. The sequence continues at coordinate 20,946 of CAZCVY010000055.1, read as the reverse complement.
CGGCTGGTTGGGGCCGAACGGAAAGTCGTACACATAACTGAGCGAGATATACTGCGGGGTATTGTTAGCGGTCTCAGACCAGTTATCGCGCAGATTGAAAAAGTCCTGGTTCCCGTAAGGGCCCGAATAATCGTCGAGCTGTTTCGAAACCTCATAATAGGCCGTGAAGGTCAGCCCGAACGAGGCTCGCTTCTCAATGCGAAGGTGGCCGGCGTCGCGCTGATAGCGCCCCGCCGGGTAATGCCCATAAAGTTCGAAGCCCGTGTATTGAGGATAGGGCTGAAGCGTCGAGCGGTAAGAATAATCGTAAAGATTATCCCCATAAATCATATCGGCAGGGCTGATGGCATTGGGGTTGACGGTGCCATCGCCCACCAGAAGGTCCCGGCCCACGCTGTGGTTCGCCCCGACGGAAACGGCAATGGAGAAGGGGATTTCGCGCTCGACGTTCAGGGCCGCGAATTGATAGACGGGTTCCGCCTTCGCGAGATCCATAAAATCCGCCGTGGTATTATCGGCCGCCCACGGACTCAGATCGGGCAGGGTCATGCCGAGGGGAGGAATGCCCGCGGTCAAGTCGATCGCAGGACTCAGTTGGATGTTAGGAGAGGTAAACGTCTGGGTCGCATTGAACCCTTGCGTCGCCCACTGGCCATTGTAGATCGGAATCGGGGTATGCGAGCGGCTATACGAGGCGGTCACCACAGATTTGCTGTCGCCACGCGGATTCCACGTCATGCTGATCGAGGGGTCGAGATCGTAGTTCACCGGCCGCATGCCGCGCGACATTCCATCCATCCCGGCAAAGGCAAGCGCGCCGGGAAAACCGCTTGACGTGTCCATCAAGCTGGGGTCAACGGTGCTCTGTCGATCATACTTCTCCGTCCGTGGAGTCCGGCGGCTGAAGGTAAGGGTGGCGTTGAAAGTCAGATTTTTGCGCGCCGCGAACCGGTCGCGAGCGCTAAACCCCTGGTACGAGTCGCGGAAATAGGATGGCGCGGTGGTGATGGTGCGTTCCGCAGAAGCGGGCATGCCGAGCAGAAATCCCGCGAACGGATCACCGGTATCGGTGATGCCCGGCAGGCTGGTGATGTCGGGGGTGAATTCGAAATAACCCGCTGGAAATGCGGACTTAAACGTATTCACCTGATTGAATACAAAGTCACCACTCAGGCGAATGGAGTGTTTGCCCTTCTGCGTGGACCAGGCGTCGGTCAGCTCCATGGTGGTGCGGGCGCTCCGCGACATGGGGTAAGCCGTCCCCATCGAAACATAATTGCTGAGGGAATAGTTGGGGAAAGGAGTTACGCCCTCGCTGCTCCCCTGCACGATGTCGGAGTTCACTGCCAGGCTGGCGGAGTTCAGCGTGTTGGAGTTGGCGGTGTAGACGTAATCCAGTTCCGAGTGCACCGTGGAAAAATGCTGGTCGGGTGACGTCGGGCTCGCGTCGTTGGGGAAGTATTTCGCCGGGCTCAAGTAGCCGCTCGAAACCGTGGTGTTGGAGGTCACGCGATGCCGCTCACGAAAAGGGTGGTCCAGCTTGGCGATGATTCCGTCGGCGTCATCGATTTGCGGCGCGTTGGAGAAGTAGTTGTTCTGGAAAAACGGCCCGATGTCCGTGTTGGGGGTGGGATAGAGCGTAAGGGCTTGCAACGCTACCGGCGACAGACGCGACGGCGAGATGATGTTGGAGGGAAACTGGCTCCGTAAATATTGCAGGTTAGCCGTGGAGACGGGTTGGGTCGGATCGAACGCGGGATTGGGCGCGGTCTCCAGCGGATCGTAAATCGGTAGGAGATAGCCGGAGGGGTCTACGGTCCCGGAAAAATCGCCCTGCCGTTGCTCCGCGGTTGGAACTGTCAACAGGTTGGCGCGAAAAATCCGCTCGCGCACCCCTTCGTAGGAGAGCATGAAGAACGTGTTTTTGGGATTGGTGATGAGATGAGGCACAAGCACCGGGCCGGAAACGTTGAACCCGAATTGATTGCGGCGAAGCGGGGATACGCTCTCCCCGTTCTGTCTCACCTGGTGCGGTATCGCATCCAAAACGTCGTTGCGGAAGTTCTCGTAAATCCGCCCATGCCAGCGCGCTTTAGGGCCATGACGCTCCTGCGCGTCACGCGGGCTCTCGGGGCGCATTCCCAAATCCCGCGTGAGCACCTTGAATTCGTCTGCTGCCTGGGCCAGGGGGCTGGTCTGACGGGGAGGCGCGGTCGTCCCATCCAGAGCGTACACTTCCGCCCCAACCGCGAACAAAACCACAGTAATTCCCAAGGCGACGCTAACCGAAGTCTTCATCACACAGTTCCGCAAGTCAATATATACTGCGCTCAAATTCGCCGCAACCCTACCGAAGAGCAAGCATTTGGCCATGGAAGGCGGGTATAGCCCGGGGTTCAGTTCCGGCGCGCGACACCAAGGCGAAAAAGCGAGCGGAGCTGGGGGCCTCCCGCCCGGTGATAGGCCCTATTTCCCACTTTGCCGCCGGATTAACACCGTTAATTTCAATGATATACATTTGTCCGAGAATTCCATTGTTCACGACTGAACCAGTTAATTTCTGACACATCGCGGGATACCGCGAGGCGTTGAAGTGTCGGTCAAAATGGCAGATTCCTCCTGTCACCTTCAGGGAACGGCCGCGCGCGCGGCACCAACACCCTTCCCCACTGCGCAATACCACTCGACAGTTGGTAATCCACTGCACGGACAAGGCAAAAAACATGCCCATTAGCGGCGTCTAGCGTTCGAACTCTTATTCCTTTCCTTCCGCTTGCGGAGGTAAGGGGTTGGAGTCATGATGAACAAATGCTCACCGAACGTGCCCCCAGAAGGACGGTCTTGCGCGCAGGGTTCCAGCAAAGCGACTTACTCACCAGCCTGCCCGTGCCTGCCGACAGCCGCCTCCAGGATCTGGCGAAATCCATTGCCGTCGCTTTAGAAATCGGAACTCCCACGGGACTTCTGCCGGTCTGCGCTGAATTCCTAGGTGTCGCCGCGGATTTTTACGGCGTCGAAAAACCCGGAATCCGCGTCTTGGCAGCACGCCCAATCCGCGTCCGCGAGGGTGGTTGGGCCTCGGAGCTTTTTGGTGATTATTCTCCAGAGACCTTGCAGATCCGAGTTTGGATGCGCACGGCTGTGCGCAAGGAAGTGACTTCATTCGGCACCTTCTTGAGCACTCTCTGCCATGAATTCTGCCACCACCTGGATTATCAGCGGTTCAAGTTCAAAGACTCGTGGCACACGCGCGGGTTCTATGAACGCACTGCCGTGCTCTACCACCATGCACGCGGGACCCCCTTCAAGCGGCTGTTCTGGGCACAAATGAGGGGCGGCCAGTGGAGAATCGATTGGCCGCGGACCCGTCGTGGCGTGTGAGGTGTCCAATCGGAGAAGCTATGGAAGACGAAGACGCGATCCGTATCCCCATCACCAACGCTTTCGACCTGCACACCGTTCACCCCAAGGAAGTGGCCGGAGTTGTCGAAGCCTATCTTGAGGAGGCAAACCGTCTGGGGTTCAAGTCCGTGCGCATCATTCATGGCCGTGGCATTGGCGTACAGCGGCAATCGGTACGCGCGGTGCTGGCGCGGACCAAGTTCGTTGCCGCCTTTGGCGACGCACCTCCGGAGGCCGGCGGGTGGGGCGCGACGGTAGTGAGGTTACGCTAATTGAAAGGCTCGTTGGTTTCCGATGATGTGCGGCCAGATCAGAAAGGATACCGCCGCCCGGAGAGAGTGCGGCGAGAGATCCAATTCGCACCTCCTACCGATTCATTCCCCCGAAGATTCTCTTCAAGGCCTCGGAGTTAGCGGCGGCAACCAAGTTCTTAGCGTCGCCGATGGCGATCTCGACGTTGCCACCCGCGAACTCCTTCATGGCCTCGGCGATGAATGCGGGCAATGGCATAGGCTGCGGCCCTCCAGATCCGACGTCCTTCCGCGGCCCGCCAAGCTCCGTCGCAACGTAGGGCGGAATTAACTCAACGACCGTCACTCCGGAATTTCGCAACTGGTGGCGTAAGGAAAGTGTGAAGGAATGCACAGCAGCCTTGGTGGCGCAATAGATGGGGAACCGCGCCAGGGGAACGAACGCCAAGCCGGAGGAGACATTGATCAGCACGGCATTCGATTGCCGGGTCAAATGCGGAACGAATTCATGGGCCACGCGGATGACTCCCAGAACGTTGGTGTCGACCTCATCCTGAAGTCCCGCCTCATCCAGCGGCACATCCGGAGTTAGTTCCAGCCGCCGCTGCACGCCTGCATTGTTCACTACGCAGTTGAGGGATGGGAACTCTGAAACAACCTCTCGGGCGACAGTCCGGATGTTGTCGGGATCGCGAACATCAAGCACAAAGTGGCGCATCCCGGGATGACCGCCGCAGATGTCTCGAAGGCGGTCCTCACGCCGTCCGCTGATGATGACCTGGTTCCCGAGCTTGTGGAAGGCCTCCGCCAAGCCTCTGCCGATCCCCGACGTTCCACCGGTAATGAAAATCGTGTTCGCAGTCATTTGCATTGGATGGGCTCCACTCTTTGGACTCCTGGAGAATCGCCCTATTTCCAAGAACTGGGGCTTCGACAGGCATTCCCGCTATTAAGGATATACCTAGCGGTTTATTCTCAGGGCAAGAGGTTGGGTCGAGCAGCTCGAAAGGACATGCCTGCGGGGGTTCAATATAATCGTGCGATCTTTGCCGGCGGGAAAAAACTCCCGGCGCCAGACCTACGCCGAAACTGCTTGTTCGTGGGCGCGCACGCGCGAAATCTCCATTTGGTCGCCCACCCGAGTTTCCGTGCGGAACACCGTGTGGACTGGAAGTTCCAGCACGCTGTCGGCCTTGAAGCTCACCTTGGAAATGCGAAAGGGGCGGACATGCTCTTCCACGCCGACCACGGTAAGCTGACGGTCAAGGAAGATCAGATCCAAGGCGTACATCATGCCAATGGTATGGACCCCGTGCGAGGGCACTATCCAGAGGCCGTTCCCGGGGCGAGCCCAACGTCGCGTCGTGCCCAGCAATCCCACAAGGCGACTGAAATAGCCGTCAGCCACAGTGGCGCGCGTAGCCACGAACTTCTCCCGGGTCTTGTTATAAACACAGATATATTTGCCGCCGCTAGGGACTTGAACTTGCACAGATGATGCCTCGCAAATCGAGAGTTAGGGCATCCCATAATTGGCCCAAATTACTTGGATGCCTTGCTCTTTCGGCGCCAGATGATGATGGCGAGAACAATAAGGGCCCCAATTCCCGCGATAATCTGAATCTCTCCTGAAGACAAGCTGCACCTCCACCTTGGAATTCCGGTCTACAGTTGACCGGGAATAACCTGCTTTCTAACCCGCGATCACGGCGTCCTCACTTCGCTTCCACAAACATGTGATACAGGCGGATGACCGCCGGGCCCATGATGACAACAAATAGGGCGGGAAAGACAAAGAAGACGAGGGGAAAGAGCATCTTAATTGTGGTCTTTGCAGCCGCCTCTTCGGCACGCTGCCGGCGTTTGGTGCGCAGGTCGTCGGAGTGAATTCGAAGCGATTGCGACACGCTGGTGCCGAAACGGTCCGTTTGAATCAGAGTGGCGACCAGCCCTTGAATGTCTTCAACACCCGCCCGCGTAGAAAGAGAACGGAGCGCATCCAGGCGGGTCCTCCCCATATGCATCTCGGCATTAACGAGGTCGAACTCCTCGCACAATTCCGGGTGTGCGATCCTCAATTCCTGGCCGACATACAAGAGCGCCTGGTCGAGGCCCAAACCGGCTTCCATGCAGATAACGAGAAGGTCGAGGGCGTCCGGCAAAGCCAAGCGCAAAGCTTGCTGGCGAGCTTTCACCTTCCGGCTTAGCCACATATCCGGCAACATGAATCCCAAAACAACCGCGATCAAGAAATAAATGACGGGACTGCCTCTCCAAATGCCGCTTACGAAGACGATCCCCACGAGAGTCAGGATGGTAATGACTTTTGCCGCGCGGAAAGCCGACGCCGCTTCTGGCCGACGGAAGCCCGCCTGGATCAGCCGGGGGTCCACTTTCGTTGTTTGCTCAGGAGAGGAGGGGAAAAGCTTACTAAGCCAATTGACGGCCGCGGCGGCAACTTGCTTCCGCGACTCCTTTAAGCCTGTCTTCCGGGGTTGGGAAGGCGGCTGCCAGAGACGGCCGAGCCGTTCGCTCATAATGACCGATCCACCCGAGAACGCGTAGATCAAGGCCATTACGACTACGAAAATTGCAACAAAAGTTATGATGCTGACCGACCCGAGCATAAAACGACGGCCTCTCCCTGAAAAGCTTTAGACCTTAATCTGAACAATCTTCCAAATCACAATTGACCCGACGACCTGCAAGATGCCGGCGATGACAAGAACGATTTGGCCGATGCGATCGACGAACAAAGTGGTCACATACTCGCTCGCGATCACACGCAACACCACCAGCATCAACACCGGGAGTGCAATCAAGATGGCCGCGGTAAGGCGACCTTGCGCGGTGCGAATGCGCACTTCTCCAGCGATTCTGAACCTCTCCCGGATGACGTGGGAGAGCTTGTCAAGAATTTCAGCGAGGTTCCCGCCCGTTTCTTTCTGCACCAGCAGGGCGATTACAAGAAGGCGAATGTCAATCAGCGGGATCCGGTCGCAAAGGCCTATCAGCGCGTCGCGCAAGGGCAAACCAAATCGCTGTTCGTCGAACGTTGTGCGAAACTCGGTGGAAGCCGGGTCCTGTAGCTCGGTGGAAACAATCTCCAGCCCCGAGGCGAAGGAGTGGCCGGCGCGCACGGAACGCGAAAGGAGGTCGATCACCTCCGGGAGTTGTTTCTCGAATGCCGCCAAGCGCCGCGCCCTTTTTATCGCCACATAAAGGAATGGCAGGGAAGCAGCCGCCACCCCCGCCGCGACCGAAAAGAAAATGCTGCCGTACTTAACTTGCACCACTTCCAGAACCACGAGTCCGGTGACCGCAGACAGCAGCACAATGCGGCCTGGCCTCACCTGCATGCCGGCCTGGCCAATGAACCTGCGCAAGCGTGTCGCCCACGGCCAGCGCACCAAGAGCCTGTTGACCGCCGGGATGCTGCTCATCAGCTCGTCGCGGAGGACGTCCATATTCATGGCATCCTTGGCGAGCGCGCCACCCTTTTCGATAGCTTCGAGGCGTGTCTGAATGATTTCCGCGTGTTTCGGTCCCCCCATGAACGCCAAAATTCCTGCGGCGATCAGGAGGACGATTAAGAACACGAGGGCTGCTAACAACATCGGCATGGCGAGATCCCTTTACTAGCTAATGAACCCTGGCGGATTCGAACATGGACGGGGGCAGGTTGACGCCCGACGCCGCTAGGCGCTCGGAAAGGCGCGGGCGGATTCCGGTGGCAACAAATTCACCGATGACGGCGCCGTTTTCCGCCAGACCGGTCTTTCGGAAAACAAAAATATCTTGCATGCTGATGATGTCACCCTCAATTCCGGTGATTTCGGAAATGCTCATAACTTTCCGGGTGCCATCGCTCATGCGGCTGACCTGCACGACCACGTCGATAGCGGATGCGATCTGCCGTCGGGTCGCAATCTCCGGCAAATTAAAACTCGACATCGCAACCATCGTTTCCAGGCGCCCCAGAGCGTCGCGCGCGGAGTTCGCGTGGATCGTCGTCAGCGAGCCGTCGTGGCCCGTATTCATCGCCTGAAGCATATCGAGCGCTTCTTCGCCGCGGACCTCGCCCACGATGATGCGGTCCGGGCGCATACGGAGACTGTTGATGACCAACTGTCTCTGCTGGACGGCGCCCTTGCCCTCAACGTTCGGAGGACGGGTTTCAAGCCGCACGACGTGATCCTGGTGAAGCTGCAATTCCGCCGCATCCTCGATGGAAATGATGCGTTCACGGTTGGAAATGAAAGAGGAGAGGACGTTCAGCAAAGTGGTTTTGCCGGCGCCAGTGCCGCCGGAAATCAGCGTGTTCATGCGGGCAAAAACACATCCCCGCAGCAAAGCCAGCATTCCGGAAGTCAGAGTTTGGTTGCGCAGTAGAGCATCGACGTTCAAGGGCTCGCGGCCGAACCGCCGAATCGAGAGGCAAGATCCGTCAATCGCCAAGGGAGGAATAATGGCGTTTACGCGCGAGCCGTCGGCAAGGCGCGCGTCGACCATCGGCGAGGATTCATCGATGCGGCGGCCAACCGCCGAGACGATGCGGTCGATGATGGCGAGCAAATGCGCTTCGTCGCGGAACTGTACGTTGGTTCGTTCCAACATGCCCCGGCGCTCGATGTAAACTTCTTTGTGGGTGTTGACCAGAATATCCGAAATGGTTGTGTCCTTAAGCAGAGGTTCCAGCGGACCCAAACCAAAGACCTCGTCGAGAATCTCCTGGGCGAGGCGCTCCCTTTCCTGAAGGGTCATCGGCGTGCTTTCCGCCGCGGTCATATTCTCGACGACCGCCGTGACTTCAGCACGTACCGCGTCTCGATTCATGTCCATAAGCCGATCCAGATTCAGTTTCTGAATCAGCCGACGGTGAATTGCCGTTTTTACCCTGCCCAGATCGCTTTGACCCGTAGTGATATCAGCCATCTACCCCTCTAACTTATTGCTTCCCTGAAAACAGCCCAAGGAAAGCCCCCTTCTTTTCCGTGCTCTCCCGGCGTGTTCCACCGGTAATTTGGTCCGTCAAGCTGCGAAACTTTTGCACAAGCTGATCGTTTTGACCCCGCGCCAGCTCCGTGCCCATATTGATCGCCCGGCTGACCTGTTTGAAGTCGTTCGGCAAGCGCTCGAAAATCGGCAGCTTCACCCGTTTCTCGAAAGCCGCGAGGGCCTCTTCGTCAGCCTTGTGCCAGCGATTGACCACCAAGCGCAAGCGGGCGGAGTCAATTCCTAGAGCGCGCAGCAAGGTCACTTGGCGTTCCATGCTCCACAGGCTGGGCACATTGGTCTCCGTCACCAAAACGACTTGGCGAGCCAGCCGCAAGACCGGCGCCCATTCGGAAGAGCAACTGGTGCCGATGTCAGCCACGACATAATCAAAAATGCTTTGGGCCACATTGACGACGCGGGCGAGAATGACCGGGGAAATTCGGTCCCACTCATCAGCTTGGGCAGCGCCCCCGAGCAATTGCAAGCCACTCTTGTGATTTGCCAGCAAGCCGCTGAAAAGATGGCTGTCGAGGCGCTCAAGACTTTCCACTGCTGCGCGGAACGAAAATCGTGTTTCCAAGTCCAGCAGCAATCCGGCGTGACCTAGGGGGCGCCCGAGGTCCAACAACACCACACGTTTTCCTGCGCCTCGCGCCAACTGGACGCCGACATTTACGCTGACGGTCGTAGTCCCGACGCCGCCTTTGGCCCCAGCGACCACGACAAGCTTTTCCATGTCGGAGTGGGTGATGCCGCGCTGCTTGACCAGCCGTTCCAGCATTTCTCGCACAACCATGGGGTCAATCGGCTGGGAGAGGAATTCCCGCACGCCGCTGCGCATCGCCTGCATCAACAGGTCCGGGCTGGGATCTTGGTAAGCGGAGCAAGCTATGATACAGGCTGCGGGATTGAGGCGGTTCAAACGGGCGGCAATTTCCAGGGGGGACTTCGCATCGCGTCCAATTTCAACCAAGACCACATCGGGCACTGCGGCGCGGGAGGTCGGTCCCTCTCCCGCCATCAGATCCCATTGGGCTGTCGGCTGGACCAACCCGGTCTGTTGTAACATCGCAAGCAAGGCGGCGCTATTCTTCGTATCGAGACTAACAATACCCACCGTCAACATGCTACGGATCCTTTCGGGCCTTTCCAACCCATTCGCGCAGGCGGAATTTCTTCTATCTTATTTATTGTCGCTCGGGGACGTACCCTTCGCTGCGGGCAAGGATTTCAGAAAGGTATCCGGGAATTGCGGCCCGGGAGGTAGCTTCTCCTGCGAATCTAAGTGCACGATGTGAGGAGTTACCATGATCAGCAACTCATCCTTGCTCTTCGAGATCGACCTGCTTCTGAAGAATGCTCCCAGGATGGGTAAATCACCCAACCCGGGCATTTTTGAGAATTGCTCAACCACCTGGTCATTCACCAAGCCAGCGATAACAAAGCTCTGCCCATCCTTCAAGAACATTTCCGACTCCACGCCGCGTGTGGCGAGGGAGGGGATGGTAAACCCCTGGAGCGTCAGAGCGTTCGTATAATCCAGCGAGCTTACCTCGGGGGCCACCTTTAAGTGAATCAGGCCATCCGCAGTGATGACGGGGGTAAACGCCAGCTTCACGCCATATTGGCGAAACTGAATGGTGACCACCGGAACACCTCCCGTAGCACCTTGCACCACAGGAAAGGGAAATTGTCCGCCATCAATGAAGGTTGCCTCTTTGCCGGTCTCGGCCATTACATTCGGCGCGGCAAGAACCTGCAGGAGGTTCTTCTGTTCCAAGGCCTGGATCGCCAAACCAAGGTTGATGTCGGAGCGGTAGATGAAGATGTTGAGCAAACTGCCAAGAGTTATGGGTACCGCGGAGCTGATAGCGGCCGCCGAAGTAATCGTCGTCGATGAAGTCCCGGCAATGGTTTGACCGGATTGGACCGCGGGGGGTGAATACTCCCCGGTGGAGGTCGTAAAGATGTTCTTATTGGGCGCGGTACTGAGGATGTTCGCACCTAATTGGCTTGCAGTCGACCGATCCACGTCCACAAACTTCACTTCCAACAGGATTTCGCCGCTTTTCGGCACGGGAACCTGCAGAAGGCTCACGACATTATCTTTTTTTGGCGACATGGCCTGAGCAATGGCAAGCGCATGGTCCGCCACAGCCTGCGAGGAAGCATTACCGGAAAGGGTGACGACACCACCGCGCGCCTCGACCTGAATCTGTTCGCTCGGCAGGACTTGGTGGATCTTCCCCGCCATCTCCGCCACGTCCATATCCACATAGGCATCGAACGTCTGGCTTTGCCCAGTCTCATCCCAGATGACCAGCGAAGCGACACCCGGTGATTTGCCACTGATCAGGATTTGAGTGGGACTTACAACCAGTGCATCGACAATGGCAGGATCGGCGACGGAAATTCGGACAATGCGCGCCTGCGAGGAGATCACCAGAGAGCGCCCCACTAACAGGTGCAGCGCCTCGGCGGAAGGATTGGTGGCAGGAGTTTGTGCCTCCGCGCCAGGACCGTCCTCGGCCGCAAGCGCCTTCCCTCCCCCCGTACCCAGATTCATAAGGACAAGATATGTCGCCACAATCAGCGTGGCCGCAATCTTCAACATATTGTGTCGCGTTTTCGAGACCTTCATGGAGCCGCCTAGTTTACTCGTCATCGGGGAAATGATTGGTTTTCGACTTTGTCGCCACGGATTACTTGCACATTGAAGGGTGGAGGTGGCGGCGGAGGAGCCGGCTTGGCCGCGACCGGATGAGGAGCCGATGGCTTCACCGGCGCCACACCCGTGAAGAGAGTGGAGCCGAACACCGGAGCCGGCTTGGCATCGACCGTGTCCGTCATATTCCGCAAGGCCAAGTGGATTTTGCCCTCTTGAGACGCCAGGGTCAGCTTTTCGCCGTCCTCGGGATTTAACAGCAGTGTGACTACGGTGCCCTTCTGTGGTTTCCCGTTCTCTGACGCCACTTCTTGCCCAACCGTCAATACCTTAACGTGTTCCAGAATGGTTCGGGTTATCGACCCGCCCCCCGTCGTGCCGGTTACCAGGACATCGACAAGTGTGCCCGGAGTGACAAAGCCCGCTACGGCCACGACGTCATCAACACCGACGGACACGGCTCGCATGCCCTCGGGGATGGCTACAGACAGGCCCGCCCCTGCATCCTTCGGCGCCATTTCCTGGTCCAGGACGACCTCGCCTTGCACCAAGGGGACTTTCAAGGCCCGTCCGACGCACAGCTCCGGAGTCGAAACCGACCCTTCCGGCTGCTTTCCGTCCGGCCAGTCCTGTAGCGTCAAGTCCGATAGGGCCAAAGGCTGGCCCATTTTCAGCGGACCCGCGGCGACCACTACCTTCACCTGCTTCGCCACCTTCGCGGCCTCTTGCTGCGCCCGCTGGATCTGCTTGTAGACGTAGAAGCTTGCCAGGAGTGCCACGATTAGCGCCCCGCCCAACCCGAGCAACATCCTATCGCGATTCATGCGCTCATCCCAGTTTATGGAAAAACCGAAGTGCGGATATTATTACAAAAAACAAACTCGTCGATAACGCCGCTGCCACGCCGAAGGGAACCTTTAATAACCCCGGATTATCGAGCGTGAAAGTACCAGCATTATTCACATGAAAAGTGGAATATGCAACTAAAATCGTACAAATGTTGTAGAACGTTTCTCTTACCTTGCCTTGCCGGACGACTTCCACAACCGACATCAACCCGGCAATCAGGACCGTGCCAAGAAGCACAACAATTGTCCGCTCTAGTCCCAGGAACGCACCGAGCGCTCCCATGAGCTTCCAATCTCCAGCGCCCAACGCCCGCAGTATCACAAACGGCAGCAGGACTATCAGACAAACGCCTGCGCCTTCCAATGACGACTTCCACCCCGGCGCCCGCAGTACCGCGCTCAGGATTAGCCCAATGAATAGGCCAGGTACGGTCAACCAGTTGGGAATCTTCCGAATCCGCCAATCAAGCCAACCAGCATATACTGCCAAGCACAGTGCGCTCGCGGAAATTACAATTTCTTTCCACAAGCCTCGATCCATTTCTGCGCCGCCGAACTAGCCCTCGACGGCACCCACTACAACAAAGAGGAACATCATCGGACGCACTCAGAGCCGGATCGAGAGCTTCCTGCGCCAACAGTCAAGCCCACTTTCCGTTCGGGCTCCAAGCACGCCCGACAACGCCTCAAAAGCCACTCACCTTGTCAACGCTTCAATTCTTCTGGTGATACTATCCCTTTGGTAAATCGCGGCCTAGCTGGCAGTGGTCAGGTTCGTTGCCGCATTGCTGAACACGTTCGAGATCGCCGCCGCTAGGGAACCCATCGAGGCAAGAGCCCCGAGCGCGATTAAAACAAGCAGAAGGCCATATTCCACCAAGTCCTGGCCTTCCTCTTCCTTCCAGAGCCGGTTCATGAGGCTTTTCATCTTCATCCCCTCCATGCAAAATTCAGGTCCGGAAAAGGCCTAGCACTTGTGGCCAATCCTTAGCTGGCTGTGGTCAGGTTCGTTGCGGCATTGCTGAACACGTTCGAAACGGCCTTCGACAGAGCGCCCATCGACGCAATGGCGCCCAACGCGATTAAGACGAGCAGAAGGCCGTATTCCACGAGATCTTGGCCTTCCTCTTCCTTCCAAAGCCGAACCATAAAGTTTTTCATAGTTAATTCCCTCCATATCGTTTGTGGCTTCGAGCCGCCACTTTGATGCACCCACTTAAGGCATTCAAACTGCCAAAGTTCGCCGACCGTGAAAATTAGGCGTATCTATTGAAAACAATTGCGTTATCTCTTGAATCTGCGAGCCCGGCGGAATCCCCAAGCCACTACAAATCCTAAATGTCATGTTTTGGTGACGGTCAGCGAATCTGATTTCGACCTCCCGATGACTACTCTCGGCAGTCTCCGCTGGCGGGAATCTAGTGGCTCTAAAGCTCGTTAGGAGTTAGAATTTCCGTCTGTTTCCGGCATCATTTTGCCCAATAAACGATGACTCCGGCCAGTCCTCCAACGCGTACGGCTGTTCGAATCGCCCTTGGCCTGACAGCGGCCCTCCTCTTCACGGTCGTCATTCTCACAGCCGCACTCAGTGACCTGCGCGGCTACGATTTCATCACCTTCTACACCGGCGGACTGATCGTCCGCCAAGGAAATGCATCCAGGCTTTACGACTTGGATGAGCAGGCTCGCATTGAGCGGCAAGTCCTGAACCGCGGGGACCTTCTCATGTATCTTCATCCCCCGTTTGAGGCCTATTGGTTTGCCCCACTAGCGAGGTTGTCCTACGTCAGGGCGTACGTCCTCTGGGGTGCCGTCAACGTATTGATCTGGCTATTGTTTCAGGATGTTTTTCGACGCTATGCGCCAATCCCCAAGCACCCGTTTCACTACTTCTTGCTCTGCTCGTTGTTCTTCCCGCTATGGGTTGCCTTGATGCGGGGGCAAACCTCGGTCCTCCTGCTACTCCTTTTCTCTCTCACGTTTATCTGCCTCAAACGCCGCCAAGATTATTGGGCAGGCATCTTCCTGGGCCTTGGGCTCTTCAAATTTGCCATCGTGCTGCCATTTGCACTGATCTGCCTACTACGGGGCAAGTGGAAGCTGATGGCCGGCTTTGCCATAACCGCTTGCTCTTTGGGACTGCTGTCGGTCGTCGCAGTGGGGCCCGGTGCCGTACGTTCTTACGTAAACCTGCTGATTCAGTCCATCCGTGACCCCGCCAATCCCCTTTACGGCGATAACTTCAATGTTTGGGGTATGCCGACTATTGGCGGTTTCTTTGCCACGCTTCTGAACTGCCGGCTCCCGACGGTCTCTGTGAGCATGATGGCGTCGGCAGTCTCGCTCTGCCTTGTTCTTTTTGCGGCTTGGCGCTGGCGGCGTGAGGACCGCCGCCCCGGGGAGGATTCGTCTGACCCCATGTTTGGGGCGGCACTGGCGGTGTCCGTGGTTACGGCCCCGCACCTTTATCTGCACGACTTGACTCTGATGCTGATGGCGGTGCTCCTTGTCATCGGCTCCTCGCACTGGCCGGAGAATTGGCGAGAGCGCAAAGTCCTCACTGCGGCCATGCTGATACTGTACACTGCACCTCTCTATCTCCTTTTACTACAGTGGAAGGCGATGTACCTAATCGCCTTGGTGCTGGTGGCTTTTGCACTGGCGGCAATCGACCTGGCGAGAAAAGCGGCGTCTCCAACTACATCAACATCATGATGGACCTCCCACGGCACTTTTCGGGCCTCCGTCCGTACAGGAAATCATGAGTCCAGGGTTTGATGTGAAGGGACGCCGGAATGTGGTAAACAATAGAGGGAGTCATTGGTGGGACCTCGGGAGAACTCGCTGTGCTGAACGGAAAGAAGGTCTTCGTCGTAATGCCTGCGTACAATGCCGCCCGCACCATACGGCAGACGTGCGCGGAGCTGCCTCGGGAGGTCGTGGACGAGGTCTTGCTGGTTGATGACCACAGTTCCGACACGACGGTGACGTTGGCGCGGGAACTGCACTTGACGACTTTCGTCCACCACCGCAACCTGGGGTACGGCCGCAATCAGAAGACTTGCTATCGCGAAGCCTTGCGCCGCGGCGCGGACATCGTGGTGATGCTGCACGCGGATTATCAGTATTCACCCCGGCTGGTCACCGCCATGGCGAGCATGATCGCATACGGAGAGTATGACCTGGTTCTGGGATCGAGGATCCTGGGCGTGGGGGCCCTGCGCGGCGGGATGCCCCTCTACAAGTACATTTCCAATCGGTTTCTGACCTTCGCGCAAAACCTTGCCTTCGACCATAAGATCTCGGAATACCACACGGGCTACCGCGCTTTTTCGCGCGAGGTGCTGAGCACGCTGCCCATGGAAGAGAATTCCGATGACTTTATTTTCGACGCCGAGATCCTGGCGCAGGCCATTCACCTGGGCTATCGGGTTGGGGAGATTTCCTGCCCCGCGCGCTACTTTCCCGAGGCGTCTTCGCTCAATTTCGCGCGCAGTGCCAAGTATGGAGTGCTCGTGTTGGGGGTCTCGCTGAAGTTCTGGCTTCAGAAAAGGGGGCTCGGGCACTTCCGCATGCTCAATCCCCAGGGGCGAAGGTTGGCCGAGGACTACTACACCGAAGTCACCGACGCCATTCCCGGCGGGAATACGCCATAATTCCCCATTTGCGTGACAAGCACGAAGCCTCCTTTCGAGGCGTAATCACATTCGTGCGACCACCGACAACAATCGTCGAGCCAATCTACCGAGCTGATTATGCACCGCGCCCGTTCCCCTCGGTCGAGAGGCTCGTCGCGACGGGCGATGGCGCCGGCTCGCCGGGCTCATATCCCCAGTTCACGCGCTCCCTCTCCACCACAAAAGGCCGATGCTGTACCTGGGTCAGCACCGAGCCGATGTATTCCCCGAGAATCCCAATGGAGACAAGCTGGATGGAAATGAAGAGGAACACTCCGATGACGAGCGGAGCAATGCCGACCGAGAAGCGGTTCCAGTAGAGGAGCTTGTAGATCAAGTAAAAGAGTGAGACGAGCACGCAGCAGAAGGCGCAAGCGAAACCGGCGAAGGTGACCAGGCGCAGCGGTACCCGGGTAAAATTCGTAATGGCCAGCATCCCGAGATCATAGAGAGTGTAAAAGTTGTTCTTTGTCAACCCGCGTTTCCGGCTCGTCTGATGGTAGGTGATCTCCGCATGCGGCAGGCCGATTTCGGCAATCAGCCCGCGGAAGTACGGGTACGGGTCGTCGATGGCCTTAATAATATCGATCACCTTCCGATCATAGAGACCGAAGCCGGTGAAGTTCTCATAAGTTTCGGTATTGGACAGCCGGTTGACCAAACGATAGAACCGCTTGCGAATCGAGAACATCAGCGGGTTCTCGCCGCTCGACTGCTTGACCGCGACCACAATCGGGGTGCCTTTCTCCCACTCCGCGAGCAAATCTGGAATCAGTTCCGGCGGATCCTGAAGGTCGGCGACGATGCCGATGATGGCATCTCCCGTTGCCAGGTATAGGGCGTGCATGGGCGAACGGATATGGCCGAAATTGCGAGCATTCACAATGATCTTGACGTTGTGGTCGGCCGCCGCGATCTCCTTGAGAATGGGCACGGTGCGGTCGCGCGAGGCATTGTCGATGAAGATGTGCTCGTACTTGTAGCGTCCGATCGCGCACATGACCGACCGCACCCGCTCATAGAGCTCGCGCACGTTCGCTTCTTCGTTGAAGCAGGGAGTTACGATTGTGATCGACTTCATCGTTATTCCTTAGCCATGGCACCCCGACAAGACCCACAGCGCTCCGCGGGATGCCTATCGCCGGTTCACGCCGCGCGCGAACTGCCTGTAACGCCGGAAGCCGGCCGGAACGAGAATTTCTTGTTCCCCAGAAAGTTGTAGACGACGCCGAATAACGTCACCAGGGCGCCGGCAAGGTAGGGCGCCTGGCGATCAAACGCCGTAGTTCGGTGTATGACCCAAACCACAATCGGTAGCGCCACGATCCCGACGATCATACTGCTGCCATAGACGGCCAAGCATCGAACCCACTCCCGCAGATAATTCCCCTTGGTCTTAAAAACAAACCATTTGTATCCAAGGAAAGCAACCGAGATGTTGAGCAGGCTGGAAAGCGCCGCCGCCAGGATATAGCTTTGCGGAACATAGGGCTTGAGCAACGCGGTTAACACGGCAAATGTCGAGTAGCCGAACAGCGTATTCCACATCCCCACCAGCAGATACCGGCCGAATTGGCCCGGAGGGATGTGCGACGTGAGGCGAGAAACAAATCCCGGGGCGGTGTCCCGCTCGCCATCTTGTGGGACCTTCCCGCGCTCGGTCAACATTTTTCCAGGTACGGAAGGGGTCAGCATCTAGTTCGCCAGTCTAGCACGGTTCGGCAAGGGTAGTGATGGCGCCTGGCACAACGTAGCGGCGAGTCCACCTCGCCATAGCGCGGCGCATCGCCGCCCCCAATTTGCCTCGTAGGGGGGATGGGGGCAGACCCCCGCCGTCACGGTGTTGTTCCCAAACCCGCAGACGGGCGGAACCCTTTCCGGCATGGCCACGGTGTCCAGCGGAAAAGGCGGGAAAGGCGGAGGCTAATTACTGTGTCTCACCCAGAGGGTTCCCTCCAGGCTGTCCCCCTTCCCCCTCTTCCACGATCCCGAGAAAATCCTCATAACGCGCAGTTTCTCGGAACAGCCGGGAGCGGAAGTTTGCGCGGTTCAGCGCAGGGTAAATCCTCCCGCCAACATCCACTCGCCTCTGTCTGCCCATAGCCGAATACTATCGCTTCTTCCTCGACAGTGAAACGGTTCCTGCACCATTTTCCTCCCTGACACCATTTTCCTCCGATGCACCAGTGTACGTGTTTCGAGGCCAGCCGGCTAACCCTAACTCAACCTTCGTGGACGACGCCGGGTCGGCGTTGTTCCCGCAAATGGATGACTGACGACGTCAGCCGAGCGTTAGCCGCGCCCGGCGATCGCCCGCCCCATGCAACTTTGACCTTCGGCACACCGGGGGACCCTGGTCCCGCTAGTGCTGAGGAATCTCCGTTTCCCCTTGAACTGTACCTATCATGAATGACCCCCTTCTCTTCCCCTAGCCGTATTAACTCGTAAATGTGATGCCCGCGGAAGACAATCTTTCCGCCATGGTTGACAGTCTTTCGGGTTCCTTCGCCTTTGAGGGCCACCGGCTCAGGTGGAGGTGGGGGAAGAGGCAGAGGCGCCCCCGAATGCCTACGATTTGTAGTATGAGAATCAAGCCATACCACAATTTCCTATATGTGACAAAGAAATCATATTTGGAGTGATAGTACCCCCGTACTGTAGACACGTATTTTGAATGGTAGTAACTTGGCTCTCGCGGGTGCAGCTTTGGGCCCAGAATACAACCAATAGCTTGGGAATGTAAAGACGGATTCCTCGGTTCTCAACCCAGTTCACTGTTTAATTCGTCTCCGCAATCTGCTCGTGGAAGACGGTTCGCTATGAGGGGGGGATTCAACCAACTTACCCTGACGAATGCAGCGAACAGCGGCGCACAGATAGTGTCGGTTAGCCGCGACCAGGGAACCGACCCTTGTACAGTGGTGAACGACGCAGTTTACCCGGCGGCGTCACCCCTCAATAAGACCATCAACGGCCAAGATCTCACGTTCACGCCTGAGGTTGATTCAACCGCGACCGCCTTTACCAGCTATGGGACGGAGACCGTGGTGTTTTCGACCACGGGCCCCCGACCTGCTCTGCCGCGGAAGGCAAACTATCGCAGAATCAGGCGGCCACCATCATCGTGAATTATGGCTGTGGGCTCAATTTCTTCGGACTCAATGTTGCGCCGAATTGCAAACTCAGTGCGCAAGCTTCGGAGGTTGTGTAATGAACATTAACAAAGGGTCCCTTGTCCGACGATGGAGCGATGGCGAGCGCGGCCAAACGCTCGTGCTGGTACCAGTTCTCTTGGTTGGGCTTCTATGTGCGGCCGCGCTGGTGATTGACATGGGCAACCTTTATTTTTCCTACCAGGAACTGCTCAGTGCAACCCGGGCGGCGGCCATAGCGGGTGGGCAGGCCATCCCTAACGGCAACGCAACAACCGTTGCCGATACTTATAGCGGCGACGCCACGGTGGGGGCATTGTACAATATCCATCCCAACTTGGTCATGCAGTCTGTGAACGTCAATTTTGCTTGCGTGCCGCCGACCACCTATTCCTCTTTAGGGCTTCCCCAGTGTTCTGTTTATGGCAGCCAACCTAGCGCCAACCTCATCCAGGTGCAGGAGACAGCGCACGCGAACACGTTCTTCGCCAAGGTGTTCGGCGTTCCGTACCTCACCATAAAGGCCACTGCGACTGCCAGTGCCCGAGGCGGCCAATTTACCCCGTACAACATCATGATGATCCTCGACACCACGGAGTCGATGACCCAGGGTAACGACACGGGCTGCGTAACCGGCCTAACCGGCGCAGTTACACCCGAGCAGTGCGCACAATATGGCATCCAACAATTGCTCAATGAACTCGATCCCTGTTCCACGACCCTGTCAACCTGCGGTGCCGGCTATACTCCGATCGACGAGGTCGGCCTGATGGTGTTCCCAGGGATTTGTGATGATACTGCGACGGGAGTCACTACCGGAAATTGCCCCGCCGCCACAAGTTTGAACAATACGACGGCGAATGTAACCTACGCACCTCAGGATACCTCTTGCCCATCGAAGGCGCCCCCCATTACACCGTACAACAATGATCCCGAGTACCTGCTCGTTCCGTTATCGAGCAACTACCGTCTTTCCGACACGTCGGGGCTGAACTTCGGCACCGGCAACTCAGCCATGGCAAATGCCGCTGGGGCCGGGACTGATAATTGCGGGGTACAAGCTCCGGGCGGCGAGAATACGTTTTACGCGGGCGTACTTGTCGCGGCGCAACAATACCTCGCTGCGAACTCCCGGAGGGGCGCGCAGAATGTGATCATCATCCTCAGCGATGGCGACGCAAATGCCCCGTCAACGCATATGAGTGGGAGCGTCGCGCAGACTGTTTCGCTAGCGGATATGAGTGGTAGTCTTTACGCATCGACGAATGAGTGCACGCAGGCGGTTGAGGCGGCAAATTATGCCAAGGCTGCCGGAACCCTGGTTTACTCCATCTCCTACGGGTCGGAGACATCGGGGTGCTCTGCTGGGGAAGGTCTCACCCCGTGCCAGACAATGCAGGGAATGGCCTCCCTTCCCTTGACCGAGTATTTCTTCTCCGTGCCTAACGCGGCGCAAAGCGGCGGCACGGTATGTCCCAATGCGGCGCCGATCACTCAGTTGAGCCAAGTCTTTCAGCAGATCGGGAATGACTTTACAACCTCCCGCTTGATGCCCAACAGTGTGTTTTGACGCCCTCCAGGGATGGGGGGCGAAGAACTCCGAATGGGCGCGGGGACGGCCCCACGCCCTCGAGTTTAACCGGCGCCCCACTCCCTCCCTCTTGTGTCTCATTTCAGATACGCGCGCACAAGCTCAATCAGATCCTCGGTCAATTCTTCCGTGGATTCGGTGCGGCGTTCCGGATGCGTAAGGTGCAGGCGGATGTGATCTTCCATGATCTCCGCCATCAAGCTGTTGACGCCGCCCCGAATCGCCGCTAGAAGCATCAGGATATCTGCGCACTCATCCCCATCTATAACGGCGCGTTCAATGGCATTAATTTGCCCGCCCAGGCGCCTAATCCGTGAAAGCAGCTTCTGCTTTTCTTTTGAGATTTCCGGGAGTTTGTCTTT
>CAZCVY010000054.1:0-37527 GCA_964501985.1 uncultured Acidobacteriota bacterium | reverse complement strand
AGTACTGCCTATAGGGGCCTCCCTCCACCGCTTTTTTCATGCTGTCAGGCAAAATGCGTGCTAGAATCGGCGTCGCAGTTTGGAAATACCGCTGTCTCGCGGCAGCCACCCGGCTAAAACGGCATTTGCTTTCGCGGCCCGCGGCAAGAAGTGGGGCATGGCCTTCACGCGTCATCCCTGCATCACAAATTGCAATGGCGGAGACGGGTCTGTAGGGTCATGCAAATTCAGAAGGCGAAGGTGGCGAATCGATGCCGCCGCGCCATTGGGAGCATCTCATGCCGCAAAAGTTGTTCGTGGGCAATCTTCCCCACGAAGTGACAGACAGTGAACTGGGTCAGTTTGTAAGCGGTGCCGGCTTTCAGGCAGCTTCGGCCGTGGTCATCCGCGATAAGACGACAGGACAATCGCGGGGGTTCGGGTTCATCGAATTGGCTGAGGGCGAGGACATGGAACGCGCCATTGCGGGCCTTAACGGACAATCGCTGCAGGGCCGCCGATTAACCGTCAACGAAGCGCGTCCACCCCGCAACGACTTTGGCGGGGGAGGCGGACATCGTCCGGGAGGCGGGGGCGGAGGCCGCGGCCGAGGGCATTCCGGTGGCGGGGGCGGCGGGGGCGGTGGTCGTCGCCGCGACTGGTAGATTGCAAACGAACGACTCGTCGAATGACGATTCTATTCAATCGTCATACGGCGACGGTCAATAGGTTACCCCTTACTTACTCTGAGTTCACTAAACGTCGGTAGACATACCGAAGCTGCTGCTGTGTGTCATGCAGCTTGGGCGCTAGAGTCTGCCCTTCGGAAATGATGTTCCAACGAAGAGCCACGCTTTCAGTGGTCTCTGCATCGGCCGCGTTGTCGGGCAAGCCATTCGGAGCCTTACCCGTCACCAGGCGGATGATGTGGTCAACTGATCGGAGGAATCCAGCGCCCTCGGTCAAAGCCAATGCATCCTCGGCGGAAATGGCACTCGCGGCCCGCAGCCCTGCGATCTGTTCCGCCATGTTGGCGCCAGCCACCGCCGGGATACGGCCCTGCAACCCCGCGTAGGAAACGGCAAAATCCACATCATAATAGCCCCCTGGCGCGGTCTTGGTGTTGCTGTTGGGCACCGTAACTTCCCGCTCCAACCGCCGCCGCATTTGGTGGATTTCACCTTCAAAATCCTTGTAGGTCGAAGCCCGGTCGTAGATGGCCGCCTGGACACGGTCCACGGCCATCTGGCCGAGTTGCGGATTTCCGGCCAGGGGATGGATCTTCACGTAGGTGAGCAGTTCCCATGCCTTCGCGTCTTCAGTGATGTAGGTCAGAAGACCATCGAGGGTTACCACCAATTCCCCCTCCTGCCCTCGCGGCCGCAAGCGCGTGTCCACTGGGAAAATCGTGCCATCGCGCGTGTAGCTGGATAACACCTCGATGGTCTTCTCCGCGCAGTGCGTCCAGCACGCCAAGTCCTCCCTCGTCGCCTCTGAGCCCGCCACAAAAATCAAGTCAGCGTCCGAAGCCAGATCAAACTCGCTCAGTCCCAGGCGCCCTAAGCCCAAAATGACGAAGGGGACGTGGCTGTCGCATCCCACCCTTTCAGGCATGCGGGAGCTGCGTGCCATCACCAAGGCGGTGGCGATACAGCGCTCAGCGCTCGCCGTCCAACGTTTCAGCATTTGGAATGCGGAGCCACCACGGGCCAAGTCCGCGGCTCCCAACTCCAGCAGCCGGGCGCGGTATTGACGCCGCAAGGCCGCCATTTTCTCGCGCAGGTCGAGTCCGGCCTCCGACGCCCATGGATAGGCCTCAACGACCGAGGGAGTTTCCAGGCCGATGTCCAGTTGCCCTTCCCCGCTGCCATCCGGTGATGGCAGCTCGAGGGAATCGAGGATTTCCATGTCTTCAGGATGGTGCACCAACAGATCCGTCAGATAGGCGCTCGCCGCCGTCACCTCGATGGCGCGCCGCAGGATGGCCGGTTTGGCGCGGGCCGTCGCGAACCGCTCCGGCGAGCTGGCCATTGCCGTCAGCAGGCGAACGGTGTTCCGGCGGGCACGCTCCGGCAGTTGCGCTTCCCGCACGATACGAGCAACCTCCGGCGCCTGAACGTCCAGGAAGCTCAGCAAGGAATCAAATGATTGGCGCCCGGCATCCGGCGGAAGCGATGGAGCAGGTTTGAGCTCAAAGGCTGTGCCCTGCACGGCCGCGTCATGGGGATGAATGACGTGCTGGTAGATCTCATCCACCACCGCGAAGGCTTCTCGAACCTTGCGTAACAAAACATCCCCCGGGCGCTCGCCGGATCCAGCCTCCACACCGATCCGGCGTCCCAGCCGATCGAGGGCGCCAGGGTCGGCGGGAAGGCGGTGCGTTTGCTGTCCTGCTTCCATTTGGACGCGGTGCTCCACTTTGCGCAGGAATTCGTAGGCAGAGGTCAACCGCGCGTACTCACGATTCGAAAGCCAGCCCTTGTCATTGAGCTTGCGCAGGGCGAAAAGTGTTCCTCCCGATCGCACCCAGTGGTCCTGCAAGCCGTGCAGCCGCTGCAAACATTGCACCAGGAACTCGATGTCCCGAATGCCGCCACGATGCCGCTTTACATCAATCGCCTGCCCGCGACTTTCCCGCAGCTTCTTGGATATCCTCTCTCGCGAAAGGAGGATGCTTTCCACCGCCACAAAATCCCCGGGCGAACGGTAAACGTACTCCTCCACGCCGCGCAGGAAGTCGCGCGTCAGCTTAGGGTCGCCGGCGGAATGGCGCGCCTTGATAAGCATTTGCAATTCCCAGTCGCGCGCCCGATGTTCGTAATATTCACGAGCGGAATTCAGCGAGATCGCCAGGTCGCCCTGTTCACCCTCGGGGCGCAGCCGGAGATCCGCACGGAAGACCTCTCCTTGGGATGTCGCCTGGGTGATGGTACGCGTAATGGCATGGGCCACGTGCACGAAGTATTCCTTGTTGGTGGTGCTGGACTCGCGCTCACTTCCCCCCGCCGTCTCGCCGTCGTGAGAATATAGAAAGAGCAGATCGATATCGGAGTTGTAGTTTAGTTCGTTCCCGCCCAACTTGCCGAGGGAAACGATGCTGAAGCCGGCGCGCACGATGCGGCCCTTCGCATCACGATATTGCGGCCGGCCGTAGCGCTTCTCCAACTCGCCGTCGCAAAACATGTAGGCGTCAGAAAGAATTACATCGGCAAGAGTGGAAAGCTCCAGGGTGGTTTCACCCAACGTCGAGAGCCGTAGGACATCCTTCAGAACGATACGGATGTAGTTCCTGCGCTTGAATCGCGCCAGCAAAGCCGCCAACCAGGGGTCCGGATTGGTGGTGGAAAACCGCGCAAAGTCCTGCATGAGGTCTTCCTTGGATTTCAGCTTGGTGAAGTTCCGGTCGCGCGCGAACTGCACCACCAACTGCGGTTCCGACAGCAGAGTCTCGGCCAGGTATCCGCTGTATCCGAAAATGGCGACCAGATAAGAGAGCGCGGCAGGGTAACGCGCGAGCTCACCCAAAACCTGAGGGGGGGCGCCGCTTGCGTACCGCTCCAGGAGGTTGAGCGCGCCATCGGGGTCTGGCGATTGGGATAGCAGTGAGGCCAAAGGCGCTAGCAGGGTGGGCGCCAACTGCTCCTCAAGGCGCTCCAGGTTGCTGGCTGCTTTGACATTGTCTTCAAATTGGACCGCTGCGAATTCCGGACGCATTCGGGAGATTATAGCTTGTATTAGGGAAGTGCGCAGTCCGTTGTCAGTTGTTGGAGGTCAAGTGGTTTGGCAAGCGGTGCACCGAATCGCGAATCGAAGGAGGCGGGCGCAGCCCGCAGGACCGCGTCCGCCTCGCGCTAAGCACTCTTCACGAACGGCTGCTTTTTAGATGTCGTAATACAGCGCGAACTCGTACGGATGCGGTCGCGTGTTCACAGCCTGGACTTCGTTCTTCATCTTGTACTCGATCCACGTTTCGACGAGTTCCTCGCTGAAAACGTCGCCCTTGAGCAGAAAGTCGTGGTCCTTCTCCAAGGCGTGGAGCGACTCTTCGAGCGAGCCGGGCATCGAGGGAACAGCTTTCAACTCCTCTGGGCCAAGATCATAGATGTCCTTGTCCAGCGGTTCTCCGGGGTCAATCTTGTTTTCTATGCCGTCCAAACCTGCCATCAACATTGCGGCAAAGGCCAGGTAGGGATTACAGGAGGGATCCGGGGGCCTGTATTCCACACGCTTCG
Source organism: uncultured Acidobacteriota bacterium (assembly GCA_964501985.1). GTDB lineage: Bacteria > Acidobacteriota > Terriglobia > UBA7540 > UBA7540 > Bog-366. The sequence continues at coordinate 33,316 of CAZCVY010000054.1, read as the reverse complement.
CCTTGGGACTGGCCGAGTACATGGGGATGCGGCATGCCGCACTGCGATTCCGCCGGGAGTAGGCAAGGTTGACCGGCGCCTCGAAGCCCGGCACCAGGCGCTTGTAGGAATTGGTGGTGGGAGCAATCAATGCCGCGAGCGCGGGAGAGTGCTTCAGCAGACCGCCGATATAGTGGAGGGCCAACTGACTCAGGCCCGCGTAGCGATCGCCCGAGAAGAGCGGCTTTTCTTCTTTCCACAAGCTCTGGTGACTGTGCATTCCGGAGCCGTTGTCCTGGTAAATTGGCTTGGGCATGAAGGTCACGGTCTTGCCATACTGGTAGGCCACGTTGCGAATGATGTATTTGTAAATCATCATTCCATCCGCAGATTTCAGCATAGAGTTGAAGCGCTGATCGATTTCGGCCTGCCCGCCGGTTGCGACCTCATGGTGATGACACTCGATGTCGAGCCCCGCCTTTTCCATCGTCAGGACCATTTCGCTGCGTAAATCCTGGTAATGGTCGGTGGGGGGAACCGGGAAGTAACCTTCCTTGTAACGCGGCCGGTAGCCGAGGTTATCCTTCTCGCGGCCGGAATTCCAGCGTCCTTCCTCGGCGTCAATGAAGTAATAACCATGTTGCTGGGCTTGATCGAAGCGGATGTTATCGAAGATAAAGAATTCCGCTTCTGCCCCGAAGTAAGCTTTATCGGCAATGCCGGTATAAGCAAGATAGGTCTCAGCCTTCTTGGCGATGTTGCGAGGATCACGGGCGTAATGCTGCTTCGTGACGGGGTCAATGATGTCGCCGATCATCACCAACGTCGGGGTATCGGTAAAAGGATCAAGCATGTACCAGCTCGGGTCAGGCACCAGGAGCATGTCGCTTTCGTGGATAGCAGCCCAGCCGCGTATGCTGGAGCCGTCCATTCCAAAACCCTCCTCGAAGGAGGCCTCCTCCAATTCATGGATTGGATACGAAACGTGGTGCCACAGGCCCGGCAGGTCTGTAAAACGAAGATCGACGATTTTGACGTTATTGGCGGCTGCGAACTCTAGCACTGCCTTCGGGTTCATACGCCCCTCCATAAAAATATATTTTCCTCACTATCAGGAATAGTTATGCAAATCATGCTGAACCGAACGGTCACCATATCCTTCGCTCTAGAATTAGTCAAGCCCTATGGAAGCCCTGTTTTTAGTGGGCCGGATTGGGGTGCGATGGGAGATTTTCCGCGATGGATCTTGGCGGACCGATCCGGAATGCGTAGCGCCGTTGCCGGGAGACCAGATCGCGAACAGTGAAGCCCATCGAGGCTTGCCGAAAATTCCTGACCCTGTTATTTTAGTCGTGCATTTGTCGCAATTACTCATCTCGCGAAGCGGAGCGGTTCGGATTGCCTGGGCCGTCGCATGGCTTCCGGGTGGTGGCATGTATAGCTCCGGCCACCACGAAGGGGAGAAATAACGATGGTCACATTTTCGAATCGAGTCGTGTTCGTAGGCTTTGGGGCCGTGGCCCGGTGTACGCTACCCATCCTGATTGATCACATCAAAATCGATCCCAAGCGCATCACCGTGATTGACTTCGAGCAGGTCGACGAAGCCCTGAAGCCCTGGATCGCCCAGGGCGTGACTTTCATCAAGGATCGCGTGGCGCCCGAGAACATGGGGAGCTTGTTGGGGCGGCACCTTTCCTCAGGAGATTTGCTCATCGATCTGGCGTGGAATATTGACTGTTGCGAAATCGTGGAGTGGTGCCACGACCGGGGCATCATGTACATCAACACTTCAGTGGAACTGTGGGATCCCTACGCGGGCGCCGGCAACAAACATCCGACTGAGCGCACGCTCTACTGGCGTCACATGAATCTGCGCAGGATGATCTCTAAGTGGAGCGAGCCGGGGCCGACAGCGGTGATCGAACACGGAGCGAACCCCGGCCTGATCAGCCACTTCACCAAGCAGGCGCTCCTCGATATCGCTCAGCGCGCGCTGGCGGAAAAGAAATTCAGCGGAGCGCTGGCGGAAGAGATCGCACAGCACGCCAAGGCGGGTAGCTTTAACCATCTGGCCCGCCAACTTGGGGTCAAGGTCATTCATTGCAGCGAGCGCGACACGCAGATCACCGACCAGCCCAAACAGGTGAACGAGTTCGTCAACACCTGGAGCGTGGAAGGGTTCAGGGAAGAAGGAACGACCACAGCCGAAATGGGTTGGGGCACCCATGAAAAGGAACTGCCCGCCTTCGCCTTCGAGCATGCGGACGGCCCGAAGAGCCAGATCTGCCTCGCGCGCATGGGCATCAACACCTACGTTGCCAGTTGGGTTCCACCTGACCACAATATCATCGGCATGATCGTCCGCCACGGCGAGGCTTTCACCATTACGGAGAAACTCACTGTTTGGGAACATGGCAAGGCGGTTTACCGCCCCACGGTCCACTACGCTTATTGCCCGTGCGACTCGGCCATCGCCTCGCTCCACGAATTGCGCGGCTACGACTACAGGCTGCAACCGAATATCCGCATCATGACCGATGAAATCACCAGCGGAGCCGATATTCTGGGCGCGCTGGTGATGGGTCACCCCTACCAATCGTGGTGGTGCGGGTCCGACCTCGATATCGACGAATCGCGCCGGTTGGTGCCACACCAGAACGCGACCACGATGCAAGTGGCGGTCTCCGTTGTTGCCGCCTGCATATGGATGGTCGAAAATCCGCGGCGGGGACTGTGCGTGCCTGATGACCTGCCCCATGACTTCGTGCTGGATGTCAGCAAACCCTACCTGGGCAAGTGGGTATCCGTGGCCTCAGATTGGACGCCGCTCAAGCACTACGCCAACTTCTTTGGCGGATACAACAAGCCCCAGCTCGATACGTCCGACGTGTGGCAGTTCAAGAATTTCTTGATTACGGAAGGCGATGGCATTTGAAATTCACCGCGGCGCGTAGGGAATTGGCTGAACTCGCCATGAAGCATCCCGTGCGTGTCAAGTTCCCGATTCAGTCAAACCTATAATCTATGGATCAAAAGAAACTGCTTCAATTGGCAAAAAAGCATGGCACGCCGCTGGTCGTCGTAGACCATAAGGTGCTGCGGCAAAATTACCAGCAGTTTCGCAAATACTTGCCGCGCGTCCAGGTTTACTATGCGGTCAAGGCGAACAGCGACCCGGCAATCGTGCAAACGTTTTATGAATCCGGAGCCAGCTTCGACGTCGCCAGCATGGCCGAGTTCTTGACCGTCCACGAAATGATCAAGGAGCTTCCTTCGAAAGAGCGGCAGGATTTCATCTGGGACCGGATCATTTACGCCAACCCAATAAAAGCGGTGGAAACTCTTGAGCAGTTGGATCCCTATAAGCCACTCGTAACCTACGATAACCAAGAGGAAGTGATCAAGATCGCCCGCCATGCGCCGCACGCGGGCCTGGCGCTGCGGTTGAGAGTTCCCAACACTGGATCGATGGTGGAGCTGTCAAGCAAGTTCGGTGCCTCGCCGGGCGAGGCCGTGGACCTAATGGTCTTCGCGCAAAATAACAATCTCGTGGTCGAGGGACTGAGCTTTCACGTCGGCAGCCAGTGCACGAACCCGGGGAACTACAGCCAGGCGCTGCACCTGGCCGCGAACATTTTTGCCGAGGCCAAGTCGCGTGGCTTCGATCTCAAGCTCCTCGACATTGGCGGAGGTTTTCCCGCCCACTACGACGAAGCCATCCCACCCTTCAGGAGACTGGCAAAAACCATCACCTCCGAGCTCGACCGCCTGTTCCCCGAACCGATCGAAATACTCGCGGAGCCCGGGCGTTTCCTGGTGGCCACTTCCGCCACTGCCATCTCCCAGATCATCGGCAAGGCCGTCCGCGAGGGCAAACTTTGTTACTACATCAATGACGGCGTCTATCACACTTATAGTGGCCAGATCTTTGACCACTGCCATTACCGCATGAGAAGTTTCAAGAAAGGCCCTACCCAGATCTGCTCCGTCTTTGGCCCCACGTGCGACGCCCTGGATACCATCACCCTGGCCGCGCAGCTCCCGGATTTGGATATGGGCGATCTGCTCTATTCCGAAAACATCGGCGCCTATTCTGCCGCCAGCAGCACATCGTTTAACGGTTTCCCACCCGCCACGGTCGTGCATGTGAACCAGTGATCGCGCGAAGTCATATAACTATAGAAACGGGTTTCATACAGGAGGAGTAACATTCCCGGGTTCATGCCGCCGGAAGCGGATCCCACCACCGCCTTAACTATCCGGAAACCCTCAGCCTTTTCACCAGAATTTTCGATTTTCGTCCGCTTTGGTCGTATTTTATTCGGCGGACAGGCGGAAGGATATCAGGGGTACCTTCCACAAAGCCGGCCTTCGACTGGAAGTATGCAAACGCCTGCGTCGAGAGTGTAATCAGTTCCGTCATGCCCACCTCGCGCGCTTTATTCTCAATAAATTGGATCATCTTTCGCCCCAGGCCTTGGTTCTCGTGTGCCGGGTGAACAAAAAGGCTGGCGAGTTCGCCCTGGTTTTGCTCGGGATAAATATGCAGAGCCACGCACGCGACCGGATTCTTGTCAATTTCCAGGATGTAGTAATCGGCCAGATTCTTCTCAATCTCGGTGCGGGTCCGCCGGATGAGTTCTTCGGCTTCCACCGCCTTCTTCGTCAGCCGCTGGATGGCACGAATATCCTTCTTCTTGGCCGGACGGATCTGTTCGTATTCGTTGGCATAAATCAGCGTGCCGATGCCTTCGTTGGAAAACACTTCGGCAAGCAGCCCTTCATCATCACGGCCACTGACGATGTGAACCCGTTCCACGCCTGCAGCACAAGCGGCCGCGGCATGGGAAGCCCTTGAAAGCATCTCTCCCGCAAACCCGCCCGGTGCGGAATGGACAAGCTTCTGCAAGTCTCCTACCAGCATCTTGTGAATGAGTTGATTGTTGTGCCACAACCCATCCTGGGCGGTAAAGAAAATCAGCTTGCTCGCCTTCAAGGCCTCCGCCACTGCGAGGGCAATGCTGTCGGAGTTGGCCCGATACGTTTTGCCATCACCATCAAAGCCCAGAGGCGGAAGGACGGGAATAATGCCACGGTCGAGCAGCGTCTGAAGAAGTTCGGTGTCCACGCGCTGGACTTTCCCGGTGAACAGGTGGTCAACGCCCTGAATGATTCCCAGCGGATGCGCAACGATCGCATTCGTACAGGCGGCACGGAGATCGTTGGCAGAAAGGCCTTCAAGGATCTCGTGGGTGAGGCGGTTCGCAGCGTCCATGGCCACCTGCAAAGTCGGCTCATCGGTCACCCCGGTGCCATCGAGGTTGGATGCTTGGACGCCCTGCTTTTCGGCGAGAGCCTTAATCTGAGCTGCCGCACCGTGCACGAGCACCACACGGATGTTCAATGACCGAAGCACGGCAACGTCCAGGAGGATGTTGACGAAGTTCTCATCGGTGACGATGATTCCATCCACGGCGATTACAAACGTCTTCTCCCGGAATTGAGGGATGTATTGAAGAATTCCGCGCAAGTCTGTTAGCTTCAAGTTAATACCTTCTCTGGTGTGTTGTGGCGTGCGGCCAAGTTCAAAATTGGAAACAGATCCACTTTACACCAAAACGGAACTTCGTCGCGCCAAAGGTGGTGCCGTCAACCCACCCTATCGACAATGACGTGCGACGGGTTCCCCATATTGTCACTAAAGTGCCGGGCCGGGCGACGGAAATTGCCATAGAAGCGTCCCGCTACACCAGATTTAATCGGCCTGTAACATCTTGTAACATCTAGAAATCCATTGACACTCTTCGAAATTTCTTGCTACGGTGAAACTCTTCCGCCAAAGAGCGGAATTCCCTTCCTGGGCCCCGATTTCATCGTTTTGGAAGGCACGCACTGAATCCATCATGTCCAGGAGAAGGCAGGAATCGGAATGTTCGTACCGAAGCGGATGTTCCTTACGAAAGGTGTGGGAAAGCATCGCGAAAAGCTGGCGAGCTTTGAGCTGGCATTGCGGTCCGCCGGCATTGCGGCCTGTAACTTAGTACGAGTTTCCAGCATTTTCCCTCCCCGCTGTAAATTGATTCCTCGCGCGGAAGGCATGAAGGAATTGAGGCCCGGGCAAGTGACGTTTGTAGTAATCAGCGAAAACTCCACCCGCGAACCACATCGTTTGATTGCTGCTTCGTGTGGCGTCGCCATCCCCAGTGACCGGAATACCTTTGGCTACCTCTCCGAGCACCATTCGTTTGGAGAGACGGAAGAGGTGGCAGGTGAATACGCGGAAGAATTGGCCGCCGAAATGCTGGCCACCACGTTGGGAGTAGAATTCGATCCTGACCGAAGCTGGAATGAAAAAAAGGAAATCTATCTGATCTCCAACAAGATTGTCCGCACGCTCAATGTCACGCAATCGGCAATCGGGGACAAGAGAGGTCTCTGGACGACTGTGCTTTCTGCCGCCATCCTGCTCGGAATCGACGAGTGATCAGTGGACAAGCCACGCGCTCTCATCCTCGTTCCTCGCCGCTAAGGGCGGTTCCATTCGAAAGAAACCTGATTCCACATGTATAATTCCCCAGGGACCAGTCTGCGGCAGGCCTTCTATCTGAGGCTACTATTCATGTCTGAGGATCAAATCGATAGTCCGGACGATGCCGCGAACCAGGAAGAAATCACACGCCTGGTGCGCGACTTCGAGGAGCGTACTCTCCCGGGGTTGAAGGGGTCTTTTTGCCAACTGGTTTATCTCGCCTCGTTGCGCGACTACAACACCGGCCGCTACCACCACTATGGATTGGAGTCACGATACACGCCGGAAGCCGTTGATGCGGGCCTTCGCCGGTGCCACGTGAGGATATTTGAAGAGCTCGTCGCCCTGCCACTCAAAGAACAAACCGAAGATCTGTTGAGTTTCTTCGAGTCCTTGAAGGAAGACAAAACGCGATTGGTGGGTGTTTGGAAGCGATTGAAATCTTATCAGATCCTCCCACCGGAGGATTGTCATCCCCTGGCGCGGGAGCTTTTTGACAAGAACATTGACATTATGCTGAGAATCCTGCGGGAAACCGATCTCTGGCCCCTATTGCACGATTCGCATCGCGACGCCGACGACCTGCCCTAGCACTTCGCCATCATCGGGAATGCGGATCGTCTGCGGTCCGGCCGAAGAGAGCGGATGGGGAAGCAGGGTCACTTCCTTGCCGCGCTGGTAGCACCAGCAACATTCATAGCTGTAACGCAGTTCCAGGAAATAAATGGGGCGGTCGTGTTCGGTCAGCCATCCGGAATTCATGATCTTGCGCCGCGAGTCATCAATCTGCACGATGGACCCCGGTCGCAAGAGCGGTACCATCATTTGATCTTCCAAGCCAATAAAGCCGTAACGATATTTCTTCAGATCGAGTTGGCTAAGCAATCCGGCTGGAATCTCGCCCCAAGATTCAATCAAACGGGAAAGAAAAGCGGTCTTTTCCGGCCGAAAGCCAGGATCAAACCGGACGGGGAACCGGATAGGTCGGGCAGGGTCGCCAAGCTCCACGGTGAACAGATGAGTGGAAGCCTGAAGCGTGGCGTGGCGATGTTGCTCCATCTTACCCAAATTGATTCCATACACTCCCATCATTTCTTCAATGCTCAGCCGGTAAATGACCGCTAAGCTGTAAAACTTGTATATGCTTGGGAGGGAGCCGTCGTTTTCGATCTGATTAAGGCGCGCGGTGGAGACTACATACTCAGAACTTCGCTCGGTGTCGGCGATTTCCAGGCTGGCTTCCTCCACTTGCCGCAGGGTCAGACCCAGCCGCTCGCGGATTTGCTTCAGCCTGAATCCGGCCTTCTCGCTGAGGGTCACCGTCGTAGACGACGGTATAACGGGAAGAGATTCGGACATATTCTGTTCTAAGCCCAAACACAAATGTTCCCCAAGCTCCGGTCACAAATGTGCCGATTTCTCGGAGCGAGGAGATGAAACAGAATGCCAGGGCACGGACGTTGCCCCCTATATTCTACTATACCGAGGGGTCAGAATTGAAAAACGTTAATAACCTTTGGGCAACCTCTGGAGCGTGAAACGACGTTGGGCTTGAGGTGGCCACAGAAGCGTCGGGGACGCGTGGCGCATGCCGCCCTCCCAGCTAAGGCTCAGTCAAAACGTCCGCGCGGCCTCAAATTATCCGGTTATCGATTGTCAGCTTGTCTTGACAGCCCTCGCGAGGGTATCGATAATCCCAAGGTTGTGGTGTGCGATTCACCACTGACGCGTCTGCGACTCACCTGTAGTTAGCTGCTTCTTGAGTCTGCCCGTGAGGTAAATGCGATTGCGGCAGCGACCTTCAGTAAGCGCGACGGTTATTCTTCATTTTGGATGAGGCCTCAGCCTATGACTTATTTTCGGAAGACGATTTGTTTGCTTGGAATCGCCATATTTTTTCCCTGTGCCATCCTGGCGGGCGCCGATGCGGCAGTAAAACTCCAGAAGCAAAACGATTCCGTCGAGGTATTGATCGGCGGGAAGATCTTCACCACTTACTACTTCGGCCCCAATTCACCCAAACCGTATATATCGCCTCTACGCTCGGCGCAAGGCACGGTAGTTACTCGTGGATTCCCCATGCGGACAGACATTCCCGGCGAAAGCCATGATCATCCACATCATCGTGCCTTGTTCTTTGCCCACGGGAATATCGATGGAATCGATTTCTGGGGTGAGGCCCCACCCACAAAGGCAGCCCAGACGGCCAACGGCGTGTATTACCCTACAAGCGGAGAATTGCCCACCGGGCGCACCGTATTCCTCAAGCTCGATGAAGTCAACAGTCGCGGTCAAAGCGGAACTTTGAAGGCAGAGTTCGAACTGGTGGGGCCCGACGGCAAGACCATCGGGAGTGAAAGCCAGGAATACACTTTCAGGGGCGATGCCTCCACCCGCGTCATTGACTGCACCTTCACCTTGACCGCCAACAAAGGCGTGCCCCTCAAGATGGGGGACACCAAAGAGGGCACGTTTGCCATTCGGCTCGCGAGCGGCCTCTCCGCACCGAACGTCAAAATGCTGAATTCGGAGGGGAAGGTAGGAGAAAAGGATATCTGGGGCAAGCGTGCCAACTGGGTGGATTATTCCGCCAATGTAGACGGCGAATCCCTCGGCATCGCCATTTTTGATAATCCCGCCAACATCAAGCACCCCACCTATTGGCACGCGCGCGATTACGGGTTATTTGCGGTCAACCCCTTCGGCGAGCATGACTTCTACCAGGACCCCAAGCGCGACGGAAGCGTAACGATCTCGACCGGCGAATCGCTCACCCTCCGCTACCGAGTATTAATCCACCACGGGGACCCGACCGAGGCTCATGTGGCCGAGGCCTACATCGCCTACGCGTCAGGACAATGACCGCTTTCCTATGGCCCCGACCTCCAACCACTAGCCACTAACGACAGCTCTTCCGAGGTGTTTATGGATCGCTTGATCAAAGCCCACAAGAACGGAAAGTTCCGGCAGGTTATCGAGCCCGGTACCCTGCGGTTTCTTGACTTCGCCACGCTGCAACTGGGGAAGGGTGAACGCCACAACCTCTCAACGGGAACACGCGAGTACGTACTCGATATCTTTTCCGGTTCCATAACCCTGGTCATCGATACCATAGGGCGCAGCAAGGAGATCTATAGCAGGATCGGAAAACGAGCGGATGTGTTCTCCGGCCCGCCGGTCATGAGTTACATCCCCCCCAACTCGGAATTGGAAATTCGGGCGGACACACCGGCGGAATTGGGGGTCTTCTCCGCTCCATCCAACAGCCATGTACCGGCAGCGCTGCTGGAGGGGTCGACGGTGATCAGCGCCCAAGTGGGCCGCGACAATTGGCGGCGGACAGTCTATTCGGCACTGGGCGAAAATGTGCCGGCGGAACGCCTGTTGGCCGGCGAGACCCTGAACCCGCCGGGGAATTGGTCAAGTTTTCCGCCCCACAAGCATGACCACTCTAACCCGCCGCAAGAAGCCGTGATGGAAGAGGTCTACTATTTTCGCGTCAAGCCCGCGCAGGGATTCGGGTTTATTTGGACCTATACCTCTCCCGGCGACCCTGCGGGGTTCTCCAATGTTTTCGTGGTCGAGGATGGCGACACGGTCCTGCTGCCAAAGGGCTATCACCCCGTTGTGGGGGCGCCGGGCTACGAACTGCAATACACCTGGGTGCTCGCAGGTGAAGAGCGGAGATATGGCGCCTGGGCTGAGGACCCACAACATGCTTGGGTGAAGAATGGGTAATTTTAGATGGCGAATCTGCGCCCTGCTTTTTTTTGCCACCACCATTAATTACGTCGACCGCCAGGTACTGGGGCTGCTCGCGCCTCTGCTTCAATCCAACATCGGGTTCAATGAGGTCCAATACGGCTACATCGTCACCGCATTTCAAGCGGCTTATGCCCTTGGATTGCTGGCGATGGGGCCGATCATCGACCGCATCGGCACGAAACTGGGATACGCGCTGGCCATTTCGATCTGGAGCCTTTCCGCCATGGGGCACGCGCTCGTTCGATCGGCGTTCGGCTTCGGCGTGGCGCGCTTTGCGCTGGGATTAGGTGAATCCGGCAGCTTCCCGGCCGCCATCAAGACCGTAGCGGAATGGTTCCCTAAGAAAGAAAGGGCGCTCGCTACCGGCTTGCTGAACTGTGGCACCAATGTGGGAGCGACGCTTGCGCCCCTCACCGTGCCGTGGGTGGCGGTGCATTACGGCTGGCGCTACGCCTTCCTGCTGACGGGCACATTCAGCGCCATTTGGCTCGTCATCTGGCTGGTGGTCTACCGCCCGCCGCAAGAGCACCCTAGCGTTTCGAAGACCGAGCTTGCTTACATTTTGAGCGATCCGCCTGAACCGACCACTAAGATCCCCTGGTCCCACCTACTGCCTCACCGGCAGACGTGGGCGTTCGTTATGGGTAAATCGCTAACCGATCCCATCTGGTGGTTCTACCTGTTTTGGCTAGCGAAATTTCTGGTGAGCGAACACCATCTGAAACTGACTGGGGTGGCGCTGCCCATCGTGGTGATTTATAACTGTGCAACGGTGGGAAGCATTGTCGGAGGGTGGCTGCCGGCGCGGTTTCTGGACTGGGGATGGACGGTCAATCGCGCCCGCAAGGTTTCGATGCTGATCTGCTCCCTGTGCGTAATCCCAGTTGTGACGATCACCCGAGTACACGGCTTGTGGACCGCCGTCGCGATGATCAGTCTAGCCTGCGCCGCTCACCAGGGATTTTCCGCCAACATCTTCACGGTTGCCTCGGATATGTTCCCGCGCCGGGCGGTGGCTTCCGTTGTGGGAATGGGCGGTTGCGGGGGGGCCGTAGGGGGAATGTTCATCGCCACCTTCACCGGCTGGCTGCTTCAGCTCACTGGATCGTACCTGCCGGTCTTCATTATCGCCGGCTGTGCGTATCTGGTCGCCCTGGGGTTCATTCAACTGCTCGCGCCAAGACTCCAACCGGCGGCGATTGACTAATGCGGCGTGGCCACACGGGGACGGGCGCGCAGCAACCAATACGGCGAGAGATGTCAGGCTAAAGCCCGGCTTTACGCCTTCGCTCCCGGCCCCAAGTTTTACGCCGCCCTGCTACTCATTCTGGACCGGGAGTATTGAACGTGCCCGCGCACGAAGCGTAACAAATCTGCGGGAGGGACGGGCTTCTCCAGGTAGTCGACCGCACCTAATTGCATGGCTTCGATATAACACTGCATATTGGTAAGGCGCGTCACGACTAAAACGGGCCGGCGGCGGTCCAACTGCGTCGCCTTGTCCAGAACCCGGCGCCCTTCGAAGGCTTGGCTGCCCTGGCTAACCACCACAAAATCAATAGGCTCCGTCTCCAGGCATTGGATACCGGCTTCATAAGTGCCAAAGGCGAAAACCTCCATCCCTTGGCCTTGCAGAATCAGGCGGAGGATCCGCAGGTCGCCTGGGTCCTCATCGACCAGAAGGACCTTTATCGATCTGGCGGCAAACTCGGGTCTTCGGTATGTGAATACGTCGGTTGACATGGGAGTTCTCCAGCATGGGATGCGTCGACCCCTTCTCCAAACCGAGGAAGCCTAGGCACGGTCTTGCGCGATATGGGCTTCCCTCCTTAAGATGGTCCGGGGACTCTATTCAGCATTCGTTTATACATCCATCCCGGTCCCGCCTAGGACGGTGGAGGGCATAATGAATAGTTCCCTAAAGATGATACAACTATAGTTCATAAATGACACCATAAGAGTAATCGATGAATACTTAGTTGTCAAGGAGCTTTATAACTGATAACGGCTCGATGCGGCGGACAGATGCCTAAGATCAAGCACTATATTTAACATATACTTACACAAAATAAAGAGACTGGGGTGGGAAGCTTAAACACTAGGCAAAGCCAGTTTCCAGTTTTACCTTTGATCAGGAAACCATCCCGTTCAACAATGCTTGCCTGACTTGAATTTCGCTCCACCTCATTATTCTATTGCGTATATCACATACTGAATCAATATCTAACTATAAGAAACTGGTCAACGGTGCGAAAGCCGCGGTGAGAATGGAGTTGCGTTGCAGTAAGGGGCAAAAACGAGCACCCGTGCTCGGGTTAAGCGATGGCGCTGCGTGCACGTCCGCGCGGCCGTGAATGAGCAGTCGCCAATTACTCCACCTCGTCAGGTCACAATTTTCTTTCCTTGACCTATCGGCAGTTTGCGATATGCTGCCGAAACCTTGCACCGAGAGGGAGGGTGATGGTCAATACAGGCAATTCTTCTCCAGCCGGAACTGATTCCGACTCCGGCCTTTTGTCGATTTCGAATTCCCGGCGTTGGGTGGTTGTCGGTCTCCTCTTCGTCGCCTCCTTCATTAACTATCTCGACCGCGCCACCATCTCAGTAGCATTGCCACTCATTTCCCTTGACCTTCATCTCGGCCCTGAAATCAAAGGCCTGGTACTTTCCGCCTTTTTCTGGTCCTACGCTCTCATGCAGATCCCGGTCGGCTGGTGCTCGGATCGATGGAATCTCCGCTGGCTTTATGCCGGACTATTCGCTCTCTGGTCGCTGGCCTGCGGATTGACGGGCTTTGCCGGGAGCCTGATGGTATTGATTTTGTTGCGAATCGTGCTGGGAATTGGCGAGTCCATTTATCTTCCCGGCGGAACCAAAATAGTGAGCATGCTTTTCTTTTCCGCCGAGCGCGCCTTCCCTTCCGGACTCTTCGATAGCGGCACGCGCCTCGGCTTGGCCGTGGGAGCTCCACTGATCGCGACTCTGATCATCTTCGGCGGCTGGCGCAAAATGTTCGCCTTGGTTGGGTTCGCCGCCATCATTTGGGTGGTGCCCTGGCTTCTCCTCGCCCCCAAGTATCTTCAGGTTAAACGTACTTCCGTAGCGAGCGACTCCTCGCCTCCGAAGCGGATCCACATCAATCGCAACCTTCTGGGCATTTGTCTGGGATTTTTCTGCTTTGATTACTACTGGTACCTGCTCGTCACCTGGCTTCCCGACTATCTCGTCACCGTCCGACACTTGACCCTCGTGCGGGCGGGCTTTTACGCGGCTTTACCCTATTTGGTTTTCGGCGTGTGTCAGGCATTAGGGGGATGGCTCACCGACAAGTTTATTCGCCGGGGCTGGCCCGAGACCCGCACGCGCAAGTCCATGATCACCGTCGCGTTCCTTTGCGGACTTCTGCTGATTCCCGCCGCGCGCGCGGAAAGCCCCCATGCCGCGCTCGCCTTCCTGGTCGGAAGCTCCTTGGTCGGATTGGCCGTGGGCAACCTCTACGCGATCATTCAGTGTTGCGCGCCGCGTGAAGAACTCGGCATCTGGACAGGGTTTGAAAACTTTGCCGGAAACATCGGCGGCGTCCTGGCGCCGATTGCCACGGGGTTCCTGATTGCCCGCACCCACACGTACCTTCCTGGCTTCGCGCTTGCGGCCGGGGTTTTGGTGCTCGGTGTGTTCGCCTACTGGTTCGTCGTAGGAGACCTCAACCCTGCCGCGCGTGCGCGTCAGGTAGAATAGGGTTTGAGACGCTGAATTGAACCCCGAGCGACGAGGAGGAAAGTCTAAGGCATTCGCAGGCGGGCCAGGAGGGCGCTAGCCTGTGAGAAGTGGTTTCTTGGTTGAATACCACTTCGCAACCCACAGGAACGCGACCCGGCCTAATATCTCCAGCGGAGATAGCCTGCCAACAACCCCGAACCCACTGACGATAATCCACCACCAGACCAGCCTCACCGCAATCATACGCCTTCTCAGAATTGCGAGTCCTGTGGCTAGAGTAAAGAGCCCCCAGGCAACCCACCCCACCATCAGCCCCCAAGGTTCCAGCGCCGCATCTTTGGCGAGATCGGCCTCGGAGGTATGAAGGTAGATGAAGACCGCGATGCCTACGTAAACGGCGGCGCAAGCGACGAGCATCCATCCGAACACAAGGGCGCTTTTGTAAGTCGCCGGAGACGCTTCGGGCCAGTACCAGGGTGTCAGCAGCGAGGTCCCCGCTCCCTCGGGGGACACGGAGGAGCCCGTTACCGTGGCGGATCGGAACTCATGCCCGCATCCGCACCGTAAAGCGCTCGGGGGATTTTCGAGTTGGCAATGTGGGCATTTCATGGCACGCGCCTATCGAAGGCGGATCGCCTAAAAAACTTGGTCATAGCGCTCCGGCCGAGGGTTTCAATGGCTGTTGCCGGCAGTGCTTTTAATGCCCGGCGTGGTTACAGCCGTGAGATCGAATATCCCTATCGAGCCGTCACTCCAGACCGCTCCATCCGATTCCCGCAATCGGTCCGGCGCATGAGCAGTTATCAAATACCTGATCCGGTAAGTCGACCATAGCGAAAGGAAGTCATTTGCCTTAAGAGTCTTGACAAGTTCCCGGTCCTTCTCGTACACGCTCCTCGGCACGCGGGAAACATATCCAAAAGCCAGTGGTTTTTGATGAACCGTCTGATAGTACAGGGCCAAGGTCGGACGGCTAACCGTATCTAAAACTCCCCCCGCGCCAGGCAACTCTCTTAGGACACGCACATAAGCTGGTATCGACGGTGCAGAGGTTGTGACCGGTCCGGGGAGGTGCTCGAGTAGGGCCAGTCCAAGGAGAGCCGACGCAAATAATCGGTTTCGGTACGACCCACGGAAAAGAAGTTTGAACCCCTCCGCGGAGATGACTGCGGCAGCAAGGACCGCGATGACGATCATTCGGACCGGGACACCGGAGGCGCGCAATGGGGGAAACAACGCCTGCAGCCAAGTGTAGGGCAGAGTCATCCATTCGGTCTGCCCCCCCCAAACCTGCAGGTTAGGGCCTAAGGCCATGACGGCAAAGAAAAACAGGAGGATGTACCACAGCCCAATCCCCGGCATCTCCGCGTGCTTCCTTTTGCGCCATACATAAATCAAAAGAACAACTACTGCCAGACCCAAGTGCACGCTGCTTTCCTGGATATAGCCCGGCAGTTGGGACCAGTAGGGCTTGGTCAGAGAGGCGAACCGCCAATGTCCCCCGTAGATGAAGGGGGCGAGCAAATCCATCGAAAACTCCGATTCCGGATGTGCCCCAAGAAACTCGTCCCGAGAATTCGCGAGAAGAAAACTCGCCGCCAACATGCCGGAAGTCGCCAGCGAGATAAGCCCGAAAAGGCCGGTCGCGATCAGGTATCCTTTCTCCTTGAAGAACGGGATGCCCTCTTTGCGATTTAGCCTCCAGCAGAAGATGATGAGGCCCGCCATGACGCAATAAAAGAAGAAATAGAAATCACAGAGGATGACGAGGAACAGCAGCAGAGCGGCAGCAATACTACGAGCGATGCTGGGCTTCATAACGAATTTATACCAGAGCAAGATGAAGAGCGGTATCCATTCCAACGAAACCATCTGCAGATGGCCTTCCAGGTGAGCGAAGTGGAAACTCGAGAACGTAAACAGGTAACCGGCGATGACGCTGCCCGCATACGAGTTGGTCAGGTGGTGCGCCAAGAGAAACGCCGTCAGCCCTCCCACAATAAACGAGAAAATCACTACGAGGTTGTAACGCTCCATCAGGGAGATGCCCGTTGGCAAGAACATTGTGGCAAAGCCGTTAAAAGGGTGGAGGGTATGCCCCAGCAGCGAGATTCCGTAGGGCCAGTGCAAATAACTCGTGTGCCAGGGTGATTGGTGGAGGTCCAGGACCGCTTTCCTTACCCACCACAGGTTCCAGGCGCACTGTAGTCCGTCTCCCTCGTCTGAAAAGAAGTGAGTCCGGAACTGGGTGATGGCGGGGTAGGTGAGGATGCAGAAAAAGGCAAAATAGAGGAGTAGAGGGAAGAGTCCCATGACGATCAGAACGCGGCAGGACCTTCTGATCTGAGCTCTGTTCATGGGTTCGGTTTAGGTCCCGCGCATTGTTGCTGGGAGGAGATGGGGCGGCTCGGCCCGGTCCATCAAATCCTGATGAATTCCTTCTTGCGATACATCCAATAAAGGATCAACCAGACCACGGCAAATGCCGCGCTGGCCTCGACCAAATCCGCCCAACGACCGACCAGCGGCAGCAAGTTCCCCACGAAGATATTGCCGACGAGGCGGAAATCGAAAATCTGCGTGGCCACGTAGACGGCAATCGAATTCATGCCCAGAACGACAAATCCAAAAGCCCACTTTTTGTATCCGAGTACGTCAATGATCCAGTAGAAGAGCGCCAGAGCCACAAAGCTAATGCCGCCGGCGATCAGTACATACGAACTCGTCCACATCAACTTGATCACAGGGAAGGAGAAGCTCCAGACGATTCCGCCCGCCAGGCTCACCACTCCCGCGATCAGCAGGCGAAAGAACTTATTCATCGGCGTGGCGTCAGACATCAGCATCTGGCCGGCCAGCACGCCCAGCATCACCGAGGCGCCAAAACCCATATAGCTCACGAACCACGTGTTGGGCCCGTAGTGCAAATGGCCGAGAATGAGCTGGTCTACGTATGTCGGCAGATTGCCCTCCGGAGTCAACACTCCGGCGCCCACACCCGGCACGGGGATCAGCATTACGACGGCCCAATAAACAAGCAGCAAGCCGGCGATGGTGGCCGCATGCCATTGCGCCTTCACTTTCAAAGTGATGATGGTCGCGATCAAATATCCCGCGGCCAGCCCGTGCAGCACGCTGTAGCACGGGCGGAATTTCGACCAATCGAACAACAGGAGGTTTCCCTGCGTGACCGTCCCCAGGCAGAACATAATGATGGCCCGCCACACGGCGTGGAGCAGCAGCGTGCGGTCCGTCTGGCCCCTGGCCCTTCGTCTCACCACCCCCAGCGGGATCGCAGCGCCCATGATGAACATAAAGAGCGGCCAGATGAGATCATAGAAATGCAGGCCCTGCCACGGCACATGTTCGAACTGCTCGAGGAACGTGTCGAAGGCCGGGCGCTGGATGACCTTGCCCAGGCCGAGAAGAATGGCGGTGCCCCCCGTAATCCAGAACATGTCGAACCCGCGCAACGCATCGAGCGAGACGAGCCTTTCGACGCGCGGTGGCGCGGTCGAGACGGCAACCGTTGCGCCAACCCTTCCCTCTATTTCGGCTTCCGCGGTATTCATGAGTTCCTCTCGAAAGGCTTCGTCATCACACGTTCAAGACCGGAATCTGGACCGCGCAAATGGTATCGAAACCATGGGTGCGCAAGTGACCCTCATAAGGGTAGCACCCCGTGACCAGCAAATCCGCGTTCGTCTGTTGCGCGGCCCGGCTCAGCGCCTTGGGCACGTCCCCGCTGCTGATGATGACGTCGGCCTTGATGCCTTTGTCCTGTTGAAGTTTGGTCATTTGCCGGGAAGCGTCACCGACAAGCGCCTGTTTCCACTTTTCATCGACATAATCGCCGCCGGGCCCCCAAAGCTCCACCCCGCTGGTAACATTGACCAGCGTAAGGCGAGCGCCAAAGTCTGCCGCCAATTGGGAGGCCCACGATACGGCCAAGTCGGAACGGGACCCGAATTTGACCGCGCACAAGACGCTGCGAATCGCAAACTTCTGTCCTGGGGCTCCTTCCACGTGTGCACCTGTCCAAACCGGGCACTCGGTCCCATGGACTACCTCGGCGGTCACAGAACCCATGAGAAACCGGTAGAACGTGAAGCTATGGGACGGCATCATGATGAGGTCGGCTTTTTCCTCTTGCGCCGTCTGTACGATGGCTAAGGCCACGTCGTCCTTCACCAGCTTAAAGCGAATGTTCAGGCCGGCGATGTCCGCCTCTAGAGAAGGATCCTGCTGATTCTGAGCCTGCCGTATGATCGCCGCAAGCAAATCCCAATCTGCCATCTCGCGGGGGTCCTCCGGCACACCTGCAGCAAAGCTGCGCTCCGTCGCCACATGCAGCACCACAATTTCCGAAGTGAAATGGCGCGCCAAGATCGCGGCTTGGCGAATGACGTTCAGCGAGGAAACTGGAAAATCAACCGGCAAGAGGATTGTCTTAAGATTCAGCATCGCGCCAAGATCCTTGAGTTAACGGGGACATATCCACCCGATCCCGCGTTTGGGCATTCCAGCATCCGGAATTATACACCCGGGATTATTCCCCGGGGTGCTGCGCGTCGGGGTGATGAGAGCGCGGGCATCCTGCCCGCCGTGTCAAAATCGGCAGCGGCATCCATGAAGAGGTCACGACTGCCAATTGTATTCGCAGACCGTCGGGTATATCTTATCGGTCGCAGTCGAAACAGGGAATCGACAAGGGAAGATTCCACAGGGGAGTGCTGAATGACTTCGATCATTGCTTTGAGTGCGGTCTTGGGATTGGCTGCTTATTGGGATACGCCCGCCGCGGATGTTCCGCAAGCCGAAATATCGAACGGCCAACTTCGCGCCAAGCTTTACTTGCCTGACGTTCACCGTGGCTACTATCGCGGGACTCGCTTCGACTGGTCGGGGGTCATCGCCGCGTTCGAATATCAAGGGCACAACTACTACGGTCCGTGGTACCAGCGAGTCGATCCACGCGTGCACGACTTCGAGTATGAGGGCGCGGAGATCGTCGCCTCAACGTGCTCGGGAATTTCCGGCCCGGTGGAAGAGTTCACAACCAATAACAGCGCCCTGGGTTTCGACGAAGCCGCCGTGGGCGGCACCTTCATCAAGATCGGCGTCGGCGTGCTGCGCAAGGACGGCGCGGAATACGACTATGTCAAACAGTATGAGATTGTGAACCCAGGCCGATGGACGGTCGAAGCGCGCGGCGATTCCGTCAATTTCACGCAGGAGTTGAGCGATCCCGCCACGGGCTATGGTTATATCTATCACAAAACGGTACGCCTAATCCCCGGAAAGCCCGAGATGGTGCTGGAACACAGCTTGAAAAACACCGGACGCCGGACCATCCAAAGCAGCGTTTACAACCACAATTTTCTGGTGCTCGACCACCAGGCCCCCGGCCCGGATTACTCGGTGAAGGTTCCCTTCCAGATCCATTCCCCGCACCCGCCCGACAAAAATCTGGCGGAGATTCGCGGGAACCAGTTTGTCTACCTCAAAACTCTGGCGAATCAAGATGTAGCGTTTTGCCCGTTACTGGGGTTCAGCGACCGCCCCCAAGACAACGAGATTCGCATCGAGAACCACCGCGTCGGCGCGGGCATGGTCATCCATGGAAACCGGCCGCTATCCGACTTGCACCTGTGGTCGATTCGCAGCGTCCTCTCTGTGGAACCTTTTATCTCCATGACCATCGAGCCCGGCAGCGAATTCGCGTGGGAGCAGTCTTATCAATATTACGTGCTCGCGCCGACTTCGAAATGAGCGGCCAGAGCAGTCGCTGTTCTCATGACCTTCTCGGAGCTTTAGGAGGAGATTGGTCGAATTGAACCTTAGCCGTTAGGAGTTAAAGAATGACAAATCATAATAGGTGTATGCAATTGTTTATAATCTCCATTTTCCTGCTCGCATCGGCGTCGCAGGCTTGGGGACAAGCGGTGAGCATTCGGGAGGAACCGCTGGCGCTCCCAACGTACGAAATCGGGCCGCCCGACCTTGAGCCGATGTTTTATGCAGGGCGCGATTACCAGGGCGCCCAAGGCGCGATTTATCCCTATCCTCTGTATGACAATCTTCTGGATGTCCGCGGCAACAAAACTTATCAAGCCGATTATCTGGAGAACAAGTACGTCAAGATCTGCGTTCTTCCTGAGCTTGGCGGGCGCGTTCTGTCCGCGACGGACAAGACCGACGGCTATGACTACGTTTACCGGCAAACCGAAATCAGGCCCGCCCTCATTGGCATGATCGGAGCCTGGATTTCGGGCGGGGTGGAGTGGAACATCCCGCACCATCATCGCGCCACCAGTTATCTTCCGGTGGACCATCGGCTGGTGACGAATCCCGACGGCAGCAGCACCATCTGGGTTGGAGAAGTGGAGCTTCGTCATCGTATGGAATGGGCGGTCGCGATCACGGTTTACCCCGACAAGTCTTATATGAAAGTCACGACGACGCTGGTGAACCGCACCCCCTTTGTCCACTCGTTTCTGGATTTCACCAACACGAGTGTTCATGCCAATGAAAACTACCAGGTGATTTTCCCGCCTGACACACAGTTCGCGGTTTATCACGCCAAGGTTCAGTTCGCCCATTGGCCGCTTTCGCATGACGTTTTTCAGGGCGTCGATTATACGCGGGGAGTGGACCTCGATTGGTGGAAAAACCATCCCGCGCCGATGTCCTTCTTCGCTTGGAATTTCGACGGTGATTTCTTTGGCGGCTACGACCACGGCAAGGATGCCGGAATCATCGCCGTTCAGGACCACAACGTCTCGCCCGGGGCGAAATTCTTCGAGTGGGGAAATGGCCCCGAAGGGAAATTGTGGGACAAGGTTCTCGATAGCCAGGGCGACTATCTCGAGCTGATGTCGGGGAACTTTTCCGACAACCAACCCGATTACAGTTGGATTCAACCTTCCGAAACCAAGGTGGCCACGGCCTACTGGTTCCCCATTCGCGGCATCGGCGGCGCCAAGAATGCGAACCTGAATGGCGCTGTCAATCTCGAAGTCGAACCGTCCGGAAAGGTCAGCTTCGGTTTCTACGCCACTCAGGAATTCCGCGGCGCCAAGGTCATTCTCACTGCAGCGAGTCGGAAGCTGTTTGAACAGAGTATTGATATTGACCCCGACAAGCCATTTGTTCAGCAGGTTCCTTTGCCCGACGGGAACAAAGAAACCGATCTCAAGGTTGCCGTCCTGGATGCGGAAGGCAAACAACTGATCAGCTACCAGCCGGTGAAGCGAGAAGCCGCGCCCACGCCGCCCGTGGTGAAGCCTCCCCTGCCACCCAAGGAGATCGCGTCGGTCGATGAGCTTTATCACGTCGGGCTGCGCCTTGAGCAATTCCACAATCCCGCTTCGGAGCCGTACCCTTACTACGAAGAGGCCCTGCGGCGGGATCCCGGCGACTACGACGTGAACACCGCGCTGGGCAGACTCTACTGCGAGCGCGGCCTCTATTCGGAGGCGCGGGAGAAGCTGATGGCGGCCCTTGACCGCGCCACGCGGAACTACACTCGTCCCAAAGACGGCGAGGCCTATTACTACCTGGGTGTCGCCCTGCGAGGCGAAGACAAAAATGGGGAGGCCGAGGCCGCTTTCCACCGAGCCACTTGGAGCGTAGCATGGACTGCGGCAAGCTACTACCAACTCGCCGAATTGGATGGAGCAAAAGGCGACGAGTCGCAAGCACTTTCCGACCTCGACCATTCGCTCGCTTATGGCACGCTCAATTGTCGGGCGTGGGATCTGAAGGCGGCAACGCTCAGACGGCTGGGGCGCGCTGATGAAGCCCGCGCCGCGGCGCAAAAAGCCTTGGCCGTGGACCCTCTGGACCTTTGGGGCCTCAATGAACTTGCATTGCTGGACGGGCGCGAAGGACCGGAGATTAACTTAGGTAACACCGAACAGTCCAAGCTGGAATTGGCTGTGGACTACTATGATGCCGGACTGGTGAGCGAGTCGGGGCAGGTTCTCAAGACCCTGGAGGCGGCGAGTCCTGACCAGAACAAGGCGAACCCGATTGTCTATTACTACCTCGGATACATTGCGCTCAAAGGCCGGCAACCGGAGGAAGCCTCCAAATACTTTCGCGCTGCGGCGCAACTGCCCCCGGACTACGTATTCCCCTTTCGGCTCGAAACCGCGAAAGTGCTGGAAGGGGCCATGCAGGCGAATCCTGCGGACGCGCGCGCCCCGTACTATCTGGGGAATCTTCTATACGACCGCCAACCTGCCGCCGCAATCAGGATGTGGGAAAGGTCGGCGGCAATGAGCGGCAGCTTCGCTATGGTGTGGCGAAATCTGGCCCAAGCCTACGCGCAAACTTCAAACGATTCCGCCAAGGCCATTGCCGCCATGCAAAAGGCCGTGGCGCTCGACGCGAGCAATGCACGTTTCCTGTATGAACTTGACACATTATATGAAGCGGGTAACGTGTCCCCGCAGAAGAGACTCGCTGCATTTGAATCCAACTCATCCATCGCCACGAAGCGCTCGGATGCCATGATGCAGGAGGCAAAGGTCTACCTGCTGGCGGGCCGATATGATCAGGCCATTCAACTGCTGAGATCCCACCGGTTTCACAACTGGGAGGGGGAAGGCGACATCCATGACGTCTATGCGGATGCCTTTGTGCTACGGGGCGAGGGAGAATTCAGAGCCGGAAAATACCAGGAAGCCTTGAAGGATTATGAATCCGCGCTCGAATACCCGGAGAACCTGGAAGTCGGCCGCCCCTATCACGAAACCCGTCTGCCGCAGCTTGATTATTTGCTGGGGCTGTCCTACGAGAAAGTCGGAGATGCCACAAAATCCCGCGAGTTATTCCAGCAAGCCCTGGCCGCTCCGGGGCGGGAAGAATCCCCCCAACAAGCCGAGATGCGGTATTACCGAGGCCTCGCCGCGCTGAAACTCGGGCGAAACTCCGAGGCGAATCAGATCTTCGACAACCTGATCGCCACAGGCAACAAGGCGCTGGAAGCAGGAACGGACATTGATTATTTCGCCAAGTTCGGACATCGGAAGTCCAGCAACTTCCAGCGGGCCGACGCTCATTATCTGATTGGCCTGGGAAATCTGGGGAAGGGCGAAACCACCAAAGCTCGAATTGAGTTTCAGGCCGTGCTGGGACTCAACGTGAACCACCTCGGCGCTACCAATCAATTGTCAGCTTCTACTGCATCAGGAAGGGTGGCGTCCCGGTGAAGATAGAGGAACCTCTCGCCAATCTCGGACATCTACTACATGTAACAATCGGACGTAGCGGCGAGTTTATCTCGCCATAAGGCGGCGAGACGCCATCTCTCCGGTATTCGGGGCCGATTCGACTGGGTGTAGCGAGCGGGTGTAGCGCGGGCATCTTGCCCGCTGGGGCGTGGGCATCTTGCCCGCGCTGGCGGGAGCGGGACGCTACCGCGACAGCGGGCGAGACGCCCGCGCTACGAGAAGAGGCTATCAACGTTTGCAGCTTTCAAGGGTTGTAGGGACGCTGGTTGCCACATGATGGTAGGGCGTAGTAAGTCTGTAAATCGCCGGCCAGCGGCTTCGCCGCCGGCTTTGCGGAAAGGCTCCGCCTTTCCGTGGTGGGCCACCCCCAACCAACTTCCTCCTTACCGCCGCGAAGGCTCAGCCTTCGCGACGGTAAGGAAAAAGAGAAAATGACCAGACCGGTTCGGAAAGGCGGAGCCTTTCCGCAGAGCAGGCCGCGAAGCGGCGCGGCGGAGCAAAAATTAGGTGGGACGGCGTGGAAAGGCGGAGCCTTTCCGCGGAGCAGGGGGCGAAGCCCCCCGATCCCACACAAAGGAAATTGGTCGACTCAGGAGAATTCCATGGACTTAGGACTTAAAGGTAAAACCGCGGTGATATCGGGTTCGACGGCCGGGATTGGTTTGGGAATTGCCACGGCGCTCGCCGCCGAGGGCGCGTCGGTGATCATCAACGGGCGCACGGAAGCGCGTGTAGCCGCCGCAATCGAGAAAATTCGCGGCGTGGCGCCGGGCGCGCACGTGCGCGGCGTCGCGGCTGACCTGGGAACACTGGATGGCGTCAAAACGTTCCTCGACGACGCGCCCAAAGCCGATATTCTCGTCAATAATTTGGGAATCTTCGAGATAAAACCGTTTGCGGAAATAACCGATGCCGATTGGCTGCGATTTTTCGAGATCAACGTGCTGAGCGGAGTGCGCCTTTCGCGGCACTACCTACCTGCCATGCGCGAGAAAAACTGGGGCCGAGTGATCTTCATTTCGAGCGAGTCCGCCGTGAATGCGCCTGTTGAGATGATCCACTACGGGATGACCAAGACAGCGCAAGTGGCCGTGGCGAGGGGCTTGGCGGAGTCCGTCGCCGGCACCGGCATCACGGTAAATTCGATTTTGGTGGGACCCACCGAGTCCGAGGGGGTCGGCAACTTCTTGCAAGACATGGCCAAGCAGCAAGGCGTGACCCCGGCGCAAGTGGAAAAGGAATTCTTCGAAAAGGCGCGCCCCAGTTCGCTGCTGAAGCGCTTCGAAACGCCGGAAGAGATCGGCGCCGTCGTGGCCTTCGTCGCGAGCGCCCAAGGCGCCGTCATCAACGGCGCCGCCGTGCGCGCCGAGGGCGGCGTGGTGAGGGCGGCGCTTTGAATCGCGCGCACCTCCTCGTCAGGCAAACCTTTCGTTTTTGCGATCTGGCTGTTCCCTGATTTCTGTCCAGTATTCCTCTCGAACATCTTCGTCAATGTCGACTGGGCCGCCACCATGACGGTGTCTATCCCCACCGCCTTTTTTCGGACCAGAAATCCAGTAACCCTCCCTGGTCTCGACCTCATGGTAGTTCGCACAAGGTTCCGTGCTGCCCTTTTGAAATCTCTTTCCACGATATAGAAGAGTCTTGC
This sequence comes from uncultured Acidobacteriota bacterium, assembly GCA_964501985.1. Taxonomy (GTDB): domain Bacteria; phylum Acidobacteriota; class Terriglobia; order UBA7540; family UBA7540; genus Bog-366. The sequence goes on along the minus strand of CAZCVY010000054.1, from coordinate 8,433 downwards.
CCGTTCTATTGAAAGTGACACGGCCAATGCGAGCAGGACCACAATCATCATGACCGCCAGGGTATGTTTTCAGTTCCATATACATGATTCTTGGCTTCATTTTGATCACCCAGCCCATATCTAAGCTTCACCGTCGCGCCGGGGAAAAGCCGCAAGGCTAGAGAGCGAGCCTTGCGCTACGTCCTTGCCTGCGGGCGCGCTACTCTTCGCGGGATGCTTGGCGGATCTCGGCTTCGGCTCGCTTAAGAACTGCGAGTTCCTTCGGTTTCCAGCGGTTTTCCCCACCCATTTTGTAGGGCTTGCAGAGGGCACAGGAGCGGAGTTTTCGCTTGAGGCGTTTGCGCATGATCGACCAGCCTTACCACTGCTCGTGTCGAATCACTAACCGTCCAGGCGTTAATCCCGTAAGAGCGTCATCTCGCCCCGTCGCAACCGGGGTCAGCGAAAAGGATTCACAACGCGAATGCCGGCTATAACCTGTCCGTGATTGAGGTCTTCGGTTAAAAGTTCATCTGCCCCGTCTTGTTCCGCTGCGGCGAGGATCATGCTATCCCAAAAGGAAATGGTCCAAGTTTCACTGATCTCCGAAGCACGCACTACTGTGGACGGGGTGATGGCCGATTCCACCCAAATCCCGTAGTTTCGTATGACCTCCCGCGCCACACTGCGGGCCAGAGGTCGCTTGATCTTTCGCGTCACATTCGTATAAAACTCTTGCAGAACCTGAGTGCTGAGCCGTCCGCAGCCATTGTCCCAAAGTCCATCCAGCTGTTCGGCAGCTCGTTTTTGCTTGAGCCCTGCATCGCCGTCGTGGGCATAAATGAGCACATTTGAGTCAACGAAGACTTTTGCGGTCATGAAGGTCCTCACGATTGGGAATTCCACCTCCGCCAAGATGGAAGGGATTCTCCAGGTGAGCAAGCGCTTTGGCCTTTGCCTGCGTGTAAGCTGCCTGGCGGTCGACGAGCTTTTCCAATTCTCCCGCCAAAAGGCCGCTCACGCTCGTACCGCGCTGGGCGGCGACGGCTCTTGCCCGCTTGAGGAGACTTTGCTCAATCGTTAGGGTGATGTTTTGCTTCATGAACCGTCCTCCCGTGGCAAGTATAACACGTAAAATACGTGGGCGCGTTCAGAGATCGGGTGTGCGATCGGGTGTGGCGCAGCTTGACGTCGTGGCGGCGAGTTTACCTCGCCATAGGGCGGCGGGAAGCCGCCGCGGCACTGGGCCGCGGCGCGGTCGTCCGAGAGAGGTGACGGAAAATCAGGGGGAACCGGCGACTCGGAGATTCAAAATTCAAGATTCAAGACACGAGACTCCAGATTCAAAATTCCAGACCCGAGTCTCCAGGTTCCAAATTCAAAATTCCAGATTCAAAACTCCGAACACGCGCTACGCCGCGCGGGCGACGTTGGGCCGGTGCGAGTGGAAGCCGCTAATCAACGTCTTCGACATCTCTTCGCGCTGAATCTGGTTGGTGCCTTCGTAGATCTGGGTAATCTTGGCGTCGCGCATGTATTTCTCGATCGGGTAGTCGTGCATATAGCCGTAACCGCCGAAGATCTGCACGGCGTCGGTGGTGACTTCCATGGCCACGTCGCTCGCGAAGCACTTCGACATGGCGGAGTAGAGCGTCGGCCGCTCCTTGGGCTTGGTATCGATGTAACGCGCCGTAGCATAGACCAGCGCACGCGCAGCTTCAATCTTGGTGGCCATGTCAGCGAGCATGAAACGCAGCCCCTGGAACGAGCCCACGGGCGACCCGAACTGGCGGCGGGTGCAGGCGTACTCGAGCGCCAGGTCGAACGCTCCCGCGGCAATACCCACCGCCTGCGCGCCCACTCCGGGCCGCGAGACGTCAAATGTCTTCATCGCGGCGATAAAGCCCGTGCCCTCACGGCCCAGGCAGTTGGCCACAGGCACGCGGCAATCCTGGAAAATCAGCTCGCGCGTAGCGGAGGCGCGAATGCCCAGCTTGTCTTCCTTCTTGCCGAAGGTGAATCCCGGCGTCCCCTTCTCCACCACGATGCACGAAGCTCCCCGCGGCCCCTTGGCGGGATTCGTCAAGGCGATCACTGAGTAGATTTCCGCCTCGCCGCCATTGGTAATCCACTGCTTGGTGCCGTTCATCACGTAGAAGTCGCCATCGCGAATGGCTGTGGTGCGCACTGCGCCGGCGTCGGAGCCGGCTTGGGGCTCGGTCAGCGCGAAGGCCGCGAGCTTTCTGCCCGCGGCGATATCGGGCAGCCAACGCTTTTTTTGCTCCTCGCTGCCGGAAAGGATAATCGGCAGCGTGCCCAGCGCCGTGCCGGCAAAACTGAGCGCAATGCCACCGCACGCCTTGGAGAGTTCTTCGGTGACGATCACCATGTTCATGATGGGCGTGCCGTCGCTGATCCCACCGTATTCATCCTCGATATAGACGCGGAAGAGGTCCGTCTCCGCCATCACCTTCACGGCCGGCCAAGGGAACTTGGCCTCACGGTCGTATTCGGCCGCGATGGGGCGGATTTCCTTTTCGGCAATCTCGCGCGCCAAGTCGCGAATGGCCGCTTGATACTCGGTGAAGGCGTAGTCCATAGTGAGGAACTCCTTGGGGTAGTCGATAGTTGAAAGTCAAACGTCGAAAGTCGAAAAGTTGAAGAGTCGAATAAGTTGAAAAGTTGAAGAGTTGAAAAGTCAAAAAGATGAAGAGTTAAGAAGTTGAAAGGTTGAAAAAACAACACAACCGTTCGCGAAGCGTTAATTCGATGCCGCGAAATTTCGGCCCATTATCTGTTCAACTCTGAGGCTATTCAACTTCGTCTTTCTTGAACTTTCAACTCTTCGTTTTCGACTGTTCAACTCTTCAACTTTTCAACTTCTTCGACTTTCCCGGGTCTCCAACTCCTCAGCTCTTCGACCTTTCAACTTCTTCGACTGTTCAACTCTTCGACTTCCTTGAGTCTCCGACTTTTCAGTTCTTCGACTCTTCAACTTTTCAACTCTTCGACGCTCGACTTTCGACTCTCAACTATAAACTCTTCTTCTCACGCCACGCGCGGCAGATAGTCTGCGGCTGGGGCGGAAACTTCCGGCGTGTCGGACCACAAGCTCGGTCTCGCCATCCAGGTTTCTCCCGCTCGGAACGAGAAGCGGCAATAGTCCTCCAGGTCGCCCGACCGGAACGAGGAGACGTCAAGCTCGCCGCTGAGGGTGCCCGGCTTCGCCATGTACCGAAGCGCGTTGACCACCGACAGGACATCGGCGTTGACGTCGCGGAAAGTAACTTCGATCCGGCGGATGGAGGCGTTTATTTCGTAATCGCCCTGTGAGTATTCTCCGGAGGTCTTTTCGAGGATCCTGCGCAGGTCATCGGCGGAGTTTGGGTGACCCTCGAAGCCCAGCGCACCGTTCAGCCGCTGATAGGGTTCGAAAACCAGCGCGACAGGTTGGTTGAGAAAAGGCACCCATTGCGCGCGGATGTAGTCGGGCCGGGCCCAAGCGACCGTCAGAAAGCCTCCCTTCCACACTTTCAGACGGACGTATTGGCCCGTCGGTTCGTCTTGATAAAGCAGGGCGCCGCCGGGAATCTGGGCACGCTCGGATTCAGTAACCGCGTGGAGGAAGTCCAAGAGTTCGCCAGCCACCTCGCGCAAGGGCGGGACATCGTCCGGCTGAACATGACGCACCAGCAGCGCCGAGGACTCGGGCGAGTATTCCAACCAGGTTGCGCCAATCTGCTCCACTCGCTTCTGCGTGTCATCCCCAAGGAAACCTAGATCGATGGACCCAGTACATCCCAAATGGCTGCGCATTTTCTCACTCCTGTTGCTTCCGGACCGACAGTGTGTCCGGAATATTCCCCACCGCTTAGCACTTTTTGCACTTCGAGGGCCGAAGAGGGGCGCGACTCGTGGAATTCGCCGAAAAGATCGGTTCACGTGCAAGCTGAACCCGATGGGGCGTTCTGGTAAATTCCAGGCAATCATCGGGGTTCGATTTCGGTTGACAACAGGTTCCTACGGAGAGATATTTAGAGCGATGTCTAATTAGATGCTCAACTAATCATGGTCTTATGAATGCAGTGTTCAAAGCTTTGGCGGACCCCACGCGGCGACAGATTCTGCGCTTGTTGGGAGACCGCGAAATGACCGCAGGGGATCTGGCCGAACACTTTGAAATGACCAAACCGTCGATGTCCCACCACTTTTCGGTGCTGAAAGAATGCGACCTGATCCGCTTTCGGCGGGAGGGACAACAGATCTGGTACTCGGTCAATACGACCGTGCTTCAGGACGTCCTGACCTGGGCCATGGACTTGCTGCACTCGACGGAGAACAACGGGGGGAAAACGTCATGACGCGGAAGTATTACGTTGCCGGCTTGGCCCTGGTCCTGGTGAGCTTCGCCGCTGCGGCCATCCTGTATCCCCAACTGCCGGCGCAGGTTCCCACCCACTGGAATATCCATGGCCAGGTGGATGGCTATTCCGGAAAGTGGACGCTCCTGGCCGTTTTCCCCGGCATCATGCTCGGAATGATGGGCCTGATGGCGGCGCTACCCTGGCTGTCGCCGCGACACTTCGAAGTGGAATCGTTCCGCACAACCTATCTGTATATCATGGTCGTTTTCGTGGCATTTATGACTTACGTTCAGGCGCTGATGCTGCGGGCCGCGTGGTTGGGGCAGATGAACATCAATAAAGCCCTCATGGGCGGGGTGTGCCTGCTGATTGCTTTCCTCGGCAATGTGCTGGGAAAGGTGCAGCGGAACTTCTACATCGGCATCCGCACGCCTTGGACGATCGCCGACGAACGCGTTTGGAATGCCACCCATCGCCTGGGTGCCAAAACCTTGGTCGTGGGAGGACTTACGGGATTCATCTTGGCGATGGCCGGGGGCGGACCTTGGCTTTGCCTCGGATCAGTGCTGACGGGCGCTTTGGTGCCGGCGGTTTACTCGCTCGTCTACTATAAGCGCCTCGAACGGCGCGGGGAACTGACATAATGGCCCTGTTGAGCGGCGAAACAGCGGCCGTTTCGATTTAACTTTCATTGTTTCTTTAACTTAGGAAATTTGCGCCCGGAATTAAGCCCATGCATCCAGGGGTATCGGGCAAAATATCCGAAAGTTCGGATCGCCACGATGCTCCGAGGGCCTATTCAGATTGACGTGTCCCAGCCGCTTCCAAATCGCGCAAAAAAAACGTGGGAAGGAAATTGATGAAATTCTTTACAATGATAGTTCTCCTTTTGGTTTCATCGGCGGTGGTCGCGAACGCGCAAGACCTGGTCGGCGACTGGCAGGGGACGCTGCATGCCGGCGCTGCCGAACTGCGCCTCGTCCTGCACATTGCCAAGGCAGAGGGCGGGGCTTTGAAAGCCACACTCGACAGCGTGGACCAAGGAGCCAACGGAATTCCCGTCAGCACCATTACGCTGAAGGATTCCCAACTGAAGTTCACCGTGGACGCAGTGCACGGCGCCTACGAAGGCAAGGTCAACGCCGCCGCGTCAGAGATTCAGGGGACGTGGTCGCAGGGCGCATCGTTGCCACTCGTTTTCAAGCGGGCTGCCAATGCGACGAAGGTTGATCACAGGCCCGCCAAGCCCTCGGAGATCGATGGCGCATGGATGGGCACGCTTGACGCGGGCGCAATGAAGCTGCGAGTCGTCTTCCACATCACCAACACGGAGGACGGCCTGACCGCGACGATGGATAGCCCCGACCAGAACGCCAAGGGCCTGCCCGTGACCTCCGTCACGCGAGACGGCGCGTCAATCAAGTTGGAGATGAAGCAAATCGGGGGAGGGTACGAAGGCAAGATCTCGCCAGACCTCACCACCATGGAAGGCACTTGGACGCAGGGCGGGAACACGTTGCCCCTCGTGCTCAAGCGTGTCAAGGATGCGGCGGAACTGGAGCGGCGCCGCCCGCAGAATCCGGTCAAGCCGTATCCTTATCATGATGAGGACGTCAGTTACGCCAACCCGGCCGCCAGCATCACGTTGGCCGCGACGCTGACGATTCCTCCGGGCAAAGGCCCGTTTCCCGCGGTGCTGTTGATCACGGGCTCGGGGCCACAGGACCGTGATGAGGCGCTGATGGGTCACCGGCCGTTCCTCGTGTTGTCGGACTACCTCACGCGCCGCGGCATTGCGGTGCTGCGCGCGGATGATCGCGGCGTCGGGAAGTCCGGCGGAGTTTTCGCTTCGGGCACGACGGCGAATTTCGCCACCGACGCGGAGGCGGGAGTGGAGTACCTCAAGGAGCGGCCCGAGGTCAATCCGCACAAGATCGGCCTGATCGGCCACAGCGAAGGTGGCATCATCGCGCCCCTGGTGGCGGCGCGCAATCCCGACGTGGCGTTCGTCGTGATGATGGCGGGGTCGGGAGTGCCGGGCGATCAAATTCTCGTCGCGCAATCGCGGCTGATTGCCGAAGCCGCGGGCCAGAGCTCTGCTGAAGCGGAGAAGACCGCCAACGAGGAACGCGAAATTCTGGAACTGGTAAAAACTCAGAAGGACCGCGCTGCGCTGGAAACCGAGTTGCGAAAACGCTTGGCCGGAAAGGGTCCCGAAGCGCAAGTGGACGCGCAAATCAAAGCGCTCACCTCACCGTGGTTCGAATATTTCCTCAACTGCGACCCGGCAGTGCCGCTAAGAAAGGTCCAGTGCCCAGTCTTGGCGCTCAACGGCGAAAAGGATTTGCAAGTGCCCCCGAAGCAGAACCTCCCCGCCATCCGCCAGGCATTGGAGGAGGGCGGCAACAAGCATTTTGAAACCGAAGAACTTCCCGGCTTGAATCATCTTTTCCAAACTGCCCAGACCGGATCGCCCACCGAATACGCCGAAATCGAAGAAACCATTTCGCCCGTGGCGCTCAAGAAAATGGGGGACTGGATTCTGAAACAGTAAGCGCTCCGGCCTCACCTCGGCCAAAGTCCTTACCCGGATTTTGACACGAAGCTCAAACGCATTTGGGAGGGTTGCCGGACAGGCTCACGGTCTGATGTCTGTGCCTGGGACTGGGCACTCAAAACTGCGCCTCGGCGTATCGTCATGATTCCGCCCCATGTCCTCCGCTAAATGACTTATCTTCAGATACTTATTCGGATACGGTAAACATGGTAGCCATAAGGCCATTATTTTCTGCAAGTTATCGGGATAGCGGAAATAACGCGGAAAAACGGTGACTTTTTGAGGTCAAAAATCGATGTAACTAGGTTTGCTTTCTATAATTAATCAGCTATTTTGTGTAACCACTTTGTTTTCAAATACTTGGTGGCTTCCAACATTTTGTCCGAAATTTGTCCTTTTGTTTTCATCGACTTATTGGGACCACCCTTCATTTTTGACATCTTTTTTATTCGGGTGAGCGGCTTGGTCGGCATCGATAAAATGTCGATTTGTACGGCCTTCGGAGGATCAATTCTTCTCTTCCTCTCGCGACTTCCGGCCCGCAGGAGCGGCTTTTCCCACCCCCCAATGGTGGGCCATTTGACTCGACCAGCTCTTAAGCCAGCAACCTGGCCTCCAAACCTGCAGCCGAGGCCGACAGACTGTCCAATAACCGCAACAATTTTCTTGTCGAATTATCGCCCGAGGTCCCGCGGCTTTTGCCGCTAGAAACCGGGGACCCGTTACACCGGTTTTCACGCGGGCGTGGCTAGCGCCGTCGCGGTGGGGTGAAGATGAATGTTCTCTGCCTCCAGTCAATGAGGTTCGGCTGCGGCCGCACTCCGAAAAGCGGCTGCCCCGCTCGGCCCTGCGGCACTTCCACCGGCACGGGCGGGACGCCCCTTCCACGGCGAGCAAGATGCCCGCGCTACGTCGCGTGTTCTAAGCGAAATCGCGCCTTGCGGGATGGTCGACGATGATGGCCTTGCCGTCGGTGAGCGCCTTGACCGAATGGCGGGCGTTTGGCGGCACGATCGCAACTACACCCTCCCGGGCGACTTGGGCCATGCCGTCGATGGTCACCTCGAGTTCGCCCTCGATGACCTCGTAGACTTCCTCTTCGGGGTGGAAGTGCTCGTGGATTGTCGAGCCCCGCGCAAAGTTGTAGTGCGCGAAGGTCATACTTTGCGTGTGAAAATATCGTCCATGCCAGCCCGGCAAACGCTCGATAACCGGCAGGCTATGGGTATCCAGAAATGGCATCGGGACCTCCCTTGTCAGCATCCTCTCATACACAACGCCGCCCTGCAAAGGAGTAGGGTTTCAACAGCTTTATTCTTGGCGGCTTGTTCCACGAAATGAAGAGCTGTCGATTGAGTGTAAGCGGGCGGGGGGCAACGTAGCGCAGGGCCCGCACTTCGGCCCTGCGGCTCTTTCACCGTCACGGGCGGGACGCCCCTGCCGTGGTGGGCAAGATGCCCGCGCTCCCAGGGAGACCTACCCACCACGGGGATTTATGGGGCGCTCGCGAAAACTTCAGTTTCCGCCGTATAG
>CAZCVY010000053.1:36136-38045 GCA_964501985.1 uncultured Acidobacteriota bacterium | reverse complement strand
TTGGAGGTTCTATTATTTGGAGGATGCGTCAATTCTCCGCATGGACCGTATGGGCGAGTTCAACTTCTGAGCAGTCCCTGCGGGAGATCGCAGACTCCCAACGGCAGGAGTCTGCGCCAGCCGGCCTACTCAGGATGGGCGAGGCCGCTGGCAAGGGCAGATTCGAGCAGCGATTGCATTCCCTTTAACATCCGGTCGCGATCCCTCGACAGCTCTTGACTGATCACGGTTCGGCGCGCGTCGATGTCGGACTGCTGCGCATCCAACTTGGATTGAAGCTCAGGATCCTTGCCGTGCCATTCCTCTCGCCGCTTGGCCAAATCCTTTTGTTCCTTGTCCAGCTTCGTCGCTTGCCTAACGATCGGATACGACGGCGCAATGAGTTCTTGGGCAGACTTCAAAACGCCTGGGTTAACAATGATGAAGGACTTATCCTCGCGTTCGAACCAGATGTAGCCGCCCTCGATTTGGCTGCGCCGCGCTTTTGCCATTTGCCGCTCTGATTCCAAGTCCCAAATGGGCTTGTATCCGATGATCTCGTTATTCGGTGCTTTGCTGCCCACGTACAACCAGTCGTCGCCGTATCGCAGGTTGGGATTCTGGCCGGGAGTGCGGTTGAATGGAACTGTTTTTCCGAGTCTGGCCGCAGAGGCAGGAGTAGTGGCAGGAGCCGGAAACTGTTGGAGCGCCGGCGCGCTCGCGGCCGAGCTGGGAGCAGACGCGAAGCCGACGTTTGATTCCGACTGTAGCGCTGGGGATTGCTCTCCGTCCGAGGGTATAGATTCCGATGCTATCGTGGGGCTAACTGCCGCAGTCAGGACCGAAATCGGCGTTGCCAGAAAAATGAGCCCAAGTGATGCGCGCCGCATCATCATGCGCAGCGCTCTGCTCCCCTTGCATAGGATGCGTTCGATCCGACGCCTGGCGCGGTCACGGTTCGCCATGGTTTCACCTCCAAACCGAATCGTCCCCGAACATTCCTTGCAGCGGGCGCAGAGTTAGGCGCGGTTTCCCTTGCTCTGCGGCACTTCTCCGGTTCCCGAGTGTACAATCCGCGGAGTTCAAGAGCAACGGAGAGAGCAGTGACGAGTGACAAGTGGCGAGTGACCAGCAAACGAGATCAGAAGTCAGCAGGCAGGGGCGACGGGGAGTGGCATGTTACACTGGCTTTTTTCGCTGTGGGCGGTCGAGGCTGGGGTCAGCAGGTGGCCGGATTTCGGACAAAACAATCAGTGGAACATTCCGTCTGTTCCCGTATCCGTATCCGTGATGCAGCGTACTCACACTCTCGCCCTTGAGCATGCGCCGCGCCACCCCCTCCTTGAACTCCCCACTGAAAACACGTTGTTCTGCCATTCGGGACCCCTTTCCATTTAACCAAATGTGTCCCTATTTTCCGTGTCTCAATTTTGGGGTTCACTCCAGTTCTCTGCCTTGGGTCTACGGAGGCTGGCCGCGGCCACCCTCCGCCGCTCGAAAACCAGTAAGACGAGGTGGCTGCCCCCCTGCCGCACCGCTAGGCGAGGAAAATGATGGACGCCGGGCTGCCCACTGGAGTGTATTGGCCGGTGAAAGTAAGCGCACCCGCCTTTCGGTCAATGCGAAACGTCGTGATGGCGTCGGCGAACTGATTGCACACGTAGAAGAAGTTCCCTGTTGGGTCGAAGTTGAAAGCCCGCGGATGGTTGCCGCGGGTCCATTCTTGGCCGCGAAACGCGAGTGTTCCGGTCTCGCTGATGGAAAACCAGGAAATGCTGTCGTGCAGGCGGTTGGAAGCGTAAAGGAATCTGCCGTCCGGTGAAATCATGACTTCCGCGGGGAAATTCGAGCCAGCGAACCCTTTGGGCAAACTGGAAACAGTCTGCTTCGGGGTCAGCCTGCCCGTGGCCGGGTCATAGTCGAAAGCGGC
>CAZCVY010000053.1:0-36036 GCA_964501985.1 uncultured Acidobacteriota bacterium | reverse complement strand
AAACAGTCTGCTTCGGGGTCAGCCTGCCCGTGGCCGGGTCATAGTCGAAAGCGGCGACCGTGGAACCCTCTTCTTGCAGCGAATAGAACCAGCGGCCGCTGGGGTGAAACGCGAAGTGCCGCGGCCCGTCTCCCGAGGGCAGCTCGACCGAGGGAGGGTCGTTAGGGACGAGCTTCCCTTTCACGGCGTCGAACTTCCAAACCAAGATCCGGTCGAGACCGAGATCGGCGGCAAATACGAAGCGGCCTGCCGGATCGGATTGAATCATGTGGGCGTGAGGGTTGTCGTGCCCGCTGATGGCAAAGCTCCCGGGGGGCGCGCTGGCAGCGTGCTCCGGGCCAACGGTGCCTTGATCGTGTACAACGTCCGAGGCGGGGCCCAACTCGCCGTTCACGCGAATGGGAAGCACGACCACCGTCCCTCCAGAGTAGCTTGCTACCAGCAGGAACTTGCCAGAAGAGTGGATGCTCAGATGGGTGGGGTTAGCCCCTTCCGAGCTCACGGTGTTGAGCAAGGTCAGATGCCCGCTGGCGCGGTCGATTGTGTAGGCACTCACTGAGCCGGAGTTTGCGCCCTGATAGTTCGAGATCCAATTCACCGAGTAGAGGTGTTTCCGCGAAGAGTCAAAGGCCATAAAGGACGGGTTGGTATCTCGGCGAAATAGCTCGCGTTGGACGAGGGCTTCAGTCGCAGGATTCATTTCAAACAGGTAGATGCCTCGCCCGCGCCCAACGGAGCCGTCCGGGCCTTGCGGTAAACTGTAGCTCCCGACGTAGGCCCAAATTGGGTGATGGGCTGACTCTGCATGGCTTTGCGAGGCCTGTGCGAAAACGGGCGCAGTCACGCCCAAGGCCGCAGCGCGTTTCAGGAACCTCCGCCGCGAAGTCTCTTCCACACTCGGGCACTCTACCCCACGTTGTGACATAGACAAACCCCTCATGAATTTCCTGCAAATTCCCCGAATCTGAAACTCAGGGACAAACACTCGTTACGACCACTATCTCATTCTGCTCTTCCACCGCCACCGGGGCAACTTGCTTGATCGCTTAGAATTTGTCCTGCCAGCGCGCGGCGTATGGGAAGTTGAGCCGGAACATGAAACGCCCCCGCTTCGCGGGCTCGCGCATACCGCGTTTGATGGCTTCGCGGACTTCCATCTCGCTCGTTCCGCGCTCGACACGCTTTGAATTGCAAAACGCTACAAACTGAACGTCCCTTGCAAACATCTAACGTGGTATGGGGAGGGAAATCGGTGGTTAATGCTCATGTAACGCGAATCCACCCTGTTTAGAGGTATGATGTTTCTTCGAAAAGGGCTATGAGCAACCAACTTCCTATAATTTACCTTGCCCGCCACGGCGAGACGGCGTGGAGCCTTACGGGTCAACACACCGGGTTTACCGATCTGCCGCTGACGGAGCACGGCGAGCAGAACGCCCGCGCCCTCCGCGAACGGCTGACCGGCTTGAAGTTCGCAAAGGTGTTCACCAGCCCCTTGCAGCGCGCGGCGCGGACGTGCGAGTTGGCGGGGTTCGGCGCTGTGGCGGAAGTCGATCGTGATCTGGTGGAATGGAACTACGGCCAATACGAGGGACTCCGCACCGTGGAGATCCATGCCGAGCGCCCGGAATGGGACCTGTTCCGCGACGGCTGCCCCGGAGGCGAGTCGCCCGCCCAGGTCGGCGCCCGTGCTGACGGCGTGCTGAATCGCGTGCGTGCCGTGGGCGCGGATGTGCTGCTTTTTTCCAGCGGCCATTTCCTTCGTGTGCTCGCCGCCCGCTGGCTGGGGCTGGAACCGGGTGCCGGTCGATACCTCCTTCTAAGCACTGCGAGCCTGAGTTCGGTCGCCTTCGAGCATAACCAGAGCCAGCCGGTGATCCGGCTGTGGAACGACACCCGTCACGTAGGCACGTGACCGGCTGCGGCGCCATTTGAATTGTTCGCTCATGAAAACGGCCGAGATCGTATGCCAATTCCGAATCGCATTGACTTATTGGCACTCGGCTTGGAAAAATGGTAACGGGCACAAAACTGGATAATGGGCACTAAACTGGATGACTTTGTTCCTAAAAGCGTCCGGATTGCTAGCTCGCCACGAATCGGAGGTGCGACAATGAAAGCGACGCAATTGCTTCACAATCTGGGCCAGAGCATCTGGCTCGACAACATCACCCGGGAACTGCTGGATAGCGGCACGCTGAAGCGCTACATCCAGGAACTCTCAGTAACGGGACTGACTTCGAATCCCACGATTTTCGACCAGGCCATCAAGAACAGCACGGCCTATGACGCCGCCATTCGCGAAGGCTTGAGCAAGGGGCAGTCGGGGGAGGCGCTCTTTTTCACGCTGGCGCTCGACGACCTGACGCGGGCCACGGCGCTGTTTCGGCCCATCCACGACCAGACCGATGGCGTGGACGGCTGGGTTTCGCTCGAAGTGTCGCCCCTGCTCGCCTACGACACGGCGAGCACGCTGGCGGCGGCCAAGGAGCTTCACGGGCGGGCGGGACAGCATAATCTGTTCATCAAGATCCCTGGCACCAAGGAAGGCTTGCCGGCCATCGAAGAGGCCATCTTTGCCGGCGTGCCCATCAACGTGACCCTCTTGTTCTCTCGCGAGCACTACGTGGCCGCAGCGGAAGCATTCCTCCGGGGCATAGAGCGGCGCATCGAAGCCGGCCTGAATCCCAACGTTGGTTCGGTGGCGTCGTTGTTTGTCAGCCGCTGGGATGCGGCGGTGATCGGCAAGGTCCCCGAATCGTTGCGCGGTGAACTGGGCATCGCCATCGCCAAACGCGCGTACAAAGCTTATCGGACGCTGCTCGATTCGCCCCGCTGGCAGCGCGCTTCGAACGCCGGCGCGCGTCCGCAGCGGCTCCTGTGGGCCAGTACGGGAACCAAAGATCCCAAGGCCTCCGACGTGCTCTACATCAAGGCCCTCGCTGCGCCGTTCACCGTGAATACGATGCCGGAGGGTACGCTCAAAGCCCTCGCTGACCATGGCCAACTGGGCGAGATCTTGTCGGCGGACGGCGGCGACTGCGAGCAAGTGCTGGCGGAGTTCGCCAAAGCCGGAATTGATGTCGACGCTCTGGCCGCGCAGCTTCAGGACGAAGGTGCGAAGTCGTTCGTTAAATCCTGGAACGAACTGATGGAAGTAATTGTCTCCAAGAGCAGTGCGCTGAAGAAGACCGTCGCCGGTTGAGTGGCGCGGCTGACCCGCCCACAAGGTGCGAGCCGCCACACTCGGGAAGATCGGAGACGAAAGGAGCCAACTCATGTCAGGACACGCCGCGACGGCAGCCTCTACAGAGGGTCCCAAGCCCCTATCGGACCGAAAGGCTTGGAAGGCGCTTAAGTCCCACTATAAGAAAATCAGGGAATCGCACTTGCGCGATTTTTTCGCGGAAGATCCCGAGCGCGGCGAGAGCATGACCGCCGAAGCGGTGGGACTCTTTCTGGATTACTCGAAAAACCGCATCACCCGCAAAACCCTGAAGCTCCTCGTGCGGCTGGCCGAGGAGTCGGGGCTGCAATCACGCATCGACGCCATGTTTCGCGGGGACAAGATCAATACCACGGAAAAGCGGGCGGTGCTGCACGTAGCCCTGCGCGCTCCCCAAGGGGCATCGATTGTTGTCGATGGCGAGAACGTCGTGCCGCAGGTCCACGCCGTGCTCGATAAGATGGCGGACTTCTCCCAGCGCGTCCGCAGCGGGGAATGGAAGGGGCACACCGGCAAACGCATTCGCAATGTCATCAACATCGGCATTGGCGGCTCCGACCTTGGGCCGGTGATGGCGTACGAAGCGCTGAAGCATTACAGCGACCGCGCCCTGACCTTTCGCTTTGTCTCCAACGTGGATAGCACCGACTTCGCCGAGGCCGTGAACGGTCTGGATGCGTCGGAAACCCTCTTTATTATTTCTTCCAAAACCTTTACCACTCTCGAAACCATGACGAACGCCCACACGGCGCGCGAGTGGTCGGTGGACGGCCTGGGTGGAGACGGAAAATCGGTTGCCAGGCATTTTGTGGCGGTGTCGACGAACGCCGCGGAAGTCGCGAAGTTCGGGATCGACACGGCCAACATGTTCGGCTTCTGGGATTGGGTAGGCGGTCGCTACTCGATGGACTCGGCGATCGGCCTCTCCACCATGCTGGCACTGGGCGCGGATAACTTTCGCGCCATGCTGGACGGCTTCCACCAGATGGACGAGCATTTCCGCACCACTCCCTTCGAGCGCAACCTGCCGGTGCTCTTGGGCCTTCTGGGAGTGTGGTACACCGACTTCTTCGGCGCGCAGACGGTTGCCGTGTTGCCTTACGAGCAATACCTGAAGAGATTTCCCGCCTATCTCCAGCAGTTGACGATGGAGAGCAACGGCAAGCACGTCACGCTCGATGGCGCCGAGGTCGATTACGCGACGGGTCCCATCTACTGGGGAGAGCCGGGAACCAACGGGCAGCATTCTTTCTACCAACTGATTCACCAGGGCACGCGGCTTATTCCCTGCGACTTCATCGCCTTCGAACACACGCTCAACCCGCTGGGGCGGCACCACGATATGCTGCTGGCGAATGTCTTCGCCCAGACCGAGGCGCTGGCGTTTGGGAAGACGCCTGAGCAAGTGAAGGCGGAGGGCACGCCAGATTGGCTGGTGCCGCACCGGGTATTCAAAGGCAACCGCCCCTCCAACACTATCCTCGCAGAGCGTCTTACGCCTGAGGTGCTCGGCAAGCTCGTCGCCCTCTACGAACACAGCGTGTTTACCCAGGGGACGATCTGGCAAATCAATTCCTTCGACCAATGGGGCGTGGAACTCGGCAAAGTGTTGGCGCAGCGAATCATTCCTGAGCTCGAGAACCCGCAGGAACCCACACTCGGACACGACAGTTCCACCAACAATCTGATCCGGCGCTACCGCAAGCTTAAGGGGACATCATGACGACTCGTGGGTTTGATCAACCTAGTGCAACGGTGGAAGCCAGGGCTTTTTGAACAATCAGAGCGACGTACTGTTCTTGTAGCGCGCTACGAACCACGTGCAAAGGAGCGATCTATGCAACTGGGAATGATTGGGCTGGGCAGGATGGGCGCCAACATGGTGCGGCGGCTGCTTAGAGGCGGCCAGAAGTGCGTCGTCTTTGACATGTCGCCGAAAGCGGTAAGCGACCTCGTAAAGGAGAAGGCGGAAGGCAGCCTTTCGTTGCAAGACTTCGTGTCGAAGCTCGAAAAGCCTCGGGCGATCTGGCTGATGGTCCCGGCGGCGGTGGTGGACAACAGCATCGCCGGTCTCCTGCCTTACCTCGAGGCGGGGGACATCCTCATCGACGGCGGCAATTCCTATTATGTGGATGACATCCGGCGCGCCAAGGAGCTCGCCGCGAAGCACATCCATTACGTGGACGTGGGAACCAGCGGCGGCGTTTGGGGACTGGAGCGCGGCTACTGCATGATGATTGGCGGCGAAAAAGATGTTGTCCAACATCTCGATCCCATCTTCGCGACCTTGGCGCCGGGTGCGGGGAATCTGCCGCGCACGCCGGGCCGCGAAAACTTGGGCGGCACTGCCGAGCGAGGTTATCTGCACTGCGGCCAGAACGGCGCGGGCCACTTCGTCAAGATGGTCCATAACGGCATCGAGTACGGAATCATGGCCGCCTACGCGGAAGGGTTGGGCGTCTTGCGCGACGCGAATGTGGGGAAGGACCAGGACACCGTCGATGCGGAGACCACGCCCCTGCGCCACCCCGAAAATTACCAGTTTGACTTGGATATACGGGACATCGCGGAGGTGTGGCGGCGGGGCAGTGTGATCGCGTCGTGGTTGCTGGACTTGACGGCGGCGAGCCTGGTGAAAGATCCGACGCTTTCCCAGTACGCGGGACGCGTGTCGGACTCCGGCGAGGGCCGGTGGACCATCAAGGCGGCCATCGATGAGGCCGTGCCGGTGCCCGTTCTTTCCGCCGCGCTCTACCAGCGCTTCACCTCGCGCGGCGAGGCGGATTACCAGGACAGGTTGCTTTCCGCGATGCGCTTCGGCTTCGGCGGACACTTGGAAAAGGCTGCGGGCAAGTAGCGGCGAACTTACCTCGCCAATTGGGGGTAGACGCTGCGGCGGCGAAAGAACTGCTCGGCAGGGCGTAAAGAGGTGAGCCGTCCACAACTGCCGGGGCTGATGCGCGGCATCGCGGCCCAACAGGCTATTCCCTGTTGAGCTTCAGGAAGGTGAACGCATATGGCAGATGCAATCGCAGAACCGGAGCGCCGGTTTGAGATTCCCGGAGTCGCGCGGATCGTCGAAGGAAACGGGGGATTGGCCAAGGTCTCGATCACTTCTCCCGAGGCTGCGGGGGAGATGTACTTGCACGGTGCGCACGTTACCTCCTGGAAGCCGGCGGGCGGAGACGGAGTGCTCTTTCTCAGCTCCCAGGCGCGATGGGAGGACGGCCGCGCCATTCGTGGAGGCGTTCCCATCTGCTTCCCCTGGTTCGGAGACAAGACGGACGATTCTAAGGCGCCGGCCCACGGTTTCGTCCGCACGAAGGCCTGGCAAATCGAGTCAATCGCGCAAGCCGGCGGCGCGGTCACGGTCAGCATGTTCACTGAAAGCGACGAGAACACCAAGAAATGGTGGCCCGCCGACTTTCGCCTACTCCATCGCGCGACGTTTGGCCGTGAGTTGAGCCTCGAGCTTGTCGTGACGAATACGGGCAGAACCCCGCTGCGCTTCGAGGAAGCATTGCATACGTACCACCAAGTGGGGAGTATCGAAACGGTGCGCGTGCGGGGCCTGGATATGATCACATATCTCGATAAGACCGACTCGGATCGCGAAAAGGTTCAGCAGGGCGAGATCGCGATTACGGCGGAAACCGATCGCGTGTACTTGAACACTGCCGATGCCATCGAGCTGGATGATCCGGCCTTACATCGCCGTGCTCGGGTTACTAAAGAGAATTCACGCACCACAACGGTGTGGAATCCGTGGGTAGGGAAGGCACACGCGTTATCAGATCTTGGGGACGACGAATGGAAGCAATTCATCTGCATTGAAACCTGTAATGCCGGCGATTTTGCCGTGGATCTCGCGCCGGGCGAGCAACACGCCATGAAAGCGAACATCAGCGTCGGCCAAGTCTAAGCATTAACCCCATCTGTTTTGATCGATCTAATGGCATGTGGCCTCTAGCTCTTGAGGTGACGAGCCACGGACCTAACGAGCAAGCCCGGGCTATGTTTCTGGAGATTGTTCTTGGGTTGTTCGAGTTGACTTGACTCTGCCCACCGGCCGATGGTGCGGGATTCGTTTTTCTCTTGCGGTTGATTCACCGCAGAATCATTCGGGCAATAGCGATGCAGCCGATCACGAGTGCCCAACTTCCAACGACCGACCCCGCCCAAGCCGTAACCAACTTCCATCCCCCATACTTCGGGTCATCAACCAGGCATTCTTCGATCGATTCATAGTCGGCGATCTGGAACCTCATACGGTTATAGAAACGATCATCGAGGAGGAGTGCGCGCCGGGCCGGCTCCGTCCAATAAATAAGTCCGGCTCCCAAAAGCGGGGACTTTGGTAAATCTGCGTTCACGATCGCTGGGGGACTGAACGAAGTTTGTTGCATATGGAAAGCTCCATCCCTATGAAGGCCGTCGAGTCGTGTCGCTCCGATACCCATTCTACAATTTCACTGATCGGCGCAGGGGTGAGGGAGCTTGAGTTAAAACTTATTCATCCGCGGGGTGCGAGCGTAAGCGCGGGTGGCACGGCAAGTATAGCGGACCAGTGCGGTGGGTTCGCGGCGTTGTCGTTCGATCGCATCGGGAAGAGCCGCAAGGCCGGAGAGCGGGCCTTGCGCTACGATCGCCAAGCGGGCGTGATCTATTCTGACCAGGCTAAATAGCCGGGGACGATTAGTCCCACCAGGGGGATGATCATCAAGATTCCCCACCAGTTGGGCTTGCTGCGGGCTTCCGCGATGGCCATCCAAAGGAGAACCATGAACACGAAGTTAATGAAGGGAACGAGGCAAAGGAGGCCCCACCAGATGGGCTTCTTGGCGATATTGGCCCACAAGACGAGGTTGGCAACAGGAATCCACGCCATCCAGCCATTCTCGGTGTTGGTTTTTCGGGCGATAACCTGGGTGGCGATTGCCGCATAAATGTAGAACACGATAAAGACCGCGTAGAAAAGGTAAACAAACACGGCCAGTGCCGCGCCGCCGGGGACTTCCTGCGCGAGCAACGGTACTGCGGGGAGCAGGGTGAGCGTGGCAAGAAGGGCTAAAGCAAAATTCCTAAATTTTGACTGGCGTCGAGGGAGTGTTCTCATGCGAGGTCTCCTAAGTTTGTCACAGGACTGTTCAGTCTGACCAAGCGAGGTAGCCGGGGACAATCAGATTTACTCCGGGAACGATCAACAGGATTCCCCACCAGTTGGGCTTATTGCGGGCCTCGGCAATGGCCATCCAGACCACGATGGCAATAACGAAGTTTACCAGCGGGATGAGCATGAGGACGATCCACCAGAGCGGCTTCTTGGCAATATTCAGCATCAGGATGACGTTGGCGACGGGAACCCATGCCAACCACGGGTTTTCCGTGTTGGTTTTCTTAGCGATGGTCGATAGAGCCAACCCCATGTAGATATAGGCGCCGATGCCGATCACAAGCATGAACAGAAACATAACGCCCATCACCGCCGCCTGGGCCGCGGTCGGTGCGTCCGCGAAAACGGGAACTGCGGTGAGAAGTGCGAGGCCGGCAAGCACGGATGGAGCAACAACCTTCAGGATCGAGCGACGCTGGGGGAGTGTTCGCATGAGATGTCTCCTTGATGGCGGGATCATGGCTGGACGTGGTGAGTCCGGCCGTGATTTCTCCCGGAATGCTGATCTGGCCCGGCTAGCCAACATCCTCTCGCTCGTATCTACCGAGCGGCACAGCGGCATTGGGTGAAAGACGCACCGTTCACTTCAACGGACAGTGAAAGGAGCTGCCAACGGCTCTCTCTCGCAAAGTACATTATTGGCTTTACCTTGGGCTAGTGGATGTATATACCCCTTCCAAGCAAAAAGCAAGCGAGCATTCGGCGACCGAGCATTTTGAGAGAAGCGATGAAATGACGCAGCCCACGATGAGGCTGCCGTCAAAGCTGCAAAGTGGGAGCGCGAATCCAGTACAATAGAGTTGCGTTGACCGGGGCCGCAGCTTTATTCCCGCCGGGATTTTCCTGGCAGGCCGTCCCTCGCGAGGAGTTCCTAACCCCATGTTCCTGATGAAGAAAATCCTTTCCCGCTTCCTTTTTCCCGTGCCCCTGTCGCTCGAATTCCTGCTTATCGGGTTGTTTCTGCTTTGGTTCACTCGCCGGGAGCGGGCGGGGAAAGCTCTGGTCACCTGCGGTGCGCTGCTGCTTCTGGGGCTCAGCAACAACTTCGTTTCGAACGCGCTACTTCGACCCTTGGAACACCGTTATCCACCCCTTTTGACCGTCCACGCTGGCCCAGATGTTCACACCGTTAGCTTCATCGCGGTATTGGGGGGATGGGCCGACGACGACCCGAATGTTCCCATCACCAGCCACGTTTCCCCCGACCTCATGGTGAGGTTGATCGAGGGCGTCGCCCTGCACCGCGAACTTCCTGGCAGCAAGCTTATCCTTTCGGGAGGGAACGATTCGGCAGAGGGCATGACGCACATCGCAGAGTGGCTTGGGGTGCGCGCCGAAGATATCGTGCCGGTTTCTATTCCTCGCGATACGGAGGAGGAAAGCCAACAAATTGCGTCTCTCGTGGGCCCTCATCGATTCATCCTGGTGACCTCAGCCGCGCATATGCCGCGCGCGATGGGACTCTTCCGGAAAAGGGGGGTCACGCCGATTGCGGCTCCCACCAACTACCTCGCTCCTGTACACCGCTTTGAAACGGACGATCTATTTCCTGATGGCTATGACCTCTTTAAATCGCAAGTTGCCTTCTATGAGTATCTTGGACTGGCATGGGAAAGGCTGCGGGGGAAAACTTGAAGGTGGAATGAGTGCCCGCTGCCATGCTCGCGCGCGAGGCTGAAGATGCGCCCGAGGCCGCTCAGGAAAGCTGGTAGTTTGGGCTTTGCCTTCGCCCACCCTGTAGCGGTCCTCTCAATGAGCTATCCGGCTCAACTGTAAGTATTTTCCCCGGCAGCCGCAGGCGTGCAACTCCTTTGCATCTTTACACCTCTTACCTGCTTGTGGGATAATTTTGATGAGTTGGCGGGGCATGGAGAGACCCGCCAGGGTCCCGCGCCAAAGTTTCGCGCTGCCGGCTATGCGGCTAAGGAAAACATGAAAAAACACTTCAGAGAAGTTTTAACGGCTGCAGGTCTTTTTGCACTGTTGGGAGGAAGTTTGTGGGCGGCGCCGGGGCCTGCATCGCCTTCTCCCGCACAAGCTGATTCAGCCTCCAAGCCGGCAGCCCCTTCGAGTAGTGAGGGGGACCACGCCAAATCTTACTACCACTTTATGCTGGCGCGGCGCTATAAGGAGCTGGCCGGAGTCTACAACCGCACCGACTATATCGACCGCGCGGTTTCCGAATACAAGCTCGCCATCGCTGCCGATCCTGATTCTTTGTTCCTGCGGGTGGAACTGGCCGAGCTTTATTCGCTCTCTGGCCACACCGACCAAGGCATTCAGGAGGCCGAGGCGGTCCTGAAGGTGGATCCGAATTACCCCGACGCCCACCGGCTACTCTCGCGCATTTATTACCACATGCTCGAGACCGCGCAAGGGGATCAAGCCGTCCCCAAGGAAGACTTGGCCAAAGCCATCGAGCATCTGGAAGCCCTGATGCGCGAGGAGCCGAGTGACACGGATTCATTGTTGCTTCTGGGCCACTTGTATCGGGTTGACAATAAGCCTGCCAAGGCGGAAGAGGTGTTCCGCAAAGTCTTGCAGACGGATCCCGATTCCAAGGTTGGCCTCGCCAACTTGGCGGAGCTTTACATTCAGCAGAACGAGTTTGAGCAGGCCATCGACGCCCTCAGCAAGATTCCCGAGGGGGATATGGATTCCCGGCTCTATCACATGCTCGGTTATTCCTACTCGCAGACTCAGCAATTTGATAAAGCCATCGCTATCTATGAAAAGGCGCTGCAGGCCGACCCCGACAATACGGATCTTCGCCGCTATTACGCGGATGCACTCCTGAACGCCGGCAAGACCGACCCTGCCCGCGAGCAGTTGCAGAAGATTCTGAAGAGCGACCCGGATGATGGATTGAGCTACAAGCGTCTGGCGATGATCAATCGTGAAGAGGGACGGTTTGACGACGCGCGCCAGGAACTTGAAAAAGCCAAGACCTTGAGTCCGGATGATCAGGAAATCCCCTATCAGCAGGCGTTGCTCGAAAGCACGATGGGCAACAACGACAAAGCGATCGAGATCCTGCAAGGCTTGGCGAAGCAATCGGAGCGTCCCGGAGGACAATACACTGTGCCCGAAGCCAACAACCGGGCGCTCTTCCTGGAACGCCTCGGTATTGCCTACCGCGACGAAGAAAAATTCCCCCAGGCCATGGACACCTTCAAACAGATTCAGGCCCTGGGACCGTTGCAGGGGCCTCGCGCCGAGATGCTGATCATCGAGACCCTTCGGACGCAGCACCAAGCGGATAAGGCCACGGCAGAGGCGGACGCCGCGGTCAAGAGTTATCCCAAGAATCAGGATCTGGCCATCCAGTACGCCTCCATCCTCGGCGAGCGCGGGCATGTCGATGAGGCCGTTACGCAGTTGCAAGCTTTCCTTACTGGCCGCCCGATCGACCGAACCGTCTATATTTCCATCGCTCAGATTTATTTGCAGGCCAAGCGCTTTGATCCCGCCGAAAAGGCGATTCAAAAGGCCTTGGACCTGAGTCCCACCCCGGAAGATCAGGAGTACGTGCTGTTCGTGCAGGGCTCCATCTTTGAGCGGCAGAAAAAATACGAGCAGGCGGAGGAAACGTTCAAGAAGGTGCTCAATGTGGATCCGCTGAACGCTTCCGCGTCAAACTATCTCGGTTATATGCTGGCCGACCGCGGCATCCGCTTGGATGAGTCGATCAAATACATTCAAAAGGCTTTGGAGCTCGATCCGAATAACGGAGCGTACCTCGATAGCCTGGGCTGGGCGTATTATAAAATGGGCAAGTACGATCTCGCCGCCCCGCCGCTGGAAAAGGCCGCGAGCAAGATCCAGGAT
Source organism: uncultured Acidobacteriota bacterium (assembly GCA_964501985.1). Lineage (GTDB taxonomy): Bacteria > Acidobacteriota > Terriglobia > UBA7540 > UBA7540 > Bog-366. Next base: position 23,809 of record CAZCVY010000053.1, on the reverse strand, counting down.
GACCCGACCATCCACGAGCACCTGGGCAACGTCTATTTGCGCCAGGGGAAAACCGGGATGGCGCAGGAGGAGTGGCAGCGTGCCTTGAAGGAGTGGCCCGACGCTCTTTCCAGCGATTTCGACGCCGACCAGGCCAAGCAGCTTCAGAAGCAACTCGACGACCTCAAGACCCACTCGGGGCATGGTAAGACTTCGGACAATTGAGTGGCCTGGGGGCGTTTTTAAATCTTGCAGTTCGTATACTGCGGCTCCCTTTTTGAGGTAGAATTCACCTGCCTGTATTTGCTCCGGATATTGCCCACGGAGCCATTTCGTCGTTGCTTCGGGTTGGTCGCAACGAAGGCCGCCCGACTGCCTAACCAATTTGCCAAAGACACTTCGCGTTCGCGCTTTCGCCAAAATCAACACCGGGCTCAAGATTCTCGGCAAGCGGCCCGATAACTACCACGAAATCCGGACCATATATCAGACCATTGGGCTGCACGATCGCCTGGGGGTCAGCCTCTCCAAAACCGGGAAGGGAATTGCCGTCGAGTGCGACAACCCGGCCATCCCCGGCGGGCAAGGCAATCTGGTTTATCGTACCTGCGAAGCGTGGGCGCACGCCCGCGGCTGGCGCGGCGCAATTCGTGTACAAATCGAAAAAGCCATTCCTCTCGGCAGTGGGCTGGGCGGCGCCAGTACTAACGCCGCCGCCACGATTTTCGGCCTCGAACGGCTCTCGGGCGACGGCCTGGAGTTCTCCGCGCGGCACAAGCTGGCCGCAGCGCTCGGCTCCGACGTTCCCTTGTTTCTACTTGGTGGCCGGGTTCTGGGCTGTGGCCGCGGGGAGGAGGTTTATCCTCTCAGTGATCTTCCTTCCCGTTCGTGCCTGGTGATTTTCCCCGGTTTCTCGGTTTCCACGGCGGATGCCTATCGCGAAGCAGGTTTGCGGTTGACAGAGAAGGCCGGAACCGCGTATGTTGGTAGTTTCGGTGCGTGGCCACAATTTCCCCTGATGAGTTGGGGACCGGCCGAAAACGACTTTGAGCATGTCGTTTTCGCGAGGTGGCCTGAGTTGGCGCGATTGAAGCGCCAGCTTATCCGGGCCGGGGCCGAAGTTGCCTCCATGACGGGCAGCGGGTCTGCTGTGTACGCCCTCTTTTCCTCGTCTCGTCAGATGGATCGCGCCTCGAAACTCATCCCCAAAGGGTGGCTGAAATTTCCGACACGCACCTTGGTGCGTGCCGACTACCACCGAAAATTATTTGTTCGTTGACTCATTGGGTCATCCGGTCATTAAGAAGCTCTCGCTTGTCCACTATAAGTGATGAGCGGTGGTCGAGAGCCTGAAGCCGCAGATGACGGACCAAATATTGCCGTTTAATGGCCCGATGACCCGATGGTTCAATGACCCAATTTTTTTGGGAGGTCGTCCAGCGGTAGGACACATGCCTTTGGAGCATGGAACCCTGGTTCGAGTCCAGGCCTCCCAGCCAGGCTTTATATTTCTCTTACTGTTGAGCAGGTGTTCGAGGGTTGAATGAAGAGTCAGAGAATTCGCCACACGCTGAAGATTTTTACGGGGAATGCCCACCCGGGCCTGGCGAAGGAAATCTGCGATGAACTGGGAGTGCCGCTGGGCGATGCGCAAGTGGGGCGCTTCCCTGATGGTGAGGTGCGCCTGCAAATTCTCGAGAACGTGCGAGGCGCTGACGTTTTTGTCATTCAGCCCACCTGCAGGCCGGTGAATGACAATTTAGTGGAACTATTGGTGATGCTCGACGCGCTCAGTCGGGCCTCCGCCTCTCGCATTACTGCCGTGATGCCCTATTTCGCTTACGCCCGGCAGGACCGCAAAGACCGCCCGCGCGTTCCCATCTCCTCCAAGCTAGTGGCAGACCTGCTAACCTCTGCCGGCGCGGACCGGGTGTTAGCGCTTGAATTGCATGCCGGGCAGATCCAGGGCTTCTTCGACATTCCTGTCGATCACCTTTACGCAACACCTGTGACGGTGGGTTATTTCCGCCGTTTGAGATTGAAGAATCTGGTGGTGGTTTCTCCTGACACCGGGGGCGTGGAACGCGCGCGAGGATTCGCCAAGCGCATGAACATTCCCCTGGCGATCATCGACAAGCGCCGCGAGGACGCCAACGTTGTGGAGGTATTCAACGTCATCGGCGACGTCGAAGGCAAGACATGCTTGTTGGTCGACGACATGATCGATACGGCCGGGACCCTGGTGAAGGGCGCCTATGCCTTGAAGGAGAAAGGCGCTGACAAGGTCTATGCCTGCTGCACGCACGGGGTCTTTGCCGACAACGCGATCGAGAAAATTTGCTCCGCGCCTATCGAGCGGGTCGTGGCGACTAATTCGATTCCCCTGACCCCCGAGGCTGAGGAGTGCGGCAAGATTAAAGTTCTGAGTGTCGGCAAGTTGCTGGCCGACGCCATTCGTTCCATTCACGATGAGACATCGGTGAGCAAGCTCTTCATCTGAGGGAGCGGCGAAAATTGAAACTCGAAATTCTAAAATCGAAACTTGGAGATCGAAGCTCGATGTAGGGTTCACGTTTTGCGAGTTTCCAGTTTCGAGTTTCGTTCTTCAAGGAGTGGGAAGCTATGAGTCAAGCATTTACGGTTGAAGCAGAGCCGCGCGAGGATTTTGGCAAGAACGTGGCGCGGCGTACGCGCCGGTCGGGACGCATTCCCGGCGTGGTGTACGGTGGCGGCGGTCCGGTGATTCCCATTACCGTCGACCCGGAGGGAATCCGCGAGATTCTCCACTCCGAGTCCGGCCACAATGCTATTTTCACCCTCGAGGTACGCGGCAAAGCCCCGACCCGGGCCATGATTCGCGATTGGCAGTCCGAGCCCGTCCGCGGAGGACTGCTGCATGTGGACCTCGTCCGCATCGCGCTTGATACCAAGTTGAAGTTGAAGGTTGCTATCCACGTGACGGGTGAGCCGCAGGGCGTGAAAGTCGAAGGCGGAATCTTCGAGTTCATGCTGCGCGAAGTGGAAGTGGAGTGCCTTCCGGACGACATTCCGGAAGCCATCACTGTAGATGTCTCGCCGCTGACGCTCGGTCAAAACCTGCGCGTTTCGGAACTGCCCCTCGGACCCAAGGTCAAAATCCTTACCGACCCGAACCGCGTGGTGGCTCATGTGGTGACCTTGAAGGTGGAAGAGGAGAAGCCTGCGGAGGCGGCGGCCGAGGCGGCTCCTGCCGAGCCTGAGGTCATTCGCAAGGGCAAGGCGGAAGAGGAAGGTGCCGAGGAAGAAGCCGGCGGAGAGAAGAAAGAGAAAGGCGAGAAGAAAGAGAAGAGCGAGAAGAAGGAAAAGGGCAAGGAGAAATAAAGGCAGTGACGAGTGGCGAGTGACAAGTGACGAGCAAGCGGGAGTCGTCAGATTGCTAGTGGTTCTTCTAAGCGGACGCGGACAAGTAAGTCGCGGTGGTGGTTTGCTGGCTTGTCACTCGTCACCAGTCACTTGTCACTGTTTTTATGCGTCTGATCGTCGGTTTGGGGAACCCCGGTTACGAGTACCACATGACACCCCACAACTTGGGGTTCATGGCGATCGACCGCTTGGCCGACTCTTGCGGCAAGGAGTTGTCTCGCCGCGAGGCGCAGGCGCTGACGGCAAGCACTGAGTTGGCCGGCGAGCGAGTCGTACTGGCGAAGCCCCAGACCTACATGAACCTCAGCGGTTTGGCGGTGGCGCGGCTGCTCCAGAACTACGAACTCTCGCCACGCGACCTCTTGGTGCTCGTCGACGAGATCGATTTGCCGTTGGGGATGTTGCGCATCCGGCCGCGCGGCAGCGCGGGCGGGCACAACGGTTTGAAGTCCATCATCGGCTCTCTTGAGTCCGATGAGTTTATCCGGTTGCGAATGGGCGTGCAGCCGGAGTGGCCAGTGGAGGATTACGTTTCCTACCTCCTCAGGCCGTTTCGCCCGGCAGAGACGAAGTTGGTCGCGGAAACGCTCGAATTGGCCGCTGAGGCCGTCCGCGTGATTCTTTCGGAAGGTTTACAAAAGGCGATGAACCGCTTTAATCGGAGGGTTCCGCCCGCTGAGTCATGAGGTTCCATGCGTAATTACGAAATGATTTTTATCGTCCGGCCTGATGTGGCTGACGACGAGGTCCAGAAGCTCATCACCCAGATGGAAGGCGTGGTGACGGGCGCGGGCGGCACTGTGGACAAGGTCGAAAAGATGGGGCGCCGCCGGCTAGCCTACCGCGTCAGCAAACAGCGCGAGGGCTTTTACGTTCTCTTCTACGTCCAAGGCACCGGAGACACGGTCAAGGAGTTTGAGCGCCGTCTCAAGGTGACCGACACGGTGATCAAGCACCTCACCGTTTGCACGGACGAGATTCTTCAGCGCGCAGCGAAATTCAAGGCCCTGCGGACCAAGCAGGAGGCCAAGCGCCGCCGGAGCAAGCCTGCTCCCGCGCCCGCCGCGCCCCCCGCTCCCGCGGAGACCGCGCAAGCATAAAGGAGTTAATCACCATGCCAGTTCCCAGAGAAGGCGCGCCCTCGGGCGAACGTCCCGCACGGCGCGAAGGTCCGGGCGGTGGCGGCCGCAAGCAATATTTCCGCCGCCGCAAGGTCTGCAAGTTTTGCACCGAGAAGATCGATGTGATCGATTACAAGGACGTGCGTTTGGTCAGCGAGTTCGTGGCCGAGCGGGGCAAGATCCTTCCCCGCCGCCTGACGGGCACTTGCTCGACGCACCAGCGCGCGCTGTCGGAAGCCATCAAGCGCGCCCGGAATATCGCCCTGCTGCCGTTCGCGGCGGGAGCGTAAATAGCGGGATACGGGAAACGGGGTACGGGCACCCTCAATAGCAAACTGTTCCCGCGCCCTGTATCCCGTATCCCGTTCCCCATCTACCGTATACCGTTTACAGGAGTTTTGACATGGAAGTTATCCTTCTTGAAAATATTGATAAGCTTGGGAACCGCGGCCAAATGGTGAAAGTGGCTGACGGCTACGGCCGTAACTTTCTCCTGCCCAAGAAGCTGGCGCTGGCTGCCACGGCCCAGAACCGCAAGTGGGTGGAGCAGCAGCGCGTTCGTTTTCTCAAGCTGGAGGCGAAGGAAAAGGCTGATGCCGCCGATCTCTCCACGCTGCTCGAAGGTGTGAGCGTCACCGTCATCCGTAAGGCGGGCGAAAAGGGCAACCTCTTCGGCTCGGTCACCTCCCTGGACATTGCGGAAAAACTTGTGGCCCAGGGGTACCACATCGACAAACGTAAGATCAACCTGGCCACTCCGATCAAGGTGCTGGGCGAGTACAACGTTTCTGTCAAGCTCCACCGCGAGGTGACGGCGACGGTCAAAGTCCTCGTCGAGCCCGACGCAGAGACCAAAGCCAAACTCGAGGCCGCCGCGGAAGCCCAAGCCAGGGCCGAGGCCAAGGCGCCAGCCGTCCCCAAGGAAGCTCCGACTGCGGAAGCTCCTGCAACTTCCGAAACTCCGGGGCCCGCAGCAGAAGCGGAACAGGAAACTGCATAGCGGTACCGTCCGCTCCGCCTTTACGTGACCTCGGGCGGAGCGGCGGGCGCTCTTCCCCGAGCTGATCCGGCAGGATGCACGAGCTTTCTGCCCTCCGCAGGAATTATCCACAGACCGCTCCGACTTCTACACAGAAATCCCGGCTTTTGCACAGGATATCCGCAGGCTGCTTGCACGCACACCTTGAGGGAAATTCGTGGAGAAATTACAATACTACGATGCCGACGGCGACTTCCAGCGATCGAACCGTTACCCACAACCTCGAAGCCGAGCGCGCCGTGTTGGGTTCCATTCTTCTCGATAATGGCGCCCTGAATTCCGCTCTTGAAATTCTCGACAAACAGGATTTTTACTCGGAAGCACATCGCCTGACGTTTGAAAAAATGGCAGCGCTTTCGGAGAAGAGCCGCACGATCGATTCAGTGACGCTCTCGGAGGAACTCGGCAAAGACGGTTTGCTGGAAAAAGCCGGCGGCGTGGGTTACCTGGCGGCGCTCACCGATGGCGTTCCCATTGGCACGGCGGCGCCGATGGGAGAGTATTGCCGGATTGTCAAAGAAAAGTCCACGCTTCGCCGCTTGATCAATGCCTCGAACTTGGTCATCGAGCGCTGCATGCAAGGCACCGACGACCCTGAGACCTTGATCGACCTGGCGCAAAGCCAGGTTTTCGAAATCGCGGAGCAGCGCGTGCAGTCCGGATTCGCGACGATCCGCGACATCGTGAAGACCAGCTTCGGCAGGATTGATGTCCTGTTTGACCGCGGCCAGCGCGTGACGGGAATTGAGACGGGCCTGGAAGACCTCGATAACATGACCTCGGGATTGCAACCGGGAGAACTGATCATCATCGCCGCCCGCCCATCGCTCGGCAAGACCGCCCTGGCGCTGAACATCGCTGCCCATGCGTCGATCGTCAATCGCAAAGTCGTGGGAATGTTCTCGCTCGAAATGAGCAAGGAATCCCTGGTCATCCGCCTGCTTTGCTCGGAAGCGAGGATTGATAGCCACAAGCTTCGCACGGGTTTTTCCAATAAGGAGGATTGGCATCGGATGACGCCTGCTCTCGGACGGCTGTCGGAAGCGCCGCTTTACATCGACGACACGCCGGCATTGAGCATCATGCAAATTCGCGCCAAGGCCCGCCGATTGAAAGCCGAGAAGGGACTTGATTTGCTGGTGGTCGATTACCTTCAGCTCATTTCCGGGCATAAGCAATTTGAAAATCGCACGCAGGAAGTCAGTTACATTTCCCGCAGCCTGAAAAGCATTGCCAAGGAGTTAAAGGTTCCCGTCCTGGCGCTCTCGCAGTTGAGCCGCGCGCCCGAGCAGCGTACCGGCTTCGGCCAGCGCCCGCAGCTTTCGGACTTGCGCGAGTCGGGATCTATTGAGCAGGATGCGGACGTCGTCATCTTCATCTTTCGCGAGAAGAAGCCTGCCGGGGAAGGGGAGGGTGAGGAGGAGTTTGGCCAGGGCGGATCGGAGACGCGGTTGATTGTGGGCAAGCAACGGAATGGACCGACAGGCGACGTCTCCGTGGTCTTCCTGAAACCCTTCGCGAAGTTTGAGAACAAGGTTCACGAGGGCGGTGAATCCTACACGTGATGCCTCCCACCGATAATCTTCTCCGTCCGACCTGGGTGGAGATTTCGCTCTCCAAACTGCGCCGCAATTTCCAGCGGATACGCGATCTCGCCGGCGTACGGAAAGTCATGGCCGTGATTAAGGCCGATGCCTATGGCCATGGCGCGGTGCCAGTATCCAAGTGTCTCGCCGAGTGCGGGGTGGATTGGTTTGGCGTGGCGACCGTCGAGGAAGCGTTGGAATTGCGCGCGGCGGGAATCGAGCAGCCCATCCTGCTGCTCGGCGGGCTTTACATGAGCGATCCGGCCCACCTGATCGAGTACCGCTTGACCCCATCGATTTCCTCTACCATGCGGCTCGATACTTATTCTGAGTGCGCGCGCCGCTACGGCCGGCCTATTGAGTTTCACCTGAAAGTTGATTCCGGATTGGGGCGACTGGGCCTTCCACTCGACCGCGTGGCGGCCTTCGTTGATCATTATCGCGAACTCGAAGGGTTGCAGATGAAAGGTCTCTTCACCCACCTTGCCTCCGCCGAGGATTTGACGGCCTCCCAGACCGATGAGCAGGCGGAGCGCTTTTCAGCAGCATTGGCCCAATTGCGGGGAATGCAATGCGAGCCGGAATGGATTCACGCTTCCAACAGCGCCGCCCTGCTGACGGGACGGAAGTTCCCGGAAAATCTGGTGCGTATTGGGGCCCTGCTTTACGGCTACTGTGTACCGCTCGTGGTGCCCCCGGGCCATGAACTCCCCAAGGTGCCGGAGTTCGAACCGGTCCTGACCTTCAAGTCGCGGATCGTTTACATGAAGGACGTCCCCAGCGGGACGCCTCTGGGTTACAGTGCGGCTTTCTACACCCGCCGGACTTCCCGCATCGCCACGGTGCCCGTCGGTTACGCCGATGGTTTGAGCCGCGCCCTCTCCAACTGTGGCTACGCCATTGTGCGCGGACGCCGCTCGCGGATTGTGGGCAGCATCAGTATGGACTTGTCGTTGATCGACGTTACTGACGTCGCTGGGGCGAATATCGGTGATGAGGTCATACTGATCGGCCAGGAGGACCACAGTTCCATCACCGCGTTGGAGATTGCCCAACTGTTGGATACCGTTCCCTACGAAATCCTCTGCTCCATCGGCAAGCGCGTACCGCGGCTGTACGTCGATTGAATCGCGCTGAAACCAGCCTTCTCAACGTAAGCAGTGCGATTCGGGGGTGTTTCGTTGTATGCGGCCAGCCGACTAGGCGCATGCGCATGGCGCTCCCCGACTCGCGGATAACTGCTTTGTTTGCTATATCATCTCAGGGTAGTGGGATTTTGGCGCGTCTTGGGTAGGGCTTTTGAGGTTATTTGGCTTGTTTTCAATAACATCTCGGTGTTTCTGATAACCTCTTCTGAATCAATAACATCTCAGGATGGGTGACAAATTGTCAGATGCCGGTCCTTTGTTTTCATCAACATCTCAGGAGCAACCTTCATTTTTCATGTTGAAGATCTGCTCCGACCGGGCGACAAATGGGCAAAATTACGGACTACAACACTAGCGTCGCAAGAGAAAAATCTGCCCGCGGGCGACAGACGGGCGGTATTCAACGTGGGCTTCCGGGAGCGTGCGGCCATCATATCGCTGTTCTAGTATACTTATCTTCCACTTGTCAAGAGAAATCTTTTTGGCTTGCTTTCAGCACGCCGCCGGTTGCCGTCCAGTGAAAAACTCCGGAAAGACTTTGCGGTAAATGGACATTCCAAGTGCGGCATGCATCCCGAGTTCCTCGAGCGCCGCGATTTCTTCGTCGGTGGTGATCCCTCCCGCAGCGGTTATGGGAAGTTGGGTGACAGCACGCAGACTGCGAAACCATTCGATATTAGTGCCTTGCAATCTGCCCTCACCATCAATATAAGTGCAGAGAAATCCCGAACAATAGGGTTCGAGCTGGGGCAGTGCCTGCTCGCAGGTTAAGGACAGCGTTTCCTTCCATCCATGAACCGCGACGTGCCCGCCGAATGAGTCCACGGCAATCAGGATTTTCTCGCGCGGCACGGCCGACGCGAGCTCACGCAGGAATTCGTGGTGGATGCCCTGTGCGGTGAAAGCGCTGCTGCCTACTATGGCCTTTAGCGCCCCGTCGGCCACGACCGCCTGCGCGCGCGCCGTAGTGCGGATGCCTCCGCCCACGCGGCAGGGCTTGCGGCGGCAGAGTTCACGCACGATCGCCGCGTTGTTTCGAGCCTTGCCCATCGCCGCGTCCAAATCAATTACCTGGATTTCTGGATAGGCCGAGAATTTCTCGAGGACGTCCAGCGGCTCAGGCAACTCGAGGAATTTCTCCTTGCCTTGGACGAGCTGCACAACCTTGCGGTCCATCAAATCGATACAGGGAATGATCATGGCGAATAACGGGGGCTGGCCCCGAGAACTTCTAAATTTTGAATTCTGAATTCTGAATTATGAATTGCCTTGCCATGCCTCTTCAAAAGGTAGGGTTCGCCCTGCCTTTAATTCATAACTCATAATTCATAATTCAGAATTGCCTAAATTCTGACTGGCACTCCTTGCGTTCGCAGATACTCCTTCAAGCTGCGAATCGTGTGGGTCTCGTAGTGAAAGATTGAGGCGGCTAATGCCGCGTCCGCGCAGCCGCGCTGGAAAACCTCAGCAATATGCGCCGGATTCCCAGCCCCGCCCGAGGCGATCACCGGGATATGCAAGGCGCGCGCCACAGTGGCAGTCAAGTCGCAATCGAAGCCCGCTTGCGTGCCGTCGGCGTCCATCGAGGTCAGCAGGATTTCGCCCGCACCCAATTCTTCCACCCGCCGCGCCCATTCGAGTGCGTCGAGGCCCGTGGGTTTGGTGCCGGCGTGGGTTACGACTTCCCAACGGGGCGGCCGATCCTCCGCCGGAATAACTGGAAGAGCCGCAGGGCCGGAGTGCGGGCCCTGCGCTACGGGCTGGGATTCAGTCGGTGAATTCCGGATTCGCCGTGCATCGATGGCAACCACGATGGCCTGCCGTCCGTAATTCTCCGCAATGGTACTGACGACCTCAGGGGTTTCGACGGCGGCTGTGTTGACGCCCACCTTATCCGCTCCGGCGGAAAGCAATCGGTGTGCGTCCTCCAGCGCCCGAACGCCGCCGCCCACGGTCAGGGGAATAAACAGGCGGCGTGCCACTCGCCGGACGGTTTCCATGAGTGTGGCACGCCCTTCCCGAGTGGCCGAGATGTCGAGCATCACCAATTCGTCGGCCCCTTCGCGGTTGTACATTTCCGCCAAGTCGCCGGGGTCGCCGGCATCACGCAGGTTGACGAAGTGGATGCCCTTCACCACCCGGCCATCCTTGCAGTCGAGACACGGAATAATGCGCTTGGCAAACATAGAGGAGCTTCTTGTCCTTTGTCATTGGTCCTTCGTGCTTTGCTGTCCAAGCCGCGACCATGTAGCCATGCAAGGGGCGAATGACCAATGACCAATGCCGAATGACGAAGGACAACTTACTGACTCAAGAAATTCTTCAAAACCTTCAAGCCGACTTCTCCTGATTTTTCCGGGTGAAATTGGACAGCCCAGATATTCTCTATTTCGATTCCCGAGGCGAAGGTCTGGCCGTAATCGGTGACGGCGCAAGCCTGAGGTGTCACGGGCCCATAATACGAGTGGCAGAAATAAACGAAGCTGGCGTCGGCGACTCCTCGAAATAACTCCGTTTCACGCCGGAGAGTGAGCTGGCTCCAGCCGACATGGGGCACTTTGAAGACACCCTGAAAGCGTGCCACGCAGCCGGGCAGGATGCCGAGGCCGGGAACGCCGGGGGCTTCCTCGCTCGACTCGTAAAGCGCTTGCAAGCCCAGGCAGATTCCGAGGAAGGGTTTCTTGGCCGCGAACGCCTCCCGCAATGGAGTTAGCATTTCGCGGTCTGCAAGTCCCTTCATCATGGCGCCGAAGTGCCCTTGCCCGGGAAAAATGATTTTATCGGCAGCCTTCAGCTCCGTCGGCTGATCAATCCTTTCGCCGGACAGGCCGAGGTACTCGATCGCCTTGAGCACCGAGCCCACATTGCCTCCACCGTAGTCAAGGACGCCAATCATAGAAGTCCCTTTGTACTGGGAAGCTGTGATCGCAGGCGGCGGTCACGCGAGCAGGCAAACCGCAGAGCTCGCGCAAATGCTTTGAACAGGGCTTCGATGGCGTGGTGGCTGGACCGCCCATACGCCACCTTCAGGTGCACGTTGGCCGCGGCGGTGGTCGTGAAGCCATGGAAGAAGTCCTCCAGTAGCTCGGTTTGTAAATCGCCCACATACCGCACCTTGATAGGAGCTTTCAACACGAGGTAGGGCCTGCCGCTCAAGTCGATGGCGGCGACGGCCAGGGTTTCGTCCATCGGCATCAGGAAATATCCGGCGCGATTAATGCCTTTCTTCGAGCCCAATGCCTCGCGCAGAAGTTGGCCGAGGACAATGCCGGCGTCCTCCACGGTGTGATGCTGATCGACGTCCAGGTCGCCGTGCGCCTCGAGATCCAAATCGAACCCGCCGTGTCGGGCGAAGAGCTCCAGCATGTGATCGAGAAAGCGAACACCGGTGGAGATTTTGTAGCGGCCACGGCCGTCGAGATTCAGGCGACCTCGAATGTCGGTCTCCGCGGTATTGCGATGCAACGACGCGACGCGAGCTTTCATGCAAACCATCCGGTGGAAGAATAGGAAACCATGTTTTTCCAGGCGCCCTTGCCGTTGGGAGTCTGGATGAGATTCCGCAGACGATGAAGCTCAGCCATCAGGCGGCGCAGTTGTGCCTTCGAACCGATCGTGAACCGCAGGTAACCCTTCAGGTGCGGGTCGTAACTCCAATCGCGCACCAGGATTCTTTTCTCCCGAAGCCGCCGGGCGATTTCCGGCGCGTGCTCGCCGACGCGGGTAAGGACAAAATTCGCGGAACTGGGAACGTAAGGAATGTCGTGCGCATCGAGCCAGCGGCAGAATCCCGTTCGGTTCGCGCGGATGGTCTCCGCGAACTTCCGCACCTGGGCGTCATAGCGGATGGCGATGCACGCGCACATCAGGGCGAGAGAGTTTACGGCAAACGGATTCTGCCCGCGTTGCAGGGGATCGATGAGTTGGGGGTTAGCGAACAGACAGCCCATGCGGAGCGCGGCTAAACCGAAGGCCTTCGAAAACGTTCGCGTCACAATCAGGTTCGGATATTGGCGAATCCAGGGTAGGATGGTCTGGCCGGAGAAGTCCTGATAGGCCTCATCAACCAACACCAGTGTTTCCGGAGCAGCGAGCAAAATAGCCTTCAGTGCGGCTTTGGGAATCTGTGTGCCAGTTGGATTGTTAGGGTTGGCCAATGCGACCCAACGCACTTTCTCCCTTTTCAGTGTGGCAACGAATTCATCCGTGGGCAGGCGAAATCGTTCATCGTAGCGAATGCGCAACGTCTTGCCGCCTGCCACGTTGTGGAAGAACTCGTACACGGGGAACGTGGGTGCGGGAACGAGCAAGCTGTCGCCCGGGTCCACAAACGTATCGCAGACCATCTTGAGCGCGTCGTCGGTCCCGTTGGCGAGCAGCATTTCCTCAGGTTTGACGTGAAAATAGGCGGCGAGCGTCCCGCGACCTTCATCGTACTCGGGATAACGCGTCATCATTTCCGGAGTTAATGCTCGCCGCAGCGCGCGTATTACCTGGGGAGGGCAGCCCACTGTGTTTTCGTTAAAGTCCAGCCGCATCTTGCCGCCGCGGCCCTCTTGCGGCGGGCGGTACTTCTTTAAGGTCTCAATCGCTTGGCGTGGCCGAATCATCGCTTCGCCATCCTTCCCTGCGCGGATCGCTCGGACGTGGCGGTCGACGAGGAATTGAACCGGGTCTGGACGGAATAAGCGTGCGCTTTCAGGCCCTCTGTGTTGGCTAGGGTGACCAGGGTCCTTTCGAGTCCAGCCAGCCCGCGAGGAAAAAGGCGCTGAACGGAAATGGCCTTCACAAAATCAGCGGCGCTTAGGCCTCCGCGCAAACGCGCCGCTCCGCTGGTGGGAAGAATGTGATTCGTTCCCGAGGCATAATCTCCCGCGGCAACAGGGCTGTACGCGCCCAGGAAGATGGAACCAGCGGATTGGATGCGTCCTAGAAGAGTCGTGGCGCCCTCGAAAAGTGTAAGGTGTTCGGGAGCCAAGCGATTGACCAACCCGGCCGCCTCCGCAAGGCTGCGTGTCACAATGATGCAACCCTGTGCGCTAAGCGATTGGCCCGCGAGCGGCAGATCCAGCCGTTCAACGATTCCGCGGGCGGACGCCTGAACCTGGAGTGCCAGCTTGAAGGAAGGGGTAATGAAAATTGCCACGGCATCGGGGTCGTGCTCAGCCTGGGCAACTAAATCCGAGGCGATCCACTCGGCGTTGCCGCGCCCACCCACCAACACCAGTTCTGACGGGCCCGCGATGAAATCGATTCCGCACTCACCGGCCACGAGTTTTTTTGCCGCAGCCACGTAACGGTTTCCCGGCCCAACGATCTTGTCGACACGCGGTACGGACTCTGTTCCGAAAGCGAAGGCGGCAACCGCTTGAGCGCCGCCCAAACGGTAGATATTCTTTACACCCAGGATGTCAGCGGCCACCAGTACGGCCGGGGCGGGGCGCGGAGAGGTCACAATCACCTCCCTGACACCCGCCGTTTGCGCGGGGATAACGCTCATCAGCACGGTGGAAGGCAGGGGAAAACGCCCGCCGGGAACGTAGCAGGCCACACGCTCCAAGGGCCGGAGGATCTGCCCAACTTGCACACCGGCGCGCGTTTGGCACTTCCATGTGCGGGGCAACTGCCGGCGCGCCGCCTTCCGAATATTTGCCGCCGCTACTTTCACTGCCTCCACAAAGCCGCGGGGAACCCCGCGATAGGCCCGGCGAATTTCTTCGCGGGATACCGTGAAGCCGGACTTGCTGAGGTCGAGGCGATCAAACTTCTTTGCATACCGCAGAAGGGCGCGATCGCCGCGGCGGCGGATATCCTGAAGGATGGGCCGCACCACCGCCTCCGCTTCGGTCAAGCTTGAGGAGCGCGCGCGAAGCAACCTGTCAATCGCTTTGGTATCACTGCTGCGAATAATATCCAGCATTTTTTTGTGGCCAAGAGCCTGGTGCCGGGGCGGGGAATTGGTAAAGCATGATCGGCGAACGCGAGGTCCTGGACGCGCTCTCCTGCTTCACTTTCATCTGTTCAGGGTCCCTAACCCCTGATCCCCAACCCCTAGCCCCTGCCTTTCAAACAACAATTTTGTTCAGCGGATATTCCACAATGCCTTGCGCATTGGCGGCCTTGAGGCGTGGAATGATTTCGCGCGCGGTTTTTTCTTCGATGACCGTGTTGACCGCAACCCAGTCGGAATCGCTGAGAGCCGAAATCGTCGGCCGCTTCAAAGCGGGAAGAACCGCCAGTACTTTTTCAAGGTCGTCACGCCGGACGTTGAGCATCAGGCCGACTTTGCCCGCAGCCTCGATGGCGCCCTGCAAAAGCATGATGAGCGTCTCGATTTTCCGGCGTTTCCAGGCGTCGGCCCACGCGCCGGGGTGAGCGATGAACTTGGTGTTCGATTCCAGCACTGTCTCGACGATTCGCAGGCCATTCGCCCGCAGCGAGGAACCGGTTTCAGTGACTTCCACGATGGCGTCGGCCAGCACCGGCGGCTTCACCTCCGTGGCGCCCCAGGAAAACTCCACTTTGGCGTTCACCCCGTTGCGCTGGAGATAGCGCTTGGTGACCCCCACCAGTTCTGTGGCGATGATCTTCCCTTGCAGGTCCTTTACACTCTGAAAAGGGGACTTTTCTGGAACAGCGAGCACCCAGCGGACCTTTCCGAATGTTTGCTTGGCATAAACCAGGTCCGCAACTTCGACGACGTTCGATTCGTTTTCGAGAATCCAATCCTTGCCGGTCAAGCCGGCGTCGAGGATGCCGTCTTCAACATACCGCGCCATTTCCTGCGCACGAATTAGCATGCACTCAATTTCGTCATCATCGACGGTGGGAAAATAAGAACGCGAACTGACGCTGATTTCATAGCCCGCGCGGCGAAAAAGTTGCAGCGAGGCTTCTTGCAGGCTTCCTTTGGGCAAACCTAACTTCAACAAGCTCATGTTTGGCTCTCCGGGTTTTTCTCGCCGTAGACGAGGGCAGGGTCGAACTCCCGCAAGAGGATGATTTCCTCACCTTTAGTCGTCAGCTTGCGGAAGAAGCAGGAGCGATAGCCCATGTGGCAGCAGCCGGGGCCGGTCAGGTCGGCTTGAATCAGCAGCGCATCCTGATCGCAGTCCACTCGAATCTCTCTCGCCATCAGCCGATGCCCGGAAGTTTCACCCTTGGTCCACAGCTTCTTGCGAGACCGACTATAAAATGTGACGAATCCGGAGATGAGGGTCTGCTGGTAAGCGTCCTCATTCATATACCCCAGCATCAAAACTTTTCCGGAGTGACGGTCCTGGATAATGGCTGGAATCAGGCCGCCGTCTTGATATTTGAGTTGCAACATGCACCGCCCCCTGCGCGAAAATGAAAAGGCCCGCTGATTCGCTTTGTCAGCGGGCCGCTTTGTCGATCTCGCTTGGTGAGTTAAGCATTCGCCCACTGACACGACACCTGAGAGCTCAAATAATGATGGTGATGTGCCAGCGCGCGTAACATGGAAATACAGACTATCGTGTTGGCTTCACGTCTGTCAACACGATTTCACTGCCAAGCTGTTGCTGAACCGAGGTGGCGGCCCGCAACAGCGCACCGCCTCTAACTTGGCATCGGCCCCGGGGAATCCCTCCCGTGGTCTGGGGATCCCCCCACATGAATTCTCGGCGGTCGGCCGTGCTCTTTACGCGCACTTCAACGCCGCGCGGCCGAGGAACTCTGCGGCGCTGCCCAATTCCTCCTCGATGCGGAGCAACTGATTGTATTTTGCAATGCGGTCGCTGCGGCTGGCGGAGCCTGTCTTAATCTGCCCGGTGCCAAGACCCACCGTGAAGTCCGCAATGAAGGCGTCTTCGGTCTCACCGGAGCGGTGCGAGACGACCGAGGTGTACCCGTGACGGCGGCCGAGCTCGATGGCGCGGATGGTCTCCGTGACCGTGCCAATCTGATTCAGTTTGATCAAAATCGAATTTGCGACGCCCTCTTCAATGCCGCGCGCCAGGCGTTCGGTGTTGGTCACGAAAATATCGTCGCCGACGAGCTGAATCTTGCCCCCCAGTTCCTTGGTGAGAATCGCCCAGCCCGCCCAGTCGTCCTGCGCGAGGCCGTCTTCGAGGCTGACGATGGGATATTGGCGCACCCACTCGGCGTAAAGTTTCACCATCTCCTCGGACGACTTCTTTGATTTGTCAGACTTAAAGAAAACGTATTTGCCATCCTGGAACATTTCGCTGGAAGCAGGGTCGAGGGCGATCGCGATGTCGTTGCCGGGAGCGTATCCCGCCTTCGCGATGGCTTCGAGCAGGACTTCCAAGGCTTCGACGTTCGATTTGAGGCTGGGAGCAAAACCGCCTTCGTCGCCGACGGAAGTGTTGTAGCCGCGGTCCTTCAGAACCTTCTTGAGGGTGTGGAAGGTCTCCGCGCACATGCGGAGCGCCTCGGAGAAGCTCTCCGCGCCCACCGGCATAATCATGAATTCCTGAAAGTCCACGGTGTTGTCAGCGTGAACGCCGCCGTTCAATACGTTCATCATGGGGACGGGCAGGATGCGTGCTTGCAGTCCGCCCAGATAGCGGTAGAGGGGAACGCCCGCGGACCTGGCCGATGCCCGGCAAGCCGCCATGGAGACGGCCAGGATGGCATTTGCGCCGAGCTTGCCTTTGTTTGGGGTGCCGTCGAGTGCGATCATGCGCTCGTCGATTTCAGTCTGATTGCTGGCGTCGTGTCCGCCCAGATCGCGGGCGATTATCGAGTTGATGTTATCCACGGCTTGCAAGACGCCCTTGCCCAGATAGCGCCGCTTGTCGCCGTCGCGCAACTCCACGGCCTCGTGTTCACCGGTTGAGGCGCCGGAGGGAACTGCCGCGCGGCCGAAGGAGCCGTCGCGAAGAACCACGTCCGCTTCCACGGTGGGATTGCCGCGTGAATCCAAAATTTCTCTTCCAACGATGAGATCGATTTGTGCCATGTGAATAATTCCTTTATGAGAATTTGAAAGCCAGAAAGTGTATCACAGCGCGGGGCTGAAACCACCGGCCAAACCGAGGGGCGCCAATCTGTCCGGTTGGATGGCTTCCCCGCAAACGGTCAGCTTCACCACAAGATGGATTTTGAAAACTCCCCTGATGTGTTCATAATGTGCTGAATGCGGCAGAGAGGCTTGATTTTCCATGCTGCCGAGGCCCTCTCAACTGACGCCGCGGCCCGCACCAAGCACCGATCAGGTTACGGCGTGATGGCGGGCCTTTCCGCGCAATCCGGGGAGGATGAGAATGACGAGAATTGGAAAGACAGTCCTGGTGGTGGTGGTCATCATCGTGGCGTTGCCGGTACTCGCCATTCTAGGGATCATCTATGCCCGGCGCATCAAGCCGAACACGCTGCTGACGGTGCAGATCGAGGACGCGATTCCAGAGCGGACGCCGGATAATTCACTTCAGGACATGCTGAGTGGTCCGTCCACCACGGTCACGGACATCACCGAGGGGATCGAGCGGGCGCGGACGGACCCGCACATCACCGGACTTGAGGTTCGGGTGGGCGAAACCTCCCTGGGGATGGCGCAGATTCAAGAGATTCGCGACGCCATCAAGGCCTTCAACCGCGCGCGCAAACTGAGCGTCTCTTACCTGGAGTTCGCGACGAACCGATCGTACTACCTCGCCTCGGCTTGCGAGACGGTGATCATGCTTCCCAAGTCCGAATTTCATCTTCACGGAATGATGGCTTCAACCACGTTTATGCGCGGCACATTCGACAAGCTCGGCATCTATCCCGACTTCATTCACATTGGCGATTTTAAGAACGCCACCAACGTATACACGGAAAAGAAATTCACACCGCCCCATCGCGAGGCAACGAAAGCCCTGGTGGATGACTGGTACCGGCAATTTGTTCAGGGTGTCGCAACGTCGCGCAACATGAAGCCGGAGGAAGTGGAGAAAGTGATTGCCGGTGGGCCGTACAATTCCGATGCCGCCCCTGCCACAGGCCTTGTGGACCGGGTTGGATACGGGGAACAGGCCGAAGGTTTCGTCAATCAGAAGAACCATGGGTATGACCGGCGGATCGGTTTGCACCGTTACCTCGAACGTACGGACAAGTTTACGGCGGAAAAAATTGCGGTGATTTATGCGGTGGGGGAGATTGTGCCGGGGCACAGTTCCGGTTCGCCCTTCGGCGATGAAATGATGGGCTCGAGCACCATCGCCGAGCAGTTTCGCACCGCCCGCTCCGACGATTTCGTAAAGGCCGTGGTGGTGCGCGTGGATTCGCCAGGCGGCGTCGTTTTCTCCTCTGAAGTGATGCGGCATGAGTTGGAACTCACGAAGGCGGTCAAGCCCGTGGTGGTTTCCATGTCGGATGTTGCTGCTTCCGGCGGGTACTGGATGGCCATGTCGGCCAACCGAATTATTGCCGAACCCGGCACCATCACCGGCTCCATTGGCGTGCTGATGGGCAAATTCAACCTTCAGGGGCTGTATGAGAAGGTCGGACTGAGTACGGACTTTGTCGCGACCACGGAGAACTCCACGCTCGAATACCCCTTCCAGAATTTCACGCCCGCGCAGCGTGAAGTCGTCCTGAAAAATATGCATGAGACCTACAACAATTTTCTCATGGGGGTGTCGGAGGGACGCCACATGAAGGTCGAGGATGTCGATAAAATTGCGCAGGGCCGCGTTTGGACGGGCGAGCGCGCCCGGCAGCTCGGACTGGTGGACGAACTGGGAGGATTACACACCGCCATCTCCCGCGCGCGCGAATTGGCCAAGATTCCAGCGGATGAAAAAGTGAGCCTGCTGCTGTTGCCGCCGCACCGCTCAATCTTCGACCGCCTGCTGGATACGTCCGATGACGAAAGCGCGCTGGCCCCCGCTGCGTCGCTGAAAGCATGGCTGGGCAAACTGAAGTCGTTGGCAGGGTACTCCGTGTGGGCAGTTCTGCCGGGAGCGCCGGAAGTGCAGTAGGCAGAAAGCAGAAAGCAGAAGGCAGTAAGCAATGATCAGCACACCCACTACCTCTTGCATTCTGCCCAACGGCTGCGGCCCACTGCCCCTTGGCCTCTGGCCTGTGACTACCCCGCTACCCACCGATTCTACTGAGGTTCGCAAAATATAGTTACAAGGATGTTCGTAGCGCGGGCATCTTGCCCACTGTCTCGGGAGCGTCCCGCTCCCGTCGGCGCGCGGGCAGGATGCCCACGCGCCGGCGGGCGAGACGCCCGCGCTACTCAGAACTCGTCACTTTATTTTGCGATCCTTAGTAGATGGTCCGTGAAGCCCGGAGTCACACGTCATTCGATCCGGTTCCTACGCTGGCAGGACTGCCTACTGCCTTCTGCTTTCTGCCTTCTGCTTTCTGCCTTCTGCTTACTGCGCTCCACCTACTCCGGTTCCTCAAACAATCTCTGCTCCGGCACCACGACGACAATTCCGGATTCGGTGACGTGATATTTCTGGCGGTCCTCTTCCAGGTTGTATCCGATCTCGGTGCGCTCGGGGAGGTCGATGTGCCGATCGATGATGGCGCGGCGGATGCGCGAGTAACGGCCAATGTTGACGTGCGACATCAGGATGGAACTCTCTACTTCCGTGTAGCTGTTGACGCGCACGTCGGGTGATATGACCGAGCCGGTGACGCGTCCGCCGGAAATGATCGAGCCCGAGGAGACAATAGAATCCACGGCAATTCCCATGCGTCGGCCTTCCTGCGCGAATACGAATTTTGCCGGAGGGTATTGGCGCTGGTAAGTGCGGATGGGCCACAGCGAGTCGTAGAGATTGAATACCGGCGAAACCGAAACCAGGTCCATATTCGATTCGTAGTAGGCCTCGATCGTTCCGATGTCCCGCCAGTAGTGAGCTTCCTTCTTGTTTTCGTCGATGAAATTGTAGGAGTAGACGCACCGTTTCTCGATGAGCTTGGGGATGATGTTTTTCCCGAAGTCGTGTTGTGACTCGGGATCGTCAGCGTCCGCCAACAAGGTTTCCATCAGCAGATCGCGATTGAAGCAATAGATCCCCATGGAAACGTTGCTCTTCGTGGGGTCGTGTCCCGCCGGTTTGGGGTCGGCGGGTTTTTCCTGCCAACCGACGATGCGCCCGGAGGCATCAATATCGCACACGCCAAAACGCGAGGCCTCCGACCGGTCGAACTCAATGGTGCCGACGGTCACGCCAGCGCCCGCGTCCACGTGCTGCTTCAGCATCAGTTGGTAATTCATCTTGTAGACGTGGTCACCGGAAAGGATCAGGACGTACTTGCAGGGCTCGCTGCCGATCGAGTAAAGGTTCTGATAGATGGCGTCGGCGGTGCCCTGGTACCAATGGTCGCCAACGCGCTTCATGGGCGGCAGAATGGTGATGAATTCCCCCAGTTCGTGCGCGAGGATGCTCCACCCTTCGCGGATGTGATGGTTCAGGGAAAGGGCTTTGTATTGGGTTAGAACGTAGATGTGACGCAGGTCGGAATTAATGCAATTGGAAAGCGTAAGGTCAATAATCCGGTAGATGCCGCCGAAAGGCACGGCGGGCTTCGCCCGGTCCCGCGTTAATGGGTTCAGGCGCTCCCCTTCGCCTCCTGCCAGCAGGCAAACGAGTGTGTCGCGCACCACGATTCGGGGACCTCCCTGGTAGATTTCCGCGTGCTGGTCTGCCCCTGCGAGGTTTGCAGAACCTGTCGCCCCCTGCCACCCGGGTTGACCAACCATTATAACAGAGGCGGTGCACGCTCTAACCGCCTCCTGCCGCGGCGCTGTGCTATATTCGCCTGCGGGGAGGCCGAAGGCAGGAAGCGATGGTCCACCAGAAGAACTGTCAACTTGCGCCCTACGCCATGCGGGTGGAAGAGTCGCAGGGCCGGCGCCACGCTGAGTCCCCGCACCCTTACCGCAACGATTACGAGCGCGATCGCGATCGCATCGTCCACGCTCGCGCTTTCCGGCGTTTGGAAGATAAGACTCAGGTTTTCACCCGGCGATATTCCGATCACTTCCGCAATCGTTTGACCCACACCCTGGAGGTGGCGCAGATCTGTCGCACGGTGGCCAAGGCATTGGGGTTGAATACCGATTTGGCGGAAGCGTTGGCCTTGGTCCACGACCTCGGCCACCCGCCCGGCGGCCATTCCGGCGAGTTCGAGCTCGACAGGTTGATGCGACAGCATCACGATGGCTTCAATCACAACCTCCACGCCCTGCGCATTGTCGAATCCTTCGAGCAGAAATATGCTGCGTTCTCCGGCATTAACTTGACCTTCGAGGTGCGCGAGGGCATCGTCAAGCACTCGCGCGATTACTCCCCTGCCGCGCACCCGGAACTGGCCGAATACCGGCTGGACGAGCGGCCGCCGCTCGAGGCGCAGATCATCGACGCGGGCGACGAAATTGCCTACAACTGCGCTGACCTCGACGACGGCTACGAAGCCAAACTCCTCAAATTACCCGCCATCCGCGAGGGTCTGCCCCTTTTCGACCGGATCTACCGGACGATGGAAAAGAAGTATCCGGCGGTGAAAGAGAAGCTGAGGTTCAACGAAACCCTCAAGCGGCTGCTGAATGCGCTCGTGACCGACCTAATTGAATCCACTCGCCGGCGCCTGGTGGAGAAGAGGATCCAATCGCTTGCGCAGGTTCGCACTTGCCGCAACCGTTTGGTCGCCTTGGGAGCGACTATGGAGCGCGAGAACAAAAGGACGAAGGAATTTCTCTTTGCGCGCCTCTACCTCAATCAAAACGTGAACTCCGAGCGAAAACGGCTCATTGGCTGCATTCGCGGCCTCTTCGCGTACTACCTGAAACACCCAACAAGTCTACCCACTTTTTACTTCAATCAATCGCAGAGTGAATCCCTGCACCGGGTGGTTTGCGATTACATAGCCGGAATGACGGACCATTTTCTTCTGGAGCAACATCGCACGCTGCTGGGAGAATAGGTGCCAGGTGCGAGGTGTGAGGTTTCAGGTGCCAGGTATCGGGTGTCAGGTATCAGGTGTCAGGGTTTAGGTGTTGGGCAAGGCTGTCCAAAATTAGCCAAGCCCGAGCCGTTTGGGAGGAATGGAATGGATCGTAGTTTTGTTCCCCGAAGGGGAAAACCGTGACTAGCCGTAGGTGAAACCCACGGATACGACCACCCAAGATAGGGTTTCGGCCCTGAAGGGGCCGGACGGTCGGCCCCTGCTGGGTCAAAAGAGAGATCGTCGTGGTCGCTCCGATCCGTAGGTTTCACCTACGGCTACTCACGGTCCTCCCCTGGGGGGAGGGCGGAAATCGAAGCTCGTAAGGGAATCGTTCATCTGCGAGTTCCGAACTTCGACTTTCGACCTTTCTTCTTTTCCTGGCACCTGACACCTGGCACCTGATACCTTATCCCTACCAAGAGGATTCCGTGTCCCTACGTAAACAACTGATGATTGCGCTGATGCTGCTGGTCGTCGTAGTGCTGTCGGCGGTGGCGGTGTACATGTGGTTTGGCGGGCCCGAGGTCACGCTGCTGGACGCCTTTTACATGGCGGTGATCACGGTTACGACGGTGGGATACGGTGAGATCGTCGACACTCACGCCAACCCGGGGCTGCGCCTTTTCAACATTTTTTTCATCATCATCGGCATCGGAATCATGCTTTACGTTTTTTCCGCCTCCACCGCCTTCATTGTGGAGGGGGAACTCAACCACTTTTTTCGGAGACGCAAGATGCAGAAACTGATCCGGGACATGCACGACCACCTCATTATCTGCGGCGCAGGTGAAACCGGCACTTACCTGGTCAAAGAACTCCTGAAGACCTCGAACATCTTTGTGGTGATCGATCACGATCCAGATCGCCTGGAGAAGATCAGCCAATTGGGTGAGGTTCCCGTCCTGAAGGGTGACGGCGGCGATGAGGAGATTTTGACGGCGGCGCGAATCCAGCACGCGCGCGGACTGGCGACCGTCCTGCCCGAGGATAAGGACAACCTGCTGACGACGGTTACGGCGCGGCACTTGAATCCCAATCTCCGCATCGTGGCGCGCTGCGTCGAGGCCCCGATGATTGACAAGCTCCTGCGCCACGGCGCCAACTCGGCGATTTCTCCGAACATGATCGGAGGCATGCGCCTGGCTTCGGAGCTGATTCGGCCTTCGGTGGTCAGTTTTCTGGATGTAATGCTCCGCGACCAGTCGGAAACGATTCGGGTGGAGGAAATCACGGTGTGCGGGGGCTCGGCCTGGATTGGGAAAAAGCTGAAGGACGTCGACCTGCGAGGTCACTATGAGCTTTTGCCCTTGGCGGTCCGCACCCGCAAGGCCGGCATAAAGTTCAATCCGCGCGATGACACGGTCATCTCTGAGGGCGACATCCTGGTAGTCATGGGAAACGTTGCGGAAGCTTGGAAGGCGCGCGACGCCGCGGGAGATAAGATCCCCCATCGCGCGGTTTAGGCAGATGCTAGCGGTTGGGGATTGGGGGTTAGGGGCATAGGCCTTAAAGTAGCGCATTGCCTTGATGACCCCGGCTACGCGATCCAGTCGCGGCCCTTTTCGGCCCTCAACTTCCCACAACCCCGTATATCGG